>JBCDEF010000114.1:0-8730 GCA_039179915.1 Planctomycetota bacterium | reverse complement strand
GGGCCCTTCTGCATGGTGATGCGGCCCAGAAACAGCACGATCTTGTCGTCGCTCTCGATCCGGGCGCCCGGGGCGGGTTGCTGGTCCTCTCGGGCGACGCCGTTGTAGACCACATCGATTTTGTCCGGGCTGATCCCGTATCGCTCGACGCAGATCGACTTCGTCAGCCGGCTGACAGCGATCACGCGGACGGCGGCGTGCATGCCGCGGCGCTCGATGTCGTAGATCTGCTGGTTGACGTTCTCGCCCGAGCGGTCGAACTCGGTCGAGTGCACGTGCGCGACCATCGGCCGCGAGCAGAGCCGCGAGACGGCCATGCCGGCCGGGAAGGTCATCCAGTCGTGGGCGTGGATGACATCGAAGCGCTCGGCGGCCGCGAGTCGCACGAGCATGTTGGCGTAGACCTCGCAGTCCCGACGCATGTCGCCCGTATAGTCCGCGGAGCCTGCCCCAGAGGTGTTCACCTGCGCGACGCCGGCGTGATCGAGCGAGGCCGCGGCCGATGCGGCTGCGCTCCCGCTCGCGGCGCCTGCGGGTCCGGTTTGGTCCGCTTTGGTGCCGACGGCCGCATAGGGGCTCGCGATGGCCGCGGGCACACCCACGAACCGGGTCCGCTCGAAGCCCTGCATGGATCCTTCGACAACGCTGAACGCGGCATCTGGGGCGTCGGGCGACGACAGAGCCGTTTCGGAACCGCCAGCGGGATCATCCGAGGGCGACGAGGCTCGGTCGGCCGCGGCGTCGGAGCCGATCACGCGGACCCGCCCGCCGGTCCAGCCGTCGACCCCCTTAGGCAGCACGAACACGACATCCTGGCCGATGCGATCGAGAGCGCTGGTCAGGCCGTGGCACGCGGTGCCGAGGCCGCCGGCGATAAAGGGGGGACACTCCCACCCGAGCATGAGAATCCGCATTGAAAGAGCCCCCCACTCACCGCGAGCCGCCGACGCTGGCCGGGTCAGTCGTCGTCACCGTCCGAGTCCATGTCGCCGAGCTGGCGGAAGCAGGCCTCGTAGGCCAGCAGCAAGGCCGTCGCGACCCGGGACGCCTCATCGCTCGACGCGCCTTCCGGCACCGGCACGCGGCTGCGGAAGACGAACTCCAGATCCTCGGAGCGGAAGTGCTGGTAGCTCGTCGAGACGCCCGGAGGCGGGTCGTAGCCGAGCTCGGCCAGTTCTTCGTCGAGCAATTCTTCGAGCTTGTCGCCCGAGTGCATCAGGTCTGATTCGATCGACTCGCTCTGCCAGCGGTCTTTCATCAAGAGGGCGACCCACAGTCCGTCATCGCCGATCGAGAGCGTATAGACGGCTGGTTCGGCCGAGCCGTCCGCGTTACATATCAGCAGGGCGTCGTGGAGCGAGACCGGGCCGAAGCAGCCCGCGGACTCTGCCGATGCCTTGACCGCTTCGAGCACGGCACGGTGTTCCTGAACAGCCATCGATCGGGCTCCGGATGAGGTGATGCTGAGCAGCACGCGTCGAGCCGCAGGGTAGGTTGCTCGCCGCGGAGAGTCTTCCGATAACGTCGCATCGATTGCGCCGATCGGCTCGCTTGGATCGGGTGGCATCGCTACACTGCCCGCCGCGGCGGGAGACCGTCCGTGTGCCTCGGCCCAGGTGGCGGAATTGGCAGACGCGCTACCTTGAGGTGGTAGTCCTGGCAACAGGGTGGAGGTTCGAGTCCTCTCCTGGGCATTGCCCGGCCGGATCGGTCGGGCTTTTTTTGTGCCGTTTCACGATCGGGCCTGTGTCCGTTTTTGGGATCAGGTCCGCAACGCATCGGGCCCGGATCAGCCGGGCATCGCTCAGGTCGGCGATCGGTTCGGCCGATGCTTCGGCGGGTTCTGGAGGGCCCGCCCGATGCCGATACGTGTCCTGGTCGTTGACGACTCTGCTTTCATGCGCCGGGCGCTCTCGGAGATCATCAAAGCCGCACCGGGCCTGGAACTGGTCGGCACCGCGTTCAACGGACGCAACGGTCTGGACAAGATCGAACGGCTCTCCCCTGACGTGGTGACGCTCGACGTCGAGATGCCGGAACTCGACGGGCTCTCAGCGCTCAAGCTGCTGATGAAATCGCACCCTTCGCCGCCGGCCGTGCTGATGTGCTCGAGCCTGACCAAGCAGGGAAGCCGCGTTGCGCTCGATGCGCTGACGCACGGCGCGGCCGACGTGATCGCGAAACCAGCGACCGCCATCGGCCTCCACGAGAGCCCGGACGGGCGGCTGCTCATCGAGAAAATCCGCGCGATCGCGCGATCGCATCGGGTTCCGGCTCGCCCGGCACCGACCGAAACTCGGCGGAGTGACCCGGCAAGGCCGTCGAAGCCCGATGCGGGTGCCCGCGTACGACACCGGTCGTTTGCCGTCGACCACCCGCTCTCGTGCGTCGTCGTCGGGTCATCGACCGGCGGCCCGCCCGCGCTCGAGCGCATGCTGCAGCAGCTGCCGGCGGGGATCAGTGTCCCGATCGTGATCGCCCAGCACATGCCGAAGCTCTTCACGCAGTCGATGGCCGAGCGGCTCGCGGGCATGACGGCGCTCAACGTCGTGCACGCCGAGACGGGCATGCCCCTGCTGCCGGGAAGCGTGTATGTGGGCCAGGGCGGCCAGCATGTGCGGCTTGGGCGCGTCACAAAGACACGGACCAGGATCGAGATCACGTCCGAACCGGCCCGCGAGCTCTACAAACCGAGCGTCAATGTGCTGTTCGAGTCGGCCGCGAGGATCTACGGGAAGCACCTGATGGGCGTCATGCTGACGGGCATGGGGGATGACGGTCTGAACGGCTCGCGGGCGTTGGTCGAAGCCGGCGGCGTGCTGATCGGCCAGGACGAGGCGTCGAGCGTGGTGTACGGCATGCCCCGCGCCGTGGCCGAGGCAGGGCTGGTGCGCACCCAGATGGACCCCGAAACCGTGGGCCGGACGATCGCCCGGCTGACCGACGCCGACCGGGTCACACCCGCGGCGTGAACGCCCCTCGCCGAAACGACGCATTTGGGTGATCGTTCCACGCCCGGCTCAAGCGCGGGGCTTCTGGCGTCGATGCCTAAGCGTCGGGTCCGGCCTTCCGCCGCGGCACCCTCTGGGAGAGACCCATGGCGTCTTCAGACAACGGCGGCCGACCGCTCTCGGCCGAAACCGAAGCCCACACGGACGACGCGCAGGGCGAACAGCTCCAGCTCGTGACCTTCGAGGTCGCCAACGAGGAGTTCGCGGTCGACATCCTCGCGGTGCAGGAGATCAACCGGATGATGGAGCTGACGCGCGTGCCGTCGAGCCCGCCGGCGGTCGAGGGCGTGATCAACCTCCGGGGCAAGATCATCCCCGTGCTTGATCTCCGCAAACGGTTCGGGATGCCGATCGGCGAGGAGACCGAGCGGATGCGGATCGTCGTCGTTGAGGTCCGCAGCCGTGTGATCGGGTTCATCGTCGACAGCGTTAACGAGGTGCTGCGGATCAGCCCGAGCATCGTCGAGGCCGCACCGAGCATGATCAGCTCGGTCGAGTCGGAGTTCATCGCGGGCGTCGGCAAGCTCGAGGACCGCCTGCTGATCATGCTCGATCTCGAGCGGCTGTTCGACGGCGGGCTGCTGGACTCCATCGAGTGCCGCACGAACGCGGCGGCCTGAGACAACAGCCCGCCCGCTTCCCGTCCCGAAGATGATTCGTATCCCCGCAGAGACCGCAGGACAGGACCGCTTCATGCCTACGACCAAATCGCCGCCGATGTCGACCGAGCAGTTCGAGCGGCTGCGTTCGATCATCTACGACCGCGCCGGGATCCACTTCCCTGACAACAAGAAGTACGTGCTCGAGTCGCGGCTGGGCCACCGCCTGGCGGAGATCGAGGTCGACGACTTCGACCAGTACATCGCGTTCCTGACGATGGGCCCGTACCAGACGGACGAGTTCCAGGAGATGTTCAACCGGATCACGATCAACGAGACGAGCTTCTTCCGCAACGAGCCGCAGCTCGATGTGTTCGAGAAGACCGTGCTGCCCGAGATGCTCGAGAAGCGGGTTTCGTCGAAGCGGCTCCGGCTCTGGTCGGCGGCGTGCTCGAGCGGCGAGGAGCCGTTCACGATGGCGATGCAGGTCAACCGGTCGCTGGGCGTGCGGCTGAACGACTGGCGCATCGAGATCCTTGGCACGGACATCAGCGAGAAGTGCCTGAACATCGCCGCGGGCGGCCGGTACTCGAGCTACGCGGTCCGGTCGACGCCCGACCTTGTCAAGAACCGGTACTTCAAGCAGGAGGGCGTGTTCTACGACCTCGACCCGTCGATCCGATCGATGGTCAACTTCGAGAAGCACAACCTCCGCGACACGCTCGCGTCGAAGCGTCACGGCACCTGGGACGTCATCTTTTGCCGCAACGTGATGATCTACTTCGATGACGAGATGAAGCGCCGGGTCGTGCAGATGTTCCACGATCAGCTCGCGGACGACGGCTACCTGTTCATCGGCCACTCCGAGAGCCTGCGGAACCTGGACGTCGCGTTCGAGCAGGTGCCGATCCCGCAGGGCTTCTGCTACAAGAAGCTCGGCAAGGTCTCCTAGCGGACCGGCCCAGAACGGGCCGAGGAAGGTCAGGACGCAGCCATGGCATACCACGGGTTCGATCCAGAGATCCTGCAGGACTTCCTGACCGAATCGGGCGAGCTGCTCGAGGAGCTCGAGGGGGATCTGGTCACACTCGAGAGCTCGCCGGACGATGCGGAGATGCTCAACCAGGTCTTCCGCGCGCTGCACACGATCAAGGGCAGCGCGTCGTTCCTGGCCCTGACCGAGCTTGTCGACATCGCTCACGCGGCGGAGTCGGCGCTCAACGCGGCGAGGAACGGCGAGGCCGTCGTGGACCGGCCCGCGATGGACCTGCTGCTCGACGCGGTCGACACGATCAAGGTCCAGATGAACGAGATCGCCGGCGGCGAGCCGCTGACCACGCCGAAGCAGGCGACCGTCGACGGGCTGATCCGCATCGCCGAGGGCGGGAGCGGCGCGGATGATGCTGGCAACGCCGCGTCGGCGACGGCGGTGGACGAGCCCGAGCCGCCTGCTGCCGATGACGGATCCCGTCCTCTGGTGCTTCCCGAGAACAAAGCGGACCTGTTTGAATTTCTGATTGCTGATCTCGAGTCAACGCTCGAGGCGATCGACGAGAGCGTCGCGAGCCTTCTTGACGAGGCCGGCCGGGGCGAGGCGGCCGAGACCCTGGTCGATCTGGGCGAGTCGCTGGCGCGTTCGGCCGAATTCTTCGAGTACGACGAGATGGTCGATCTCGCATCGCTGCTGCGCGAGTGCGGGGTGCACATCGGGGATGTCGACGGCGAGGCGTTCGGCCAGCTCGTGCCGCGGATGGGCGCCGTCGCGAGCACGATCAAGGGGCTGAGCGCATCGCTGGCCGATCGGCGTCTTGTCACACCATCGACGGGCGAGCTGGTCACACGGGTCCGGACGCTGCTCGAGGGCGGAGCGCTCGACGCCGAGGCGCTGCTGCCCCCCGACGCCGACCCGGAGACGGCACTTCGGCTTGACACAGACACCGGCACACAAGCCGGGACAAAAGCAAATTCTGTTCCTGATGAAGGCGGCACCGATCCTGCCGACAACGGCAACGGAGGCACGAACGCCGCGGACAACACCGCGCCCAATGCCCCCGCGAAGCCGAGGGCGAACGCGGGCACGGCCGTGCCCGATCAGACCATCCGCGTCGAGGTTGGCCGGCTCGAGACCCTGATGAACCTCGTCGGCGAGCTCGTGCTCCAGAAGAACCGTGTGGCGGCGCTGTCGCGGCAGATCGAGTCGGTCGAGTCGCTCGAGGCCGAGTTCCGCGAGGAGGTCACCACCGCCGCGGGAACCCTGGACCGGGTCACCAGCGACATCCAGGTCGCGGTGATGCGGACGCGGATGCAGCCGCTCGACAAGCTGTTCGGCAAGTACCCGCGGCTGATCCGGGACCTTGCCTCCAAGACCGGCAAGCAGATCCGGCTGACGATCGAGGGTGGCGACACCGAGGTCGACAAGTCGGTCATCGAGGAACTGGGCGACCCGCTCGTCCACCTGCTCCGCAACTCGGCCGACCATGGGCTCGAAGGCCCCGACGAGCGGACCGCGGCGGGCAAGGACGCGACCGGGACGATCCGGATCGTCGCGAGCCACCAGGGCAGCCACGTCTCGATCCGGATCATCGACGACGGCCGCGGGATCAACCGCGACGTGATCGCGCGCAAGGCGGTCGAGCGCGGGCTGATCGGCGAGCAGGAGGCTGCGGCGCTGAGCGACCGAGAGGTCTACCGCTACATCCTCGAGCCGGGCTTCTCGACGGCGTCGTCGGTGACCGACCTGTCCGGCCGCGGCGTCGGCATGGACGTCGTCCGCACGAACATCGAGGCGCTCAAGGGCTCGCTGGATATCGACTCGGCGCCCAACGAGGGCACGACGATCACGATCATGATCCCGCTGACCGTGGCGATCATGCCCGCGATGATGGTGGGCGTCGGCGGGGAGTCGTACGCGATCCCGCTGTCGAACCTGCTCGAGATCGTTCGTCCGGATCAGTGCGAGGTCAGCACGATCAACCAGCACCCGGTGCTGCGCCTGCGGGACTCGATCCTGCCGCTGCTGAGCGCCCACGAGCTGTTCGATCTGTGTGATTCGGCCGATACGTCCGCGCCGTTCGCGGTCGTGCTGACCCACCAGGAGCGGGCGTTTGCCCTACTTGTCAGCGAGCTGATCGGACAGCAGGAGATCGTCATCAAGCCGCTGGGCGACATGTTCGATAAGAAGGGGCCGATGAGCGGCGCGACGGTTCGCGACGACGGGGGTGTGAGCCTCATCGTCGACGTGGCGCAGCTGGCACGGATCGCGGAGAACGGCCGGGCGGCCTGACACGGGCGCCCGGGCGAGGGAGCGGGCATCACCTGCCCGGGGACTGCAATGGACGCACAGTACATCACACCGTTCATGACGAGCATCCAGAACGTCTTCTCGACGATGCTGCAGATGCCCGTCACGATCAACGAGCCGCGGATCAAGGAGCAGCCGAAGGCGACCTACGACGTCTCCGGCGTGATCGGGATGTCGGGCGATGTGACCGGGACCGTTGTGCTCAGCTTCCCGCTGGATACCGCCCAGCGTCTTGTGACACTGTTCGTCGGCGAGACAATCGAGGTCGATAACCCGGACTTCGCCGACGCGATCGGCGAGCTGGTCAACATGGTCTCCGGCAACGCCAAGGGCCTGTTCAGCGACAAGCGGGTTTCGATCACGTGCCCGAGCGTGATCATCGGAGAGAACCACAACGTCAGCACGAGCAAGGACACGCCGTGCATCGTCATCCCGTGCGAGACCGACTGCGGCGAACTGGCGATCGAGGTCGCGATCCGCGACGCTGCCGAGAACGCCAAGGCCGCCTGAAGGAAGACCCCGGTAAGGGAGCCGCTGCTATGAAGATCATGCTCGTCGATGACTCGAAGACGATGCGGAACATCCAGAAGTCCGTGCTCAGCCAGCTCGGCTACACGGCGATCGAAGAAGCCTGCGACGGTCAGGATGCGCTCAGCAAGGTGTTCGCGTTTGCGCCCGACCTGATGCTTGTCGACTGGAACATGCCCAACATGGACGGGCTGACGTTCGTCAAGGCCGTCCGCAGCCAGGACAAGACCACCCCGATCATCATGGTCACGACCGAGAGCGAGAAGTCTCGGGTGATCGAGGCGATCAAGGCCGGGGTGAACAACTACGTCGTCAAGCCGTTCACGCCCGATGTGCTCAGCCAGCGCATCAACGAGACGGTCGGCAAGAAGGCGGCCTAGGCCCGCGAACGCGGGCCGGCAGGATACACGCCGATGGCCGACGAATCCGAGAACCGCATACGGGTACGTTTCAGCACCGACCGGATCAGCGCGGATCTGGTGATCGCTCCCGGCACCGACCCGGATGCCGTGACCGAGCAAGAGGTCCTGGGCGTTGTGCTCTCGCGCGGCATCCCCGACGACGACGAGCTCCGCGATCGCATCGCCGCGGCCGTCGCAGCCTACGACTCGGCGTCTACCGGGGCGTTCGAGCACCTGATCGCCCAGGGCCGGCGGCCGCAGACCGGCGAGAACGGCTGGTTTGAGCTCGAAGCTTCCCTGCAGGAAATCCGGGACCGGGCCTCACGGACCGGCAGCACACGCCGCGGGCAGGGCGTCGATACAAAACGCTCGTCCGATCAAGAATCGATCGAAGAGCCATCCGAGACCGTCAACCACTACGACCGGTCCACCCTCATGGTCGTCCGGGCGGAACAGATGATCGGCCAGTTGCACCCGGCCAAGCCCGGGCTCAACGGTGTCGATGCCTTAGGCGAAACGGTTCCCGCCAAGGACGGCCATGAATGCTCGCTGAAGCTCGATGAGGCCTCACTCATCACAGACGACTCGGGCCGGGTCTCCGCGGCGTTTCCCGGCCTTGTGGTCATGGATGCCCACACGCTCAAGATCACGCGGGCGCTCGAGATCCACCATGCCGTCGACTTCTCGACCGGACATGTGAACTTCCGCGGCGACATCGACATCCGCAAGGGCGTCTGCGACATGTTCAGGGTCACCGCGGGCCGGTCGCTTCGCGTGGGCGGCACGGTCGAGGCCGCCGACCTGTGCAGCGGGTACGACACGACCCTCGAACGCGGCATGACCGGGCGCGAGAAAGGCTCGGTCCGGACCGGCCGCGACCTGCACGCGCG
>JBCDEF010000113.1:0-8733 GCA_039179915.1 Planctomycetota bacterium | reverse complement strand
CCGCCATTTCGCATCGCCGCCGCCGCGCGTTTCGAGATCGCGTTTTACGTCGGCCCAGTTCCGACCCTGTTCAGGGAACGACATCTGCTTTTCCTCCCTAAGCGTGTCGCGCAGTTTAGACCAGGTGCAAACGTATCGCCAAACGCCCGCGTTCAACCCCCGATCGCGTGGAGGCCGGCACACTGCTGCTCCGCCTGGACGACCGGGTGCAGCGGGCGAACGTGGCGCTCGCCGAGTCTCAGGTGTCTGATACGAGCGCGGTCGACCTGGCCGAGCTGCAGGTCGAGTTTGAGGAGGGCGAGCTGCAGATCACGCGCGACTCGGCCCGGCAGGGCGGGGCGAACGCGCAGGATGTCCGCGAGGCGGAGTTCGCGTACAACCGATCGGTTGTGCAGCTCCGGGCCGCGGAGCTGGAGCTGGAGCAGCGCCGGCTGTCGATGGAACGCGAAGCAGCCCGGCTGGCAGAGATGATGATCCGAGCGCCGATCGGCGGCGATGTCATCGAGGTTCACAAGAAAGCGGGCGAGACGGTCGACGAGCTGACGACGGTGGTGACGCTGGTCGATACAAGCATGCTGGAGATCGATTTCCCGGTGCCGCCGAGCGTGTCGGCGGGTCTTTCGGTGGGCGACGCGGTGTCGGTGCACTGGCAGGACATCGAGGCGCCACCGGCGGAGGACGCGCGGATCGTATTTATCCCGCCGACGGGCGATGCGACGGTGCGCGAGGTGACGATCCGGATCGAGATCCCGAACCCGGACGGGCTGCCCAGCGGTCTTCACGGGCGGGTGCGGCTCCGGAGCCCGGGCGGCGGTGCCGGCTGATCCACGCCGGAATAACAACGGCCCGGCGGCGGCTGTACGGCTGGAGCCGCCACGGCTCGTGCAGAGTTGGTGCCGGGCGACGAACCGGATCGGCCCGTGTGACGAATGGTGTGCATGACTCGCCAGCGTCTGCGGGCGGACATACCCTGCGGCCGGCGGCCCTCGTGGGTCACCGACGCTGGACATCGCGGCCTGGTGGGTGCGGCCGACGTCCTTTTGAAGCAGACCCTGCCGCGGGACGAAGCCCCGGGGCAGCCCTTCCGATCACATCATTTAGAGGCCCGACCGCCCCCGCCGCGCGTGCCGAGAGATACCACCACCATGGCCGATCAGCAGCAACAGCAGGTCCAGCTCCGCATCGACGAGAGCAAGATGAACACGACCTATTCGAACATCATCCGGACGTCGACGACGAGCGACGAGGTGGTGCTCGATTTCGGGATCAACTTGCCGATGCAGGGCCAGGACGGTCAGCCGGTGATGAACTTTGCCGTGGGCAGCCGCGTGGTGATGAACTGGGTCGCGGCCAAGCGGATGGCGATCAGCCTGGGCCAGGTGATCCGGCAGTACGAGCAGCGCAACGGCGAGATCCAGATCCAGCAGCCCGGCGCGGCGCCCGCGGCCCCGGCTGAGGACGCCCCGGCGGACTGACCCGCCGCTTCGATGAGGACATATGACGGCACACGAAACGAGCCAGGCCGGCCCGACCCCGCCCGCGCGCGGGTCATCGGGAGCGGTTCAGCACGCGCACGGTGACCCCGGGGCGGCCGCGGCCGCCCCGACGCGGGGCGAAGAGCTCCGCGGGTTCTTGCAATCCCTGCTTCGGCTGCAGTGCCAGCTGACGTCGGGCGAGGCGGGCGTGGCCTACCTCCGCCCTGGCTCTGGCCGCTCGGGCGGGACGGCCGCGACGTTCCACAGCGAGAGCGGGAGCGAGCTGCCGGCGGCGGCGTTGGAATCGCTCGAGAAGGTCGCGGCCCGGGCGGGCGAGGGCGAGGGATCGCCGATCGTCGAGCCGGTGACGGTCTCCGGGGCGCGTGATCTGTACGCGGCCGGGCACACGCACCTGGCGATGGCCGTGCCGCTTCGTGCCGACGGCCGGGTCGAGGGCGCGACCGCGGTGCTCGCCCCACGCGAGCTGCGCGACCAGGACGCGGCGATGCTGCGGCTCGGGCTGACCGTGTCGCGGTTCGAGTCGTTCCTCTGGCGTCAGTCGGCGCTGCACGAGGCCGAGCAGAAAGTCATCGTCAAGGAGACGCTCGAGCTGCTCGACCGTGCGCAGCAGGGCGAGACGGCGCAGTCGATGTCGTCGCTGATGTGCGACGAGCTCCGCCGGCGGTTCGGGTGCACCCGGGTGAGCATCGGGCTGGTCGCGGGCGACCGGGTCCGGGTGATCGCGGTGAGCGGCTCGGAAGACCTGGACCCGCACGCGCCGGCGATCGAGGCGCTTGAGGGCGCGATGGAAGAGACTGCGCTGCAGGACGCCGAGGTGCTGCTGCCCGCGCCGGAGGCGGACGAGGCCCAGCCCGCCCAGCGACGAGTGATCCACGAGCACACGCGGCTGAGCGAGGCGTACGGCCCGTCGGCGATCGTGAGCCTGCCCCTGCGGATCAAGGGCGATTTGATCGGCGTGATGGTGCTCGAGCGGCACCAGACCGACCTGTTCCCGTCGGCGGTCTTGCCGCTCCTGCGGCTGGTGGCCGAGTTCGTTGGACCGGCGGTCTACACGCGGCGGCTGGCGGATCGCCGGGTGCTCTCTGTGGCTCGCGACGACCTGCTGGATGTCGGCGCGGCGATCGTCGGGCCGCGGCATACGGCCAAGAAGCTGGTCGGTGCGCTGCTGATCGGCGCTCTGCTCTTAGCGGCGCTGGTGCCGATCCCGGCCCGGGTGTCGGCGCCGATTGAGCTCCGGGCGGCGACGGCCCGGGCGATCGTGCCGCCGTTCGCAGGGTATCTTGACCGCTCACTCGTTCGGCCCGGCGACGAGGTATCGGCGGGCGACCTGCTTGCTGTGATGGCGACCGAGCAGCTGGAGCTGAGCCTGTCGGAGATCGATGCGCGGATCGAGACGCTGTCGGCCCGGCACGACAATGCGATGGCCCGCGGCGAGCGGGCGGCCTCGCGGCAGGCCCAGGCCGAGCTGGACGAGGCGGCCGCCTCGCAGCGATTGATCCGGCAGCGGATCGAGGCATCGGAGCTTCGGGCGCCGATCGCCGGCGTGGTGAGCCAGGGCGATCTGGAACGGCTCTCGGGCGCGCCGGTCGATGCCACGCAGGTGCTGCTCGAGGTTGTGGGCAATTCGACGCTCGCGATCCTTGAGGTGAGCGAGGGCGATATCGACCGGGTAAAGCTGGGCCAGCGTGGGTTTATCACGGTTCGGGGCGCGCCCGATCGGCGGGTGCCGGTCGAGGTGGTGCGCATCAACCCGGTCGCGCAGCTCCGCGACACGCGCAGCGTGTTTCTCGTCGAGGCGGCGATCGACCGGGACGCCGCGGGCGGATTCGAGGCGTTGCTCCGCCCGGGCATGACCGGATCGGTCCGGCTGAAGGCGGGCTGGTCGACCGCGTTGTGGGAGCTGTCCCGGCCGCTGACCGACGCGGCCCGCATCCGGCTGTGGTGGTGATCTGATGCCCAGACGACGCGCATCCTCATCGGCGTTGGCCGAGCGTCCGACGGAGACGTTCAGCGATGTGTGGTATCGCGTAGCGGGCTCGCGGCCGCGGCTGAGCGTCCACGCGCGGTTCGTCCGGCAGCGGCACGGGCCGACGGTCAGCTACGTCATCGAGGACCCGGCCGGGGGGAACTACTACCGGATGAGCGAGGCGGCCCGGTTCTTCGTCGGCATGCTCGACGGGAACCGCACCGCGGACGAGGCCTGGCGGGCCTGCCTCGCGCAGCTCGGCGACGAGGCGCCGACGCAGAAAGAGTGCCTCGAGCTGCTCGCGCAGCTCCAGATGTTCGGGCTGATCACCGGCGACGAGCCGCTGGCGCCCGACATGCTCGCCGAGCGGCAGCACCGGTTCGCGTCCCAGCGGCTGCGGCGGCGGACGGGCAACTGGATGTTCTTCCACATCCCGCTGATGAACCCCGAGCCGTGGCTGGCCGCGAGCGAGCGGCTGTGGCGGGTGGTCTGGGGCTGGCCCGGGCTGGCGGCGCTGGTCGTCGCGGTCGCGTGGGGAGCGTTCGAGCTGGTCTCGAACGCCGACCGGCTGGGCGGGGCGCTCAACGGGATCCTTGACAGCGGGAACCTCATCTGGCTCGGCGTCGTCTTCCTGGCGATCCGGCTGCTGCACGAGCTGGGTCACGCCACGGCGTGCAAGGCCATGGGCGGGCGGTGCCCCGAGATCGGCGTGATGATGATCGCGTTCGTGCTGCCCCTGCCCTACTGCGACGCGACGAGCTCGTGGCGGATGCCGGACACCTGGCGGCGCGTGCTGGTGGCGCTCGGCGGCATGCTGGCCGAGCTGTTCCTGGCGGCGATCGCGGCGGTGGTCTGGGCGACGGCCGAGCCGGGCGCGGTGCGGACGATCGCGTTCAATGTCGTGATCATCTCGGGCGTGACAACGCTGCTGTTCAACCTCAACCCGCTGCTGCGCTACGACGGGTACTACATCCTGTCGGACCTGGCCGGCGCGCCGAACCTGGCGGGCCGGTCGAAGGACCTGTGGAAGCACCTGATCGTGCGGCGCGGCTTCGGGGTGCGGGGTGCTCGGCCGCCGTATGTCCGCGACCGAGCCGAGGGTCGGCTGCTGCTGACCTATCACGCGCTCGCGGTGCCGTACCGGATCTTCATCCTGCTCTCGATCTTGCTGATTATTTTGGGCAAGTACACCTCGCTCGGGATCGTGCTTGCGGTGGTGTTCGGGTTTGTGTGGATGGTGATGCCGCTGCTGATGGGCGGGTGGTACGTGGCCAGCAGCCCGCAGCTGCACGGCCGTCGGAGCCGGGCGGTGCTGGCGTGCGGCGGGGTGTTGGCGCCCCTGCTGCTGGTCGCGGCGTTTGTGCCGCTGCCGGCGTCGGCGACGGTTCCGGGCGTGGTGGACTGGGACGGGCTGACGCCGGTCCGGGCGGATGTCTCGGGCTACGTCCAGCGGATCGAGCGGGGCCCGGGCGAGCCGGTCGAAGCCGGCGAGGCGATCCTGACGCTCTCGAACCCGACGCTGGAGTCTGAGCACGCGGCGGCGGCGGCCCGCGTCCGCCGGGCCCGGACCATGCTCAATGACGCCGCGGCCCGCGGCGCATCCCAGCGGCGGGTGGCCGACGCGGAGCTGACCCGCGCCGAGCGGATGGAGCAGGACCTGGCCGCGGAGCTCGAGGCATTGACGGTGCGGGCGCCGGTCTCGGGCGTTGTGGCGTCGCCGCGGGGCAGCGGTCAGGAGATCGAGAACGCGCCGGGCCGGTTCATCCGCCGGGGCGAAGTGCTCGTGTTCGTGCTCCCCGAGGCCGGGGCGGTGGTGCTCGCGGCGGTGAGCGACTCGCGGGCGTCGCGGCTGCTGCCGGAGATCGGCGACGGATCGTCCGGGCAGATCCGGCTGCACGGCAACGCCGGGCGCGTGATCGAGGCGACGGTCGAGCGGGTCTGGCCCGCGGGCACGCGCGAGCTGCCGACGCCGGCGCTCGGCGCCGCGGTGGGCGGCGAGATCATCGAAGACCCGGCGGACCCGTCGCGGTCGCTGCACCCGCTGACGCAGATCGAGCTGCGGGCGCTCTCGATGGACGAGCGCGCCGCGTTGCTGCACGGGCGTCGGGCGGCGATCCGGTTCCGGCTCGAGCCGGAGCCGCTGCTGCCGCGGGTGGTCCGCCGCGTGCAGCGGCTGATTGACGCGAGGATCGGGGCGTGAGCGTGGTCGGGCCGACGCTTCCGCGGTCTGCGCGGCTGTGGGACGCGTTGTCGCGGCCGGTCGAGCGCGAGCCGCAGGCCAAAGGGCTCGACCTGGTCGGGGCGTGGGTGCACGGCCGGCTGGCCCGCCGGCGGTACCTGGTCGACCGCCGGGAGCGGGCAGAGAAGATCGTGGAGCAGGCCGACGCGCTGATGGGGCTGTCGGAGCGTTCGCTTGACGAGCACATCGCGGCGGTCTCTGCGGCGGCGAGGCTGCGGCCGACGGACCCGCCGACGGTGGATGCGGCGTACGCGATGCTGCGCGAGGTGGTTCGGCGCGAACTGGGCCTGGCGCTGCACGTCGAGCAGGTGATGGGCGCGCTGGTGATGGCCGACGGCGCCGCGGCCGAGATGGCCACCGGCGAGGGCAAGACCGTGACGGCGATCCTGCCCACGGCTCTGCTCGGCTGGCAGCGCCGGGGCGTGCACGTGCTGACGGTCAACGACTATCTGGCCGAGCGGGACGCCTCGATCGTCCGCGGGGTGCTGGGGCGGGTCGGGCTCGGTGTCGGGTCGGTGGTCAACGAGACGCCGCGGCGCGAGCGGCGGGCGGCGTACGACGCGGACGTGACCTATGCCGCCGACAAGCAAGTCGTCTTCGACTTTCTGCGCGACCGGCTCGGGACGCCGCTGGACCCGCGGCTGTCGAGCTGCCTGCTCGACGAGATCGTCCCGGGCACGCGCCGCGACGGCACGGCCGACTGGCACCGCCGGATCGTGCAGCGGGGCCTGTTCGCGGCGGTGATCGACGAGGCGGACTCGGTGCTGATCGACGAGGCCGTCACGCCGGCGATTATCTCCGCGGACTCGGTGGACGACGGCTCGGACGAGGGCGACCCGGGCGGGCAGTTCCGGATCGCGGCCGAGCTAGTCTCATCGATGGACGACGGGCGGCACTACACGGTCGAGCGGGCATCGCGACATGTGGAGCTGACCGACGCGGGGCGTTCGGCGCTGGCGGCGGCCGCCGCTCGCTTGCCGGAGTTCTGGTCGGGCCGGCGGCGGAGCGAGGAGCTGATCCGCACGGCGATCACCGCGAAAGAGCTGATGGTCCGCGGCGACGATTACATCGTCAAAGACGGCACGGTCGAGATCGTCGACCGCTCGACGGGGCGTGTGCTGACCGGCCGCCGATGGCAGCTCGGGCTGCACCAGGCGGTCGAGGCGAAAGAAGGCGTGGCCATGAGCGACGCCCGCCGAACGTCGGCCCGGATCAGCTACGCCCGGTTCTTCCAGCAGTACCGGCGGCTGGCGGGCATGTCGGGCACGCTGCACGAGGTGCGCGACGAGCTGTGGCGGACGTACCGGCTCGCGGTGGTCCCGGTGCCGACGCACCGGCCGATCGCGCGGGCCGAAGCACCCGACGCGATCCACGCGACCGAGGCGGCCAAGCTGGCGGCGGTCGCGGGGCGTGTCGAAGCCGAGCACGCGCTCGGGCGGCCGATCCTGGTCGGGACGCGGAGCGTGAGCGCGAGCGAGCGGGTCGCGGCGCTGCTGGCCGAGCGAGGGATCGAGTGCAGGGTGCTCAACGCCGAGCGGGCGGACGAGGAGGCCTCGATCATCGAGCACGCGGGCCGCGTGGGCGCGGTGACCGTGGCGACGAACATGGCCGGCCGCGGAACGGACATCAAGATCGACGAGAAAGCCCGCGAGCTGGGCGGGCTGCTGGTGATCGGAACCGAGCGGCACCGCGAGCGGCGTGTGGACCGCCAGCTCTACGGCCGGGCGGGGCGGCAGGGCGATCCGGGCGGGGCGGAGATGCACGTCTGCTTCGACGACGACCTGATCGCCGCGGCGGGCAACCCGATGCTCAGGCGGCTGGCGACGCGGTTCCCGCGGCTGCGGCCCTGGCTCTGGCGGCAGGCGCAGTGGACCGGCTCGCGGATGGCGGCGCACCTGCGCGGCTCGGCCGCGGCACAAGAGGGATGGCTCGAGCTGTCGCTCTACGGGCGGTCGCGATAGCCGCGGCGACGCCGGCTAGTTCAGGTCGTGCTCGCCCAGCCAGTGCTCGGCGTCGAGCGCGGCCTGGCAGCCCATGCCCGCGGCGGTGACGGCCTGGCGGTAGTTCGCGTCGGCGACATCGCCGGCGGCGAAGACGCCCGGCAGCGTGGTCGCGCTCGAGCGCGAGCGCAGCTCGATGTAGCCCGCGTCGTCGAACTCCAGGCCCGTGTCCTTGAGGAAGTCGGTCGCGGGCGTGTGGCCGATGGCGACAAACATGCCGGCGACCGGGAGCCGCGAGCGTTCGCCGGTCACGGTGTCCTCGAGCTCGACGGACTCGATGGACTTCTCGCCGATGACATCGACGACGACCTTGTTCCACTCGACGGTCGCGTTGGGCTTGGACAGGAACCGCTCCTGCATGACCTTGCTTGCGCGGAGCGAATCGCGGCGGTGGATGACGTGGACCATGCTGGCGAACTTCGTCAGGAACGTCGCCTCTTCCATAGCGGTGTCGCCGCCGCCGATGACCGCGAGCGGTTTATCGCGGAACTGAGGCATCGCGCCGTCGCAGACGGCGCAGGCGGAGACACCCCCGCCGATCTGGGCGAGCCGCAGCTCGTTCTCGAGCCCGAGCCAGTTGGCGGTCGCGCCGGTAGAGATGATCACGGTGTGGGCGCGGACGGTCTCACCCTTGTCGGTGGTCAGCTCGTGGGGCGTGGCCGGGTCCTCGGAGAACCGCACGCTGGCGATATCGCGGCCGACGACGCGCGTGCCGAAGCGTTCGGCCTGCTTCTGGAACATCTGCATCATCTCGGGGCCGGTGACGCCCTCCGGGAAGCCCGGGTAGTTTTCGACATCGGTGGTGAGCATGAGCTGGCCGCCCGGGAGGACCGGGCCGGGGTTCTGCTTGGGCACGCCGACGTAGACGATCGGATCGAGCTGTGCGCGGGCGGCGTAGATCGCGGCGGTCCAGCCCGCGGGGCCGGAGCCGATGATCACGAGCTTTTGGACGTCCGAATCGGAGCTGGCGGTCATGGGATGTTCCTGCGTTGCTGGGCGACCGGCGGATCCGGCGGGCTGTGAAAAGATCGG
>JBCDEF010000112.1:0-8942 GCA_039179915.1 Planctomycetota bacterium | reverse complement strand
GTGAATATGAGTTTCAGCCGGCCGCGGGGACGATTGTGCTCGCGGCCGGCCACATTGTTGCATAGATAGCGCCGGTGGCGGCGCTGTAGGCGGCCCCGTCGATGGCGTCGGTCAGGAAGAACCGCGCGCTCTTGCCGAACCAGATGCCGTTGAGTGTGCCGCCGAAGACATGGCAGAGCACGGCAGCGGTCGTCGCGACCTGAAAGACGCGGAGCCAGTCGGCGCCGGGGGCGCAGGCCTGGGCGGTGAGGTAGCCGATGAAGAGGGCGATGACGCCGAGCATCAGGAACGTCAGTCCGATATTGCGTCCCATGTTCGGCGCACACGGATAGACCTTCAGCGTGCCCCATGGGCCGGTTTTGATTCGAGGGCCCGGCTCGTTGGGTGTGCCGTAGCTGGGGTAGTAGTACGTGCCGGGGGCGATGCCGCGGGACTCGACAATGTCCGCGAATGTGTCGGCTTCGGGGAGTTCCTGCATATCGGGCTTGTGGTGCGGGAGGACGGTCCAGGCGAGTGTGCTGAGGACCATGGTGGCCACGGTGGCGATGAGAATGGGCAGCCAGATGGCAGCAAGGGCGGTTTCGTCGGGCTGTGGCATTGGTCCTGGCTCCTGATGAGTCCCGCGTGGGGTAGTCGTCGGCTGGCGACCAGCGTACCGCAAGGTCCTGATTGATGCATGGCGGTGTCTTTTTGCCGGGGAGTGTGGTAGGGTCTTGGACCCAGGGGGGCTGATTTTCGAGGAGGATCACCGGATGCGGAATGGATTGATGTGTGCTGCGGCGTTGGCCGCGGGCTGTATTGCCGGCGCTGCCGGGGCTCAGACGACGCTTGAGCGCGTTGCGAACGGGATCGATCGGCCGGTGTTTATCACCTCGGCGCCGGGCGAGCCGAACAAGCTGTTCGTGATCGAGCAGGAGGGCGCGATCCGGATCATCGAAGACGGTGTTCTGCGGTCTGCGCCGTTCTTGGATATTGACTCGCGCGTCACCGGCGGCACGAGCGGCCAGGACGAGCGGGGCCTGCTCGGGCTGGCGTTCAGCCCGGACTACGAGACGAGCGGCCGGTTCTTTGTGTACTACACCGGGAGCGATCCGCAGCTCGGGCTGGCGACGATCGTCGCGGAGTACTCCCGGCAGGACATCGACCCGAGCGGCAACACCGCCGAGACGATCGAGACGCGGCTGCTGGCATTCGACCAGCCGTTTAGCAACCACAACGGCGGATGGATGGGCTTCGGTCCGGACGGCTACCTGTATGTCGCGACCGGTGACGGCGGCGCCGGCAACGACCCGGGCGATCGGGCTTCGAACCTGGGCGTGCTGCAGGGCAAGATGCTTCGGCTGGATGTCTCGGTCGAGGGCGTCGCGAGCGTGCCGGCCAGCAACCCGTTCGTGGGCCAGGCCGGCGCGGCGCCGGAGATCTGGGCGTACGGCTTGCGGAACCCGTGGCGGTCGAGCTTCGACCGGGAGACGGGCGACCTGTGGATGGCCGATGTCGGGCAGAGCGCTCGTGAAGAGATCAATTTCCAGCCGGCAGATTCGCTCGGCGGCGAGCACTACGGCTGGCGGTGCCGCGAGGGCACGATCGCGACGCCCGGCATCGGCGGGTGCCCGTCGGACCTGTCGATCTACACCGAGCCGATCCTGGACTACACGCGGATCAACGGCCGGTGCTCGGTCACGGGCGGCTATGTCTACCGCGGGTGCGAGAACCCGGAGCTGTTCGGGAAATACATCTTTGGTGACTACTGCTCGGGCGAGATCCTGGCGTATGACCCGATGACCGATCAGCTCGAGCTGGTTGACAACTTCGGCTTCGGGCTGAGCACGTTCGGCGAGGGGCCGGACGGCGAGCTGTACGTCGCGGATGTGCTGGCGGGGTTCATCGACAAGATCGTGCCGGCAAACCCGGTCGATAGCGACGGCGACGGCGTGCTGGACTCGTGCGAGACCGCGGAGCCGTGCGTCGCGGATGTGAACATGGACACCGTGCTCGACGGCGGCGACTTCTTCGCCTGGGTCAACGCGTTCAGCAACAACGGGCCGGGCTGCGATCAGAACGCCGACGACATCTGCGACCAGGGCGACTTCTTCGCCTGGGTTGCCAACTTCGGAGCCGGCTGCCCGTAAGCGTGGCGTGACATCACGACGCTCTGCGAGGGGGACGCTTCGGCGTCCCCCTTTTTTGCGCGATTGGATCGGTGTCCTAAGCGTCGATGAACGTGTCGGCTGGCAGGCCCCGCAAGCCGATAGCGGCGGCGAAGATGTCGCCGCTGCGCGGGTGTGCCGCGAGCTGCTCGTCGGTCAGGCCGATGCGGGCGGAGGTGATGTAGAGCGTGTCGAGGTCGGGGCCGCCGAAGCAGCAGCTTGTGACGTGCGGGGCGTCGACGGCGATGGCTGCGGCAACCGATGCGGTGGTCGGGTCGATGACCAGCACACGGCCGCCGCCCCACATCGCGACGTAGAGCCGGCCGGCGGTGTCGATGGTCATGCCGTCGGGCGAGCCGAGGGACGGGTCGAGTTCGATGAGCGTCCGCGGGTTGGTGGCGGCGCTGGTGGCCGGGTCCCAGTCGTATCGGGTGATGCGTTGGGTGGGCGTGTCGGTGTGGTACATGGCTCGGCGCCGCGCGTCCCAGGCGAGGCCGTTGGAGATGGTCAGACCCGTCGCGATGGTGTCCGTCGAGCAGTCGTGGTTGATTCGGTAGAGCGAAGCGACGGGCTGATCGCATGGCATCTTGAGCGTGCCGGCGAAGAGGCGGCCGGCGGGGTCGGCCTTGCCGTCGTTGAAGCGGTTGTCGGGGCGGTCGGGCTCGGGATCGTGGAAGACGGCCGGTTGATTCTGACCGGGTGTCCACCGGGCGAGGCCGTGCTGGAGGCCGACGATCCAGTCGCCGCGGGCGGTTGGGACGGCAAAACCGATACGCTGGCCGGCATCGAAAATTGCTCGCTCGTCGCCGTCGAGGCGGCTGAGAGTGTTGGCTTCGATATCGACGAACCAGAGGGTGCCAGCGTGCCAGATAGGTCCCTCGCCGAGCGTTGCGGCTGCGGCGAAACGGTGATCGGCTCGGTCAGGAGTGCTGGGCATGAGTTGGTATCAGCTGCCGCCAACGAATTCGGTGTTTGCGAGTCCGATGATGCCGATGGCGATGCGCGGTCCTGCCCCGCCCCACGGCTGTGCGCCGATGTCTTCGTTCTCGTGGATGATGACCGAGCGGCCGAGAATGGCAGTGACGCCCGCGGTGAGTGTGATGGTTTCGTCGATGAAATCGAGTGTGGCGTTGCCCTGTGCATCGGCGACGAGGTTCGGAAAGGCGCCGGCGTGGCGGTGCTGCGCTGGGGGCAGGTTGTGCTCGTGGTCGAAGGGGTTGAAATGGACGCCGGCGGAGATGCCCTTTTCGAGGTCGGTGGCGTCTCCGTAGACATGGATGTGGCAGCCGTGTTTGGCGTTGGGTGTGAGCCCCGAGACGCTGCCGACGACTCGGACGCCGCGCTCGGCGTTGGTAAACCTGAAGGTGCCGGTGACGTTTGAATCACCGACGGACCGGACGACAGCGATAAGGGGCGAGTCTTCGGTGATCGGGACGACGCCGCGGGACGGGTCGGGGGCTCTCGCGTCTGTGTGGCTGCGGTGGTGGTGCGCGTGCTGGGCACAGCCGAGGACGGTGACCAGCACGGCTGCACCGAGTGCACCGAAACTGGCTGCGGCGAATCTCCGTGCGACGACCATGCCTGTGCTCCTCTTCGGGCTCTGCCGATGGAGGATGGTACGTCGTTGAACTAGCGTCGACGCCGGGCGGCGGCGCCGGTCGCGGCGAGCGCAAGCAGGGCGGCGGAGGTCGGCGCCGGCACCTGCGGCAGGCCAGCGATAAAGGCGGGGTCGATGCCGAAGTCGGATCCGAACTTCTTCAGCGTCAGGTCTGTGACGGTGCTGCCCTCGGCGAAGCCCAGGTCGGACAGGTCGATGAGCACGGCATAGCCGGTGAGCGGGAACGTCGGCGGGAGCGGGATGGCGTTGAGCGGCGTGTTCTCGAGCTCGTCGAGATCGGTGATCGGGAAGGTGTCGAGGTTGTTGAAGAAGCCGGTGTTACCGGAGAACAGGTCGTCGGCGCCGATCTGGACGTACTGGTCGGAGGCGATGTCGGTGCTCAGGCCCGCGTCGGCGCCGGCTCCGGCGACGGTGAACGGGTCGCCGCCCGGGCTGACGAGCGTGCCGGGTCCGTCGGGGCCCGGGACCGGGGCTCCGGGTGCGGCGCCGATGTCGAAGAGGATGATGTCGGCGCCGGGTCCGTTGACGAGGCCGCCGCCGTTGAAGGCGAAGCCGAGGCCATCGTCGCCATTGGGGTTCTGGATCGCCGAGTTGAGCAGGATGTCGCCGAGGACGGCGGCGCGCTGGCCGATCGCGGGTGCGCTCGGCGTGGAGTCGAGGTTGAGAGGGGTCGAGAGGATCGTGTTCTCGAACGGCAGGGTGCTGCCGACGAACGACGTAACGCTGATACCGAGCATGTCGGCGACGCTGATGGTCTGCGTGAAGCCGTCGCGGGTGATATTGACCGAGCCGAGGACGTAGTCGTTGCCCTCGAAGGCGGCGTCGATGCCGTTGATCACGCTTTGGGCGGCGGCTGGGGAGGCGAGTGCGACGAGCGTTGCGGATGCGGCGGCGCAGCGGGCGATGTTCACGGTCGGCTCCTGGTGTTTTGCTTGGATCGAGCGGACAGAGACGCGGAGCCGGTGGGGCGTGCGACACGCCGATCACCCGGAGCCACAGATATACCGATCCGAATATGCCACCGCTGCCGCGCGGTGCCAGCATCTGAAGGCGTTCTTTTCGCGGTATTTTGGGACTCGATCAGAGGGAGAGGATCGGCCGGGGCGGGGTCGCAGCGCGTGGCCCCCGGGATTGAGCTCGGGGTTGGCCTTGAGCGGCTGCTCGTCGATGAAGCGGTGCGGGAGGGATTCGAACCCCCGAGACCCTTTCGGGCCTGCACGATTTCAAGTCGTGTGCCTTCAACCGCTCGGCCACCGCACCCGTGCCGAGGATGGTAGCTGTCCTGGAATTCTGATCCGGGGGGTTTCGGTGGTGAGGCAGATCCGGTAGGATTCTCGATACACAGGTTCGTTTCTCCGCAATTTCTGTTCGCGGCCGGGGGGGGCTGTGAAGGGGAGGGGCTGGCCCTATGCGTGGCACGGGCTGTTTGATCGGTATTCGGAAGGAAAATTGACGATGAAGCAGACGGTGAGTTCGTGCGTGACACGGCTGGTGCTGTGGACCGGGGGGGCGTTGCTGGCGGGGCTGGCGATCGGCCCGGCGATGGGGCAGACACTGCCGCCGCCGCCCGTGCCGGCCGAGAACCCGATGACGGAAGAAAAACGAGTGCTTGGCAAGATCCTGTTCTGGGATGAGCAGATGTCGGCAACGAATTCGATGGCGTGCGGGACGTGCCACATCCCGTCGGCGTCGGGCTCGGACCAGCGTGAGCTGCGAGGGCCCGGGGCAGACCTGGCGTTCGAGACGCCGGACGATGTGTTCGCTTCGCCGGGCGTGCCGCGGATGGACGCGGCCAAGAACTACGAGGTGGAGCCGAACTTCGGCGTGGGCGTGCAGGCGACGCCGCGGACGGCGCCGACGATGATCAACGCGGCGTATGCCGCGAACCTGTTCTGGGACGGCCGGGCGATCGGTGAATTCACCGACCCGCAGACGGGCCAGGTGGAGATCGTTTCGGGCGGCGCGCTCGAGAGTCAGGCCGTTGGGCCCCCACTCTCGACGCGAGAGATGGCGCACCCGGAGCGTGATTGGGACATGATCACGGCCAAGCTCACCGACGCGAAGCCGCTCGCGCTGGCGACGAACATACCTGCCGACATGCAGGCCGCGATCGACGCGGACCCGACGTACCCGGAGCTGTTCGAGGCGGCATTCGGCGACGGAACGGTGACCTCGAAGCGGATCGCGTTCGCGATCGCGACGTACGAGCGAACGCTGATCAGCGACCAGGCACCCTGGGACCTGTGGGTCAGCGGCGATGACGGAGCGATGACGGCGAACCAGATCCAGGGGTGGGACGCGTTTCAGGCCTCGACGTGCTCGCAGTGCCACGAAGCGCCGCTGTTTACCGACAACGAGTTTCACAATGTGGGCACGCGTGCGGTCTCGGAAGACGCCGGCCGCGAGGGGATCACGGGGCTATTCGGGGACCGGGGCAAGTTCAAGACGTCGACGCTGCGGAACATGGGACTGAAGGTCTCGTTTTTGCACACTGGCGAACTGACGACGATGGACGAGATCTTCCAGTTCTACCAGGCGCCGCTGCACTTCGACAACCTGAGCAACCTGATGCCGGTGATCGTGCCGCCGCCGGACCGGGGGCCGATGACGGACTTCCTGATGAACGCGCTGACGGACCCGCGTGTGGCGAACGAAGAGTTCCCGTTCGACCGGCCGACGCTCCGCAGCGAGCTGGCGGCGAACCCGGCGGTGATCGGTATGGGCACGCCCGATGGCACGGGCGCGGTGCCGGAGCTTGCGGTGCACACGCCGCCGCTGGCGGGCACGAGCGAGTTCCGGATCGGCGTGACCAACGTGCCGGACGGCGCGACCGTGACGCTGCTGATCTCGGACACGGCGCCGGTCGGCGGTGTCTTGACGCCGACGGAGACGGTCGGGCCGCTGACGGCCGCGTTTGGTGACGGCGTGGCCCCGGTGGCGACCGCGCACTGGACCGTGCCGAGCGACGAGTCGCTCGACGGCTCGGACATCTACTTCCAGTGGCTCGTCGAGGGGACGAGCGCCCGCTCGCGGACCGCGCGAGCGACCATCTTCTGCGGCACCGGCGGCTGCGACGTGGCCTGCCCGGGCGATATCAACGACGACGGTACAGTCGACGGCGGCGACTTCTTCGCCTGGGTCAACGCGTTTAGCAACCAGACGCCGGCGTGCGACGTCAACAATGACGAGGCGTGCGACGGCGGCGACTTCTTCGCCTGGGTCAACGCGTTCAGCAACGGCTGCTGAGCGAACGGCTCACCGAATCGGCAACACAACAGCAGCCGGGCGGGAGACCGCTCGGCCGCTTTTGCATCCAGGATCGCTCTTCGCTATTTGAAAATGACCCAGAGGGCGTGCAGCAAACCCGGGATGTAGAACAACAGGGTCAGGATGATGTTGAGCAGCAGCGAGAAGCCGATGCCGGCCTTGAGCCCGACCGCGAGCGGCGGGATCAGGATCGCGATGATGATGAGCAGCAGTTTGTTTGTATCGTCCATACGGACAGCTTAGTCGGAATCGGCGGGTTCGGCTGCCGTCGACGGCTCTGCTGGAGCGATCTTGTAGGTGACACGCCGGCCCAAGAGCTGGTCGAGGGCGGGCTCGCGTTCGCCGAGGTCGCGGGCGGCAAGCTTGGCTTCGTCCACGGTCATCGTGCCCCGACTGACCATCGAGGCCATCCAGAGCTGGCGGGCGCGGTAGCCGCTGCCGCAGTGGAGGTAGACCGGGCCGTCGGCCGAGTCGAGCACGGCGTTGAGGCGGGCGACCTGGTGCGGCTCGTAGCCGTGGTCGGTGCCCATGGGGATGTGGACGTAGGTCATGCCGAGCGCTTCGACGGCGGCTCGCTCGTCGAAGCCGTCTTCGGCGATCAGCTCGGCCATCTCTTCGTCGGAGCGCGTGCAGACGACGGTGGTGACGCCGCGGCCGGCGATGGCGGCCAGGTCGGCCTTGGACGGCTGGCCTGAGACGAGGAAGCGGTTGCGCTCGAAGAGCTCGACCGGCTCTGGGGCCGGAGAGGTCGAGACGGTCATGGGCGAGGTTGAGCAGCCCGAGATGACCGCCGCCAGAACAACGAGAACCGATGAGTGCTTGATTATGGTTGTGCTCCGTTGATGCGAATCAGCCAACCGCTGCGACGACCTTCTCCGCGGCGTCCTTGAGGTCCGTGCCGGCTTGGAGGGTTGGCAGGTCGGCGGCGGCGTTCTTCAGGATCTCGCGGCCGGCGTCGACGTTGGTGCCTTCGAGGCGGACCACCAGCGGGACCTCGAAGCCGATTTCCTTGGCGGCGTTGACGATGCCCTGGGCGATGACGGCGCAGTCCATGATGCCGCCGAAGATGTTGACCATGACGCCCTTGACCTGGTTGTCGCTGAGGATGATTCGGAAGGCTTCGGTGACGGCTTCTTCGGAGGCGCCGCCGCCGACGTCGAGGAAGTTGGCGGGGTCGCCGCCGTGGAGTTTGATGGTGTCCATGGTGGCCATGGCGAGCCCGGCGCCGTTGACGAGGCAGCCGATGGAGCCGTCGAGGGCGATGTAGTTCAGGCCCATGCGTTCGGCGCGGAGCTCGAGGGGGTTCTCCTCGGCGGGGTCGAAGAGGGCCTGGATGTCTTTGTGCCGGAAAGTCGCGTTGTCGTCGAAGTTGAACTTGGCGTCGATGGCCAGCACCTGACCGTCGGGGTGGGCATCGGTGGGCGGCGTGACGATCAGGGGGTTGATCTCGGCGAGGGCACAGTCTTTGGCCTCGAACAGCTTGGCGAGGTTGAGCATGACCTTGACGGCCTGGTTGACCTGCTTGCCTTTGAAGCCGAGCTTGAAGGCGACGGTGCGGGCCTGATGGGGCTGGAGACCGAGGGTGGCGTGGATGGGCGTGGTGATGATGGCGTCGGGGGTTTCCTCGGCGACCTTTTCGATCTCGACGCCGCCTTCAGAGGAGGCGATCAGGACGTTTTTGCGGGTCTGGCGGTCGGTGGTGATGGCGAGGTAGTACTCTTTGTCGATGTCGACGCCGGCGGCCACGAGCAGCTTGGTGACTTCGAGGCCGTCCTCGCCGGTCTGGGGGCTGACCATGCGGTTGGAGAGCATGAACCGGGCCGCGTCGGTGGCTTCGTCGGCCGAGCGGACGAGCTTGACGAAGCCGGCCTTGCCCCGGCCGCCGGCGTGGACCTGGGCCTTGACGACGG
>JBCDEF010000111.1:0-8959 GCA_039179915.1 Planctomycetota bacterium | reverse complement strand
CTCAACGCGATCGCGTCGGACCTGGCGCGCTCGCTCAAGGCGGAGAACATCCGCGTGGTCTCCAACATGGAGGGGCGCGACACCGTGGGCGTCGAGGTGCCCAACCCGACCAAGGAGCGCGTGCGCCTCAAGGAGCTGATGGGCTCGCGCGAGCGCTTCGCCAAGATGCGCCTGCCCATGTTCCTGGGCAAGGACGCGGCGGGCGACCCCCTCATCTCCGACCTGACCAAGATGCCCCACATGCTGATCGCGGGCACCACCGGCTCGGGCAAGTCGGTGTGCATGAACACGATCATCATGAGCTTCCTGTACACCAAGAAGCCCAACGAGCTCAAGCTCGTGCTGGTCGACCCCAAGATGGTTGAGATGTCGCAGTTCAAAGACATCCCCCACCTGATGTGCCCGGTCGTCACCGAGATGTCCAAGGCGGCGGCGATCCTCGAATGGGCGGTCACCAAGATGGACGAGCGCTACGAGCTGCTCGCCGAAGCCGGGTGCCGCGACATCGCGAGCTACAACGCGCTCGACGAGGAAGAGCTCTTCGACCGGTTCACGCCCGTCGGGCCCGAGGGGCGGCGCGAGCTGAGCGAGGAGCAGAAGGCGCGGATCCCGCGTCAGCTGCCCTACATGGTCTTCATCATCGACGAGCTCGCGGACCTGATGATGACCCACAAGGAGGTCGAGGGCTCGATCATCCGCATCGCGCAGAAGGCGCGTGCCGTGGGCATCCACCTGATCCTCGCGACGCAGCGTCCGCAGGCGAACGTCGTGACGGGCCTGATCAAGTCGAACATGCCCTGCCGCATCGCGTTCAAGGTCGCGTCGGGGATGGACTCGCGGATCGTGCTCGACCAGAAGGGCGGCGAGCTGCTGCTGGGTCAGGGCGACATGCTGTTCCTCTCGCCGAGCAGCCACAAGCTCGACCGGGCGCAGGGCACCCTGGTCGACGATCACGAGATCCGCAAGGTCGTCCGGTTCATGCGTGACGTCGCGGGGCCGACCTACGAGCGGCAGCTTGTCCAGCTCCGCACCGGCGGCTCGGACGAAGACCGCATCGCCGAGAGCGAGAACAACTCATCCGCGTCGCTCGCTGCGGCGCAGGAAGACCCGATGTTCGACCGGGCCGTCGAGATCGTGCTCGAGACCAAGCGCGGCTCGGTGAGTCTGCTCCAGCGCAGGCTGGCCATCGGCTACACCCGCGCGAGCCGGCTGATCGACCTGATGGGCATCGCCGGCATCATCGGTGAGCACAAGGGCTCGGTGGCGCGGGAGGTCGCGATTTCCATCGAAGAGTGGGAAGCGATGAAGGCGTACAACGAGCAGCAGATGCGAGCCGCCGACGGCGACAACCGCAGCGACGACGAGTACGCCATGGACCAGGAACGGGCCAAGGCCAACTTCCAGGCGGCCCAGGGCTCGATCGCGATCGGCGAGCCGGCCGAGGAAGCGGTCGAAGAGGCGGTCGAAGAGCCGCCGTTCGAGACCGACGATGATGACGGCGTCGAAGCAGATGAACCCGAAGCCGACGAGGCCGAGCTCGCCGACGACACCGAGGACGAAGACACCGAGGACGAAGACGAGCACGAGCCGGAGTTCGAAGAACCCGAGGCCGAAGACGAGGACGATGAAGCAGAGGAAGCCGAAGACGAACTCGCGGAAGCCGAAGACGCAGAGCCCGAGGCGGACGAGTCCGAAGAGGATTACGAGTACGTCCTGGTCGATGAGGACGGGAACGAGATCGACCCGGACGAGGCCGACGAGTACGAGTACGAAGACGCGGCCGAAGAAGACGGCGAAGAAGATGACGACGAGGACTCTGCCGAGGGCGACGCTGCCGCGGCTGATGAGCGAGACGAGGAAGACGCCCCAGAGCCCGAGCCGGTGACCATCCGGACCGGCCGGACCGCCCGGTCTCGCCGGGCGGCCCGCGGCCGGGCCGGCTGAGCCTTCCCTACCCTGCCGCTGCAACCGATCGGGGCGGAGCCCCAACACCATGACTGAGACGGCCGGGCAGGCCGCGATCGGTCTCGGTGCAGACCGAAGACCCTGGCCGGGCCGGTGCCGGCCCGATGCCCGATTGCAGGAAAGGACCGCACCATGATGCCCACACGTCTCCAGAACTCGATCCGCGCGACGATGCTCGCCGCGGCCGCAGGGCTTTGCTGCTCGTTCGCGGCCGCCGACACCCCCGAGGCCCTCGCCCGCGTCGCCCCGGACGCCCCGCTGATCGTTTCGATCGGCGATGTCGGGGCTTTCTTCGCCCAGGCCGAATCGCTGACCGCCGCGATCCAGCAGGACGAGGCAGCCGCCGGCATCGCCGAGGCACGCCGGCTCTTCGGCATGCCCGGCGTCGATACCGACGGCTCGGCCGCACTGGTCTTCAACTCGCTCGACCTCGAGGGCGACACACCGCCGATGGTCGCGCTGATCCCCGTCGAGGACTACAACCAGCTCGTGACCGAGCTCGGCGGCACCGGCGAGGGCACCGAGCTGCTCCAGTTCCAGGGCGAGGATGTGCACATCCGCGACCTCGGCGACGGGTTCGCAGCGATCGCGCCGCAGCGCGACTTGCTCGATGCGTTCCAGGCCGTCGAGAACGCGGGCGATGCCCACTCGGCGGTCGTCGGCTCGACCGGCCGCGACCTGCTCGAGGACCACACGGTCGTCGTCATCGCCGATGTGGCCGCCTTCGGCCCCGCCCTGCTTGAGGGCTGGGAAGAGTCGCAGCAGGGCATGCGGATGATGGGCCAGATGACCGGCCAGGGCGAACAGATCGACCAGCAGATCGAGACCGTCACGCTCCTGCTCAACTCGTTCGCCCGCGACGGCCAGCGGGGCATGCTCGGGCTGAGCGCTGGCGACTCGGGCATCAGCGTCGAGGCCGCCGCCAGCTTCAAGGAAGGCTCCGAGATCGCCGGCTTCTTCCAAGACTCGGGCGAGGCGGCCAACCTGGCCGAACGCCTGCCGGGCGGTCCGTACCTGTTCGCGATGGCGATGGACACCTCGTCCGACGGTGCGCAGCGTCTGCTGTCCAACGCCTCGAACCTCGGCGGCAATCAGATGCCCGGCCTGGACTTCAGCCAGTTCTTCGAGGGCGCCAACGGCTTCGCCACCGTCGTCGGCATGAACCCCGCGGGCATCATGGGCGGCATGTTCGTCAACACCACCGCGATCATGGACGTCGACGACGCCGACACGTTCATTAATACCTACGGCGATTCGCTGCGGGCCATGAACGACCAGACCGCCAACGGCGTCACCACGCAGACCCAGTTCGCCGAAACGCCCCAGCAGATCGCCGGCGTTGACGCCTACCGCTGGCAGGTCAAGATGCTGCCCGACCTCGACACGCCCGGCGCGCAGCAGATGCAGATGATGATGCCGATGCTCTTCGGTCCGACCGGCGGCCCAAGCGGCTACCTGGCCGCGGCGTCGAACGACACCGTCGTGATGACCTACAGCACGAACTCGTCGGCCGTCTCCAACGCGGTCAAGGCCGCGCGCGAGGGCGGCACGCTGGCCAGCGACATGCTCTTCCGCCAGCAGGCCGAGCGGCTGCACGAAGAAGCGGTCATGGTCGCCTACGTCGACGCCGGCAGCATCCTCCGCACCGTCCTGCCGTTCGCCGCGATGTTCGCCGGTCCGGTCGATGTCGAGGTCCCCGAAGCAGTCACCCCGATCGCCATGAGCATGGCCGCCGACGATGGCAGCATGACCTTCCGCACCGTTGTGCCGACCGATGTCATCGACCTGTTCGCCCAGCTCGGCGAGGCCTTCGAAGGGATGAACGAGGGCAACGACTTCGACGACGGCGGCGACCCGCAGTTCTAGCCCACGCCTCTCGAATCGAACAACCCCGGCCGAACGCAGCGGGCCGCTCCACCGGGGCGGCCCGCGTTTGTGCGCGGGCCGCGTAGCCTCATAGCGATGAACAGCACCCACACCTGGCGCATCGGCGGCGGACACGAGATCGACCTCGCGACGCCGCGCGTCATGGCGATCGTCAATGTCACGCCCGACAGCTTCAGCGACGGCGGCGAGCTGCCGACGACCGATGCCGTACTCAAGTACGCCGACCGCGCGATCGAAGGCGGCGCCGAGCTGTTCGACGTCGGCGGCGAATCGACCCGGCCCGGCGCGGCCCGCGTGCCGGCCGAGGAACAGATCCGCCGCGTCGCGCCGGCCGTGGAAGCGATCGCCCGGCGCTGGCCCGGCACACCGATCAGCATCGATACCACCCGCGCCGAGGTGGCAGCGGCGGCCGCCCACGCGGGAGCGACGATCGTCAACGATGTCTCCGGCGGCACGGAAGACCCGGCGATGCTCGCCACCATCGTTGATCTCGGCGTCGGCTGCGTGCTGATGCACCGCGAGCGGCCGCCCGACCGGGACCGCTTTTCCGACCGCTATAGCGATCCACCGATCGTCGGCGACGCGGTCGAGCACGTCCGATCGGGCCTCGCGTCTCTGCTGGCCGCCGCGGAGAGCGCGGGGATCGACGCGGAGCGCGTCGTGCTCGACCCGGGCCTGGGCTTCGGCAAGACCGTCGAGCAGAACCTGGCGCTGATCCGCCGCACGAAGGAACTGCTGACACTGGGCCGCCCGATCCTCAGCGGTGCGAGCCGCAAGAGTTTTGTGGGCCGTGCGGGCCTGGGCCGCGACAGCAATCCGCGCGAGCGGCTGGGCGCCTCGATCGCCGCGACGGTGCTGCACGCCCGCGCCGGCGCCCGGCTGTTCCGGACGCACGACCCGGCAGCCCACGCGCAGGCGCTGCGGGTTCTCGCCGCCGCCGACGGGCGATAACCACCGCACGGCGCCCGGGCCGCGGGCGGCGAGTCCGCCGCGTACACTTCCGGTGCATGGTCGGCGGAGCCCGATCGACGCAGAAAGGCGGGCTCGGATGCACGGATCGCCCCTTGAACAGCTCACCGACGGCTCGTTCGATGCCGCGGTCCCCTCGACCGGGGTGGCCGTGGTCGAGTTCTGGGCCTCGTGGTGCATGCCGTGCCGGATGCTCGAGCCGGTGATGCGCCAGCTCTCGACGACTTTCGACGGATCGGTCAGGGTGATGCAGATCGACACGGACAAGAACCGGGATACCTCGAAGCGTTTTGAGGTCTCGGCGGTGCCGACGACGCTGGTCTTCCGCGACGGGGCGGTGCTCAGCCGCCATGTCGGGCTGACCGCGTACGACCGGCTGGCCGCGGCCGTGGAAGCGGCGCTGGCCGACGGGCCAGCGGCGGCCGCGGGATCGCAGCCGACGGCATAAAGAAAGTCCAGACCATCCGCCCAAGCGGCGGCGAGAAACGCAGGACGCGGCGGCCGAGCGACCGGCCGAACCGGGCACAGCCAGAACGGGCACAGGGAGGAAGCCGACGATGACCACCAGCAGCCAGGACTCCGCGAGCATGATCGAAGCAAAGCCCGCTACCCCGCTCATCCGCTGCGCCGCGCTCGGCGTCGGCCGCATGGGCCAGCACCACGCCCGCGTCTACGCCGAGATGGACGGCGTCGAACTCGTCGGCGTGTATGACGCCAACCCGGAGCGAGCCGCCGAGATCGCCGAGAAGCACGGCTGCCCGGTGCTGGCGACCATCGATGACGTCATCGCCGCCAAGCCCGACGCGGTCAGCATCGCCGTGCCCACGATCTACCACCGCGAGACGGCCGAGCCGCTGCTCAAGGCCGGCATCGCCTGCCTGATCGAGAAGCCGCTGGCACAGGACCCGGAAGAAGCCGCGGCGATCAAGGCCGTCGCCGACGACGCGGGCGCGGTGCTCATGGTCGGCCACATCGAGCGGTTCAACCCGATCATGCGGGCGCTCCAGCGTGCGACAGCCGACGGGCTCGACATCATCCCTCGCTTCATCGAGGTCCACCGCGTCAGCCCGATGACCTTCCGCTCGGTCGACATCGGCGTCGTCATGGACATGGGCATCCACGACCTGGATGTGGTCATCATGCTCATGGGCGGCCGCGAGCCCGATCGGGTCGAAGCGACCGGCGTGCCGATCGTCACCGAACACGAAGACCTGTGCAACGCCCGGCTCACGTGGGAGATGCCCGCCGAGCGCGGCGGGGGCACCTGCGTCGCCAACATGACCTTCAGCCGCCTCGCGCTCAAGACCGAGCGCGTCACCCGGATCACCGCCGAGGACGCCTACATCAAGATCGACTACGGCAAAAAGTCCGGCACCCTGATCCGGCGGACCGCCAACGAGGCCCAACTCGGCGAGATGCGCGAGCGGCTCCGCGACGGCGCCGACCTGACCAACCTCAAGTGGGACGACCTGGTCAATATGGACATGCTCGACGTCGACGACGGCGAGCCGATCGTCATGGAGATCGAGGCCTTCCTGGATGCCGTCCGTTCGGGCCGGCGCCCGGATATCGACGCCAACGCGGGCCTGGCCAACGTCCGAACCGCCCAGCGGATCGTCGAAGCAATCCGCGACGGCCTCCCGACGCCGCAGGGTGTCTGAGCCCCTGCTCACAAGCCCTGCCCGTGAAGATTCCAGGCCCAGGCCCGGGCGTTCACGGGTTCTGACTCGGCTATCGCCAATCGGACCAGCGAGCGGTAGACTGTCCGTCTGCGGGCCGTCGGTCTGTGCCGAACGGACGGCGCGGCTCTCGGCCCATCGGCACGGACTCTCTGCACGGATCACGCGGGCCCAACCGGAACCCCCCTCATGACCTCGGACACCACCCCCACCAACGACACGCCCCCCGCGCCCGAGAGGCCCGACTCGGCCGCCACGCCGAAGCCGAACCCCGAGCAGGCCGAGGCGCCCAAGCCCGAAGCCGCATCGCCCGCGCCGATGCCTGCGCCGGGCCAGATCGATGCCGAAACCCAGGGCGAGATCGACGCGGCGATGGCCGAGATCGACGCGATGCAGGCCGGCAGTGATGCGCCCACAGCCGGCGGCCCGCACAACCCGGACGGGGTCGCCGCCGCCAAGCAGGCCGCCAAGCAGGCCGCGGAGCACGCGCCGAAGAAGCCGGGCCTCCGCGGCCCACGCGTCGTCCAGGCCGGCCGCGAGCACCGAACCGGCACCGTCGTCAGCATCGGACCCAGCGATCTGTTCGTTGAGTTCGGGCCAAAAGAGCTCGGCGTCTGCGACCGCACACAGTGGCCCGACGACGAGGCGCCCAAGCCCGGCGACCGGCTCGAGGTCGTCATCGACCGCTACGAGGCCACCGAGAGCCTGTACGTCTGCTCGCGCCCCGGCGCGATCAAGAAAGCAGACTGGGAGATGCTCGAACCCGGCGAGACCGTCGAGGCCAAGGTCACCGGCTCGAACAAGGGCGGGCTCGAGATGGAGGTCGCCGGCCACCGGGCATTCATGCCCGCCAGCCAGGTCTCGCTCGACCGCATCCCCGACCTCTCGATCTTCCACGGCCAGAAGCTCGCCTGCCAGGTCCAGCGGATCGACCGCCGCGGCGCGGGCAACATCGTGCTCAGCCGCCGCGACATCCTCCAGGCCGAGCGGGCCAAGCTCGCCGAGGAGCTCCGCGGCAGCCTGCAAGAGGGCCAGACCGTCAAGGGCAAGGTCAAGAAGATCATGCCCTTCGGCGCGTTTGTCGACATCGGCGGCATCGACGGGCTGATCCACGTGGGCGACCTCTCGCACGAGCGGGTCAACATGGGCGAAAAAAATGTCGCCCGCCACGTCAAAGAGGGCCAAGAACTCAACGTCCAGATCCTCAAACTCGATTGGGAGAACAACCGGATCGGGCTGGGTCTCAAGCAACTGATGGACGACCCGTTCGCGGTCGCGATGGAAGAGATCGCCGAGGGCGCGATCGTCAGCGGCTCGGTCAAGACCATCACCGAATTCGGCTGCTTCGTCGGTCTGCCCGGCGGGCTCGAGGGCCTGGTGCACATCTCCGAACTGGACTATAAGCGGGTCGAGAACGTGGCCGATGCGGTCAGCGTCGACGAGGTCGTGCAGGTCAAGGTCCTCAAGATCGACCAGGAGAGCCGGCGGATCTCGCTCTCGATCAAGCAGACCAAGGATGCCCCCAAACGCGACGGTGGCAAGCCCGGCGGCGGCGGGCGAGGTCGCGGTTCGGGTCGGGGCGGGGGCCGCGGCGAACGCGACGACCGGACGCCCGACGAGATCCTCAAAGAGACCCCGCAGCTCCGCCGCATGCGTGAAAAGGCCAAGGCCGAGAAAGTCAAAGCCCAGAAGGACAAGGGCGGGCTCGATATGGACCGGTTCGGCGGGGTCGGCCTGGGCGACCTAAAGCTCTAACCAGCGGTCCGCTGCCGGGCTAGGCTACGGCGGACTTCACGCGGTGGGGCCGTACTCTCGACCCCGACCGCCCACTTCTTGCCCCTCCGGGGCCGACGGAACCGACAGCATGATCGATATCCGGAAGCTCAAAGAGCTCGTGAGGCTGATGGTCGAGAACGACCTGACCGAGCTCGATCTGCAGGACCAGGAAGAAACCGTCTCGCTCAAGCGCGGCCACGCAGGGCCCGTTGTTGCGGCACCCGCGGCCGCCCCGGTCGCCGCGCCCGCTGCCGCCCCGACGACGACTGCGCCCGCCGCTGCTGCTCCGTCAGAGCCCACCGACGACGGCCTCGTTGCCATCGAGTCTCCCATGGTCGGCACCTTCTATTCCGCCGCCAACCCCGAGAGCGACGCGTTCGTCAAGACCGGCGACAGCGTCTCGGGCGACACCGTCGTCTGCCTCGTCGAAGCGATGAAGGTCTTTAACGAGATCAAGGCCGAGACCACCGGCACCATCGCCAAATGCCTGGTCGAGAACGGGCAGGCCGTCGAGTTCGGACAGCCGCTGTACATGGTCAAGCCCAACTAACTGTCGCGGCACCCGGCACGCGTCATCCGGCACCCGGCATCCGGCATCCGTCGGGGGGCGGCCCGCCGGGGGGCGGGTGGAGCCGGGCCGGGGGCGCGCCCGGGTTGTTGGGGTGTCCAAGGACCGCGGGGGT
>JBCDEF010000110.1:0-8970 GCA_039179915.1 Planctomycetota bacterium | reverse complement strand
GCGATCTGCCGCCGGGGGCGGAGGACGACCGGTTCCACGTCTCGCCCGTCTGTCTGGGCCGGTTGTGGTACGAAGCGATCTATTGGGGCGCGAAGCCCGCGCGGGTCACCGGCGACAAGATCAAGAAGAAAGCTCTGCTGCCGCTGTACCTTTTGGTGTGGGCGATGGGGGCGCCGTGGACGCGTTCGCTTTACTTGAAGCGGGGGCGCCCCGAGCACACCGATCGCAACGCGGCGATGCACCGCGCGGCGCGCCGGCCGCGGGTCATGCTCGGGAGGTCGCTGGTGTTCGAGGCTGTGAAGGAACGCCACGTGATTGAAGAGCCGAAGCCGTGAGCGAGAGTCCGCCGCAGGTCCAACTCTACACAGACGGCGCGTGCTCCGGGAACCCGGGCCCGGGGGGCTGGGGCCTGATCCTGCGGCACCCGGTCAGCGGCAAAGAGATCGAGCGGTCCGGCGGCGACCCGGCGACGACCAACAATCGGATGGAGCTGACCGCCGTGATCGAGGGGCTCGGGCTGCTGACTCGGCCTTCACGGGTCGAGCTGTTCTCGGACTCGAAGTACGTGCTCGACGGGCTGAAGTCGTGGCTGGCGAACTGGAAGCGGCGAGGCTGGAAGACGGCCTCGAAGCAGCCGGTAAAGAACGAAGACCTCTGGCGGGCGCTCGACGAGTTGTCGCAGCGTCATGAGATCGAGTTCCACTGGATCCGGGGCCACGCGGGCCATCCCGAGAACGAGCGGGCGGACGCTCTGGCCGTTGAAGCACGGGACCTGGCGGCCCGGTAGAGTCCTTACTCCCGTGCGGTCGGTCCGGGAACGGATGCCGCCCCGCCGGTTCCGATGGAGCCCCCACGCAGCCGGCGCAGCCGGTACGGTCCGCGAGGTCGCGCTGCCGGAGGACGCAGTCGCGCGTTGGCTCCTGATCCGCTGTCCCCCTGGAACCGATGTGTCCTCAGTCGGCGCGAGTGCGTGCGGCCGACGGACCAGGTCACCCCAGAGGGAGTCACACCGTGCTCGATATCAAGCGGGTTTTGCAGGCGGCCCACGACCAGGATGCGTCGGATATCCACCTGGTGTGCGGGTTCCAGCCGATGATCCGGGCGCACCGGGTGATGACCTCGATGGACTTCGACGTGATCACGGCCGAGGACGGCAAGAAGCTGCTCCAGCAGATGGTCAGCCAGGAGCAAGTCCGCCATTTCGACAAGACCAAGGACCTGGACTTCTCGTACGAGGTCGAGGGCGTGGCCCGCTACCGCGTGAACGCGCACATGCAGCGGGGCATGCTCGGGTTCGCGCTGCGTGTGATCAAGACCGAGGTCCCGCCGCTGAGCGGGCTGAACCTGCCGGACGTGATCGCACGCCTGACATACCTGCCTCGCGGGCTTGTGCTCGTCACTGGCGACACGGGCTCCGGTAAGACGACCACGCTGGCGGCGATGATCCAGGCGATGAACCAGCGGTACCGCAAGCACATCATCACGCTCGAGGACCCGGTCGAGTATGTCTTCGAGAGCGACAAGTCGGTCATCGAGCAGCGCGAGCTCGGGGCGGACATGCCGGCGTTTTCCTCGGGATTGAAGCACGCGCTGCGTCAGGACCCTGACATCATCCTGGTCGGTGAGATGCGCGACCTCGAGACGACGGCCCTGGCGATCACCGCGGCCGAGACGGGCCACCTTGTCTTCTCGACGCTGCACACGGTCAACGCGTCGCAGACGGTCGAGCGGATCATCGACATGTACCCCGCGAACCAGCAGAACCAGATCCGGGCGATGCTGGCCAACACGCTGCAGGCGGTCGTCTCGCAGACGCTGTTCACGCGGATCGACCGCCCCGGCATGGTGCCCGGTGTCGAGATCTTGCTCGCAACGCCCGCGGTGCGGAACCTGATCCGCGAGGCCCGCACGTTCGAGATCCCCAACGTGATCGAGACGAGCCGGGCGCTCGGGATGCAGAGCCTGGACAGCTCGATCGCGGAGCTGTACTTCAACGGGATGATCGGCCGCGACGACGCGATCGCACAGGCGGCCTACCCCGACAAGCTCGAACGCGAACTCGCGGCCTGATGACCTGAACCGGCGGACCACAGCAGACGGGGAGACGTATGCCCAGCTACAAGTACCAGGTCAAGGACGGCGGCGGCAAGGTCCAGGCGGGCGTGGTCGCGTCGGACAGCCTCGAATCCGCCGCGAGCATGCTCCGCGGACAGGGCCTGCGCGTGGTCAGCGTGCAGCCGGCGCACGCGGGCATCGACAAGGACAAGCTCAAGTCCCGGTTCGCCGAGCTGAACGCCGGCAAGCCCAAGACCAAGCACGTGCTGGACTTCACCACGCAGCTCGCGGTGATGATGCGGGCGGGCATCAACCTCCGTTCGGCGCTCGACGGCATCGCCGACCAGACCGAGCACCCGACCTTTCGGCGGATCGTGCTCGGGCTGAAGCAAGACGTGGAGAGCGGCAAGCAGTTCTCCGAGGCGCTCCAGAAGCACCCGAAGCTGTTCGGGTCGTTGTATGTCAACATGGTCCGTGCGTCCGAGATGTCTGGCTCGTTCAGCGACATGCTCGACCGGATCGCGGCGTACATCGGCCAGCAGATGGAAACACGCCGGATGGTCGTCGGCGCGGCGATCTACCCGGCGGTGATCGGCACCATGGCGGTGGTGGTCACGATCTTCCTGCTCGCGTTCGTGCTGCCGAGGTTCTATGTGGTCTTCGAGGGCAAGGAAGAGATCCTGCCCTGGGCCACCAAGTTCCTTATGGGCCTCAGCCAGTTCATGGTCGCCAACAAGTTCTACCTGCTCGCGGGCGTAGTAATGATCTTCGGCGGCGCGTTCGCCTTCGGCAAGACCGAGGTCGGTGGGTTCTTCTACGACAAACTGAAGCTGAATTTCCCTGTCCTTCGGAACATGTTCAAGGCGCTCTACATCTCACGGTCGCTGCAGACCATGGGCCAGCTGATCAACGCGGGTGTGCCGATGCTCGACACGATCGCGATCACGGGCGATATCTCTGGCAACCGGCTCTACCGGGGCATGTGGAAGAGCGTCTACTCGTCGGTGAAGCAGGGAAAGAAGGTCACGTCGCCGCTGCAGAAGACGTCTTTGCTGCCCAAGAGCGTGGTGCAGATGATCGCGGCGGGCGAGGACTCGGGCAAGCTGGGCGAGGTGCTCGACGAGGTCTCGTCGTACTATCACACCCGGCTGCGCGAGGCGATCAAGACGGTTACCGGAATGATCGAGCCCGTCATGATCATTGTGATGGGCACAGTCGTCGGCTTCATCGCCATGGCGATCGTCTTGCCGATCTTCAAGATGTCGCAGATCGTCAGCTGAATCGGATACTTGTCGAGGGGAGGAGCCGCCTCCGGAGGTCGAACATGCGTCGCAACCGCCGCCGACAGTCACGCGCAGCGCACCGGGTGCCGGGGCTCCGCGCCCGCCGCCGGGGGTTCACGCTGCTCGAAACCATGCTCACGCTCGTGATCGTGGCGGTCGGTGTGGCGGGTGTGTTCGACGCGTACCAGAGCTTTTTCCGGACAAACCAGTGGTCGTCGCGCACGGCGACCGCCTCGCTGCTGGCCGCGGAGATCCGCGAGCTCTCGCGGAACCTCCCTCGCCACGACGGGGTGACGGGTCTGACGCTGGATATCTCGGGCGGCGGCCCGGTGGCGGTGGGCTGGGGGCTCGAGCCGGGTGAGGTGAGTGTCGCCGACATCGACGACATCGATGATCTTGACGGTCTGCTGTTTACTTTTGCCGGCGACGACCTGCAGTCGCTGGAGTTCGCGGGGCCGATCGACGCCGCGGGCAACCTGGTGCCGCAGTATGTCCTGACCGCGACCGACCAGGCCAGCGGTGCGACGTTCACCTACGGGTGGCAGCAGCGGGTCGAGGTGACCAAGATCGACTCGTTTGATTATGGCACAGATTTGGATGACTCGTACTTCGAAGCGGGTGTGCCCGGGCGCGGGGTGGGGGATTTCCCGCTTCGGGTGACAGTGACGGTGTTGTATCAGGATTTCTTTGACCCCGAGCCGCTGCCGATCACCAGCGTGAGCTGGATCGTGCCGTGAGGCGGCCGGGAACACCTCGACGCAGTTCGGAGGACACGATGCTTCGACGGTCCGGAAAGCAGAGTCGGCGGCGTTCGCGCCGCGGTATCTCGAGCGTGCTTGCGATGATGCTGGCGATCCTGGTCGGTGCGCTGGCCGCCGCCATGAGCACGGTGACGCAGGGCAACCTGCGGAACGCCTCGACGCATTTGCACGTGATGCGGGCGATGCAGGCCGCGGAGACCGGCATGCTGGTCGCCGAGCGGCGGATCCGCGAGTCGAGCGGCCGGTTCGTGGTCAGCCGCAGCGAGATCACGCCAGACCTCGGCCGCGACCTCTGGCTGGGTACCTACACGGGTGCGGACGGTCCCATCACGGTGCTGCCGCCCTCGAGCGGGCACGCGGAGCCCTCGACGCCCGTCGGTATCGCTCAGGCGATCGCCTTCCGGCACGGCGCGGACACCGGTTTTCTTGAGCTTGATGGCATCGACGCGGCGATCATCGGGCCCGCGCCGAGCAGCGCCGGCGGCGAGTACCTCCCCGTCGGCTGGGTGACCACGCCCGCGCTGCCGGTGGCGCAGGTCAGCGGCAACGACGAGTTCCCGACGGCCTTCCAGATCACCTACGCGCCGCTCGCCAACGGGCAGGATGTCCGCGCGATCGTGACCGGCTACGACTTCGACCCCACGCGTCCCGGGCGGCCGATCCGCCGCGTGATCCGCCAGGACTTCCGGCTGGTCAAGTCGGTCGACAACGCGATCGTGAGCCAGAGCCGTGTGCTGATCGGCAAGAACGTGCACATCGATGGTGATATGGGCACGCAGTACGACCAGGTCGAGGTGGACAACGGCGACCCGGTGGTCATCCGCTCGGACTTCTTGGGCATGGACCCGACGCTGGACCAGAAGCTCGAAGACCTGTTCGCGAACCTGGCGCTGCACGACGTCGACGGCGACAACCGCCTGCGGGTGGGCCACCCGCTCGAGCAGGCCGGGCTGCACATCGACGGTGATCCCGATCAGCCGCTGCTCTCTAACAAGGACTACGACGGAAACGGGACCGCCGACGGCGCCTTCGGCGATGTGACCCTCGACGGATTTGTCGACGACTTCGATCTGTTCATCTCGCACTACGACGCCAACGGCGACGGGCGTGTTGCGATCGGTGGCTGGCCGGCGGTCGGCACCCCGGCGGGGTCCGAGTCGGCCGAGTTCACCGATGACGCGGATCTCGCGTACCTGATCGACGCATCGAATCCGGACCGCAACGAGAACGGTGTTGTCGGCTTTGTTGACCTCAACGGCGACGGGATCTGGAACCCGGGTGACGAGGCGGCGCTCGACCTCGACCCGGTCTACGGCGGCTCCGCCGACCAGACGCTGGGCTACCGGGACGGGTATCTCGACTACCGCGACCGGTACACGAAGATCAGCGGCCGGTTGGCCATGCGGGCCAACGCTGGCGAATGGGCCGCGTTCCAGGGCGACATCTTCAGTAAGATGCGCGGCACGATCGGCGGCAGCGACGGCGGCGGAGCACCGCTGATCTTCGACGCCGGCGAAGACATCCTGCCGTTCATCTCCGCCGACAGCTTCGCGGCGGATCAGAACAATCTGTACGACGCCGCCGACGGCGGACCGTTCTGGACGCAGGTCGCCCAGAATCTGGGTGTCAGCGAGTCGCAGTTGGCCGAGTACATCGAGGTCGGCGCGACCGGCGTCAACGGTCCGAAGTACCGCCGGCTCGACCCGGATACCGATGGCGACGGCCTGCCCGACAACTTCGCGACGGCCTACTACGAGCCGATGCCGTTCGCGGCCCCGGTCCCGACCGACTGGTACTACCGGCCGGTGTTCGAGAACATGGTGTTCCGTGATGTCGAGATTCCTGAGGGCCTCAACGCGTTGTTCGTCCGGTGCACATTCGTAGGCGTGACGCACGTGCGGGCGTACGAGGACAACACGCACGTCAACTGGTCGCTCTACGGCAAAATGCAGTCCGACGGCATGAGCCCGCCGCAGCCGCTGGAGGACCCGCTGGACAAGTCCGACTTCGACCGCTGGACGACCGGCAACCTGGTCGACGGCCCGTCGAACTATGACGAGTTCCCGGAACCGCCGTCGATCGATGGCGTGATCGTCACGGGCGCGGACCGCTTCACGACGCGGTACTCGAACAACCTGCGGCTGCACGATTGTCTGGTGGTCGGGTCGTTCGTCACCGATGTGCCCGATTCGTACACCCATGTCCGCAACAAGCTGCAGTTCACCGGCGCGACCTCGTTCACGCAGACGCACCCGGTCGAGCCGGACAACTCCGATCTCAACCCCGAGTCGGGTGATGTGGATGACATCGAGCGCAGCTCGCTGATGGCGCCGAACTACTCGGTGGACATCGGGACGTTCAACAGCCCGCCGGAGCAGAACGTGCAGCTCAACGGCGCGATCATCGCCGGCGTGCTGGATGTCCGCGGCAACACGAGCATAGATGGCGCGCTGCTGCTGACCTTCTCGCCGATGCCGGGGGCGTCGCCCATGGTCGATCCATTCGGTGAGGCGATCGGCAACCCGGCCGATTTTAACACCTCGCTGGGCTATTTCGGCGAGGAAGACGGCGACGCCGAGTCGATCGATCCGGAGACGCTACCGATCGTCGGCGGGGTGCCGATCGTCGGCTGGGACCTCAACGGCGACGGGATCGCCGATCTGGGGCCGAACTCGACGCCGACGGCTGATCAGCTCGCTGCCGGTGCGATCCCCGTGCCGTTCTGGGGCTACGGCCGCATCGAGATCCGCTTCGATCCGGACATGGTTCTGCCCGACGGGCTGATGCTGCCGATGACGGCCAGGCCGCTGATGGGGACCTACGAGGAGGGCACGCTCTGATGCCTGGTCGGATCGCCGGTCGTGCGCGCCCGCGTCGTGGTTTCAGCATCGCCGAGCTGCTACTCGCGTTGACGATCGTCAGCGTGGTGCTGACAAGCGCGCTCGTCGCGATCAACGCTGCGTTCCGCGGGTACAAGTCAACAACCGATGCCGCCTCGACCCACGTCGTCAGCAGGCTCATGATCCATCGCATGGTTGCGATGATCAGGACCGGCGAGGAGTTCGGCCCGTTCCCGCAGGACGTGCTCGATCCTGCTCAGAACCCGTTCGAGTCGAACTTCATCGAGTTCCTCTCCGATGTCGACGACGCAACGGGCGACCGCGAGGTCACGAGGATCGAGTTCCGCGATGCAGACCCGGACGCGGGCGAGCAGTTCGGAGCGTTGTGGTTGACGATCTTCCGGTTCGACGTGGACGGTGCGCCCCTCGGCGAAAACGAGGAGTATCTTGTGCTGCCGAACATCGAGAACGCGGTGTTCACACTCGAATACGACGTGGGGCCGCGGCTCCAACGCGCGACGATCGACCTGCTGATCCGCCCGAACGACGATCTCGATGCGACGTCGGTCGAGGAGCGGGTCGAGACGGAACCGATCCGGCTCGTCGGCTCGGCGTCGCCGCGTCGGATCTAGCCCGCGGCCGGACGGAGAACGCCCGGCAGCGTTTCGGTCAGTTCTTGGGCGAGCAGGCCGGCCTGACCGTTTGACGCGGCCCACTGCTCGCCGGCGAGTGCGTGCGCCTGCACGCCGATGCAGGTGATCTGGAACCTATCGAGCGGCCAGTCCCCGGCCGCGGCCTGTGCCAGCAAGCCGCCGAGCAGGCCCGCGAGCACATCGCCCGTGCCCCCGGTCCCGAGGCAGGCGTGGCCCCTTTCGCATGTCCAGGTCCGCTCGCCGTCGGACACCACGGTGCGGTGCCCCTTGAGCACGACGGCGCAGCCGGTAGCCTCGGCGAGGGCGATGCTTGCCGCGTTCCGCCCCGGTGGCGACTCCAGAGCGATTTCGATGCCGAGGCCGTCGGCGAGCCGGCGGGCCTCGCCGGGATGCGGCGTCAGGATGGCGTCCTGTGGGAACCCGGCTTCGGGCTGGGCTGCGATCGCGTTGAGAGCGTCTGCATCGAGCACGCACGGGACACGGATGGCTGCGATAGCTTTTGCTGTGCGTGCAGGCTCACTGAGCCTGAGTCCTGGGCCGATCACCACGGCATCGGTATGGGGGGGAACCGTGATCTTGTTGCCGATCGGTAGCCCTGTGGCCGCAGGCAGCATGCTGAGCGCGAAGCGAAGCAGCGAGCCCGGCATGACGAGCTTGCAGAGCCCAACACCGGACCGCAGCGCTGCTCGGCCTGCGAGGATGGGGGCGCCGAGCATGACGGTTTCGCCGTCGTCGCAGCCGCCGATCACCGCCACCGTGCCGTGATCACCCTTGTGCCCGGCCGGATCGCGTGGAGGCAGCGGTGGGACGGCCTCGGTCATTCGAAGGACTCGACGCTAACGTTGAGCCGGCCGATCATCGGCGTGAGCCGGAGCATGGAGTTCACGGCTTCGCCGTCATCGAGCGTCGAGATATCGAGCGCGATATGGGTCGCGTCGGTCGGACGATCCCCGCCGAGCGTGGCATCGAAGTCGAACCAGCCGGGCTCGCCGTCATCACTGGTGAGCCAGGCCTGCGTCCACATGTGGTAGCCGAGGATGTCGTCGCGGCCCTCGAACCGTTCGGCGTAGATCAGCCCGCTGACAACACGTGAAGGGATGCCGTCGGCGCGGAGCAGTGCCGCGAGCAGCACGGCGTGCTCGGTGCAGTCGCCCGCCCGAGTCCGGGCCACTTCGGAGGCGGAGCCGAAGCCGACGCCGAGCGACTTGGCATTGACGTATCGATAGACGAAGCGTCGGAGCAGCCGCGCACGGGTCCGCGGATCCATCGTCGGCTGCAGACCAGCCTTGCCGAGCAACTCGGCGATCCGTTCGACCGACGCGACCCATATCGCGCTCGATATCTCGACGCTCGATGACGGCGAAGCCGTGAACTCCAT
>JBCDEF010000109.1:0-9109 GCA_039179915.1 Planctomycetota bacterium | reverse complement strand
TCTCCAGCCGCAAGATCCTCACCGGCCGGCTCAAGGGCGAACGCCGAAGCAAGAAGCGGGGCGAGTCCGTCGAGTTCGCCGACCACCGGCCCTACGTCGCCGGCGACGACCTCCTCCTGCGCAGAGACTGGTGTGTTTCTCTCCGCATCTCGATCTTTACCCTGCTTCTGTGCGTCATGCTGGCCGGCTGCGCAACACGATCGAACCCGACCGGCCCGGAGCCGCCGAGTCCTCTCAGCTACGCAGCTTCACCGATCTACGACTCGGAACGGCTGCTCACGGTCCTGCCCGAATCAAGCCGCGACTGGCGTGTGATCTTCATGCGTCTACGGATCCACGAGACCATCTTCCGCACCGGACGGGACTGGGTGACGATCCCGCCCTGGATGGAAGGCTGGCGTCCGTTCCCCCTAGATGAAGAACCAGAATTCGTCAGGGATGAATGGGACGCGACGTATCGACCGGGGATAGAGCAGCGGTACGTGAGCCTCTGCAAGACGCTCGAACTCTTAGAGGCGTTCCCTCAGGGAACGGAGATGGAAGACGGTGTTGTGATCTCGGGCGATAAGTTCGCTGTCATCGCACTTTGGGCTTCAGTTGTAGCCGGCATGGTCTACGAACAAGCAGGGCCACATGTCATCCCGATGGGTGAATTGCTCGGCCGCGAATCGCTCCCCGAGATCAACTTCGATAGGGTTCTTCAACTGCAAGACATCGTCGCGCTCGCGGCCGTCCCCGGCCGGCGTGATCAGGCAAAAAATGCAATCGACGGCCTTGGTCTGCTCTGGCTTCGGCATCTCTATCCAATGCTCGATCCAGAGGATATCGAAATGCGACTCCACGTGCGCGACCGTGTCTTCATTGAGTGCACGCTGGATGCCGAAATCAGCTACGGCTTAATCGTTCGCCGCAATCACGACGCACTCCGCAAGCTCGAGAAGCCGTGGCAAGACGCAAGGTGGTCGACCACCCGCTGGGCGGCACGGCGATACCTCAAGATAATCGATGTTCTTCTCGAAGTTGCGCCCGGTGAAGCACTCGGCGACCGCGGACTCCGACGCATCGCGCGAAAATGGGCGAACTCAACGCGGCCACGCAGCCGCAGTAACGGGACAATCGTCTACTGATGCTCCGCACCCCCTCCCCAACCCGGCCCGCGTCGCTCGACGATCTCCTGCCCGGCGATCTCATCGCCCGGCTCGATCGGCTCGATGTCTCCAGCCGCAAGATCCTCACCGGCCGGCTCAAGGGCGAACGCCGAAGCAAGAAGCGGGGCGAGTCCGTCGAGTTCGCCGACCACCGGCCCTACGTCGCCGGCGACGACCTGCGTCACATCGACTGGAACATCTTCGGCCGGCTCGACCGCCTCTTCATGAAGCTGTTCATGGAAGAGGAAGACCTCTCGCTGCACCTGGTCCTCGATTGCTCGGCCTCCAGCGACACCGGCGAGCCAAACAAGCTCTTGCTCATGCAGCGCCTCGCCATGGCGCTCGGCTACATCGGCCTGGTCAACTACAACCGCGTCGCCGTCTCCGCGATCGGCGCGAACGACGAGCTGCTGTCGCGCATCACCGACCTCCGCGGCAAACGCCGAACGCACGACCTCGCCCGCTTCCTCTGTTCGCTCGAACCATCCCCCGGCATCGGCGACTCGGCCGAGCCCGATACGCCCGAATTCGGCGAGGCCTGCAAACGCATCGCCCTCAGCCGACGCGGCAAAGGCGTCATGGTCCTGCTCAGCGACATGATGATCAAAGAGGGCTACGAGACCGGCCTCCGCCTGCTCGTCGGCCGCGGCTACGACCTGTTCGTCACCCAGGTCCTCAGCCCGCAAGAACTCGAACCGGACCTCGCCGGCGACCTCCGCCTCCGCGACATAGAAGACGGCGACCGCGCCGAGGTGACCATCGCCGCGCCGCTGATCAAAAAGTACAAGCAGAACCTGGCCGCGTACACCGCCGAGCTTCGTACGTTCTGCGCCCGCCGCGACATCACCTTCACGACCGTCCGCAGCGACACCCCGATCGACACGCTGGTCCTAGATTACATGCGACGCCGGGGGCTGGTGCGATGAAACCAACATCCGTGCTACTACTCGTGTTGCTCTGGCTTCTGACCGGCTGCACCTACAACAGCTCCCCCCTGCACCTGAACATGCGGCACGCCGAATTTCAGCGCGAGATGGCCGCCCGCTTCTGCCTCGGCATGGACCAGCCGCGGGTCGTCGAAGCGCTCGATTCCGCTGGGCTCGATCACCGCAGCATGGCGCTCGCCCTGCCCGAGCCGGCGATGGACCGCGCCCACATCATGGCCTTTCTCCGCAAGGCCGGCGTCTCGATCGACGGCGCGGGCCGGGCTTCGGGCCGCATCCATTTCTGGTTCCGCGACGGCTCGCTCGCGACCGTCAGCTACCAGCACCCCTGGTCGGAGGCCTCCGTCGAGCTGACCGACCCGATCGACATCGATCTCGAAGACTGCGACGAATGGCCCGCCGAGTCGTCGGCCGAGAGCGAGGCCCGCCCATGACCTTCGCCTCGCCCCTGCTCGCCGCCGTCGCTGCCGCCGTCGCGATCCCCGCGCTGGTGATCCTCTACTTCCTGAAACTCAGAAGACGCGACGTCGAGATCTCGTCGACGCTGCTCTGGAAGAAGACGATCAGGGACATGCAGGCAAACGCGCCCTTCCAGAAGCTCCGCCGAAACCTGTTGCTGTTTCTCCAGATGATCGCGCTGCTGCTGGGCCTGCTCGCGCTCGCCCAGCCAGAGCTCGCCGCCGAGGCCGTCGCCGGCAGCCGCCACACCATCATGATCGATCGCTCCGCGTCGATGGCCGCGACCGACGGCGACATCAACGGCCGCTCCGTCACGCGCCTCGAGCAAGCAATATCAGAAGCGATCGACCTCATCGACGCCCTCGCCGAGCCGACCTGGATCGAGCGCGCCCTCGACAGCACCGCCGTCGGCGACCAGGCCACGGTCATTGCCTTCGACGCCGCCGGCGAGATCGTGCAAACGATGACCGACGACAAGTCGCTCCTGCGAGCAGCCGTCGCGTCGATCGAGATCACCGACGGCTCCACAGCCGCCGCCCAGGCCTACCGCCTCGGCGTTGCCCAGGCTCCGCCCAACACCCGCATCGACCGCGACGGCCGAGAGATCGCGCTGCCCCCGGCCGTCGGCCGCGTCCACCTCTGGTCCGACGGCCGGATCGCCGACGCCCAAGACGTCACGCCGGGCCCCGAAGACGCCGTCACCTTCAACCTCGTCGGCTTCCCAGACGCCGGCAACATCGGCATCACCGGCCTGCGGACCGAGCGGGCGTTCGACGACCCGACCGAGCTCTCTGTCTTCGTCGGCCTCGCCTCAACGCTCGACGCGCCGGCCACGGTCGATGTCGAACTCGTGATCGACGGCGTGCTCGAGGGCGTCCGCGAAGCAGAGATCACCGCAGCCGAAGGCCCAGCACTCGGCGCCGGCGGCGTGGTCTTCTCGCTCGACCGGGCCTCGGGCGCCGTCGCCGAGGTCCGCGTCCGCCCGCCCGCCGGAGCCTCCGACCTGCTCGCCGTCGACAACAGCGGCTGGCTCGCCGTGCCACCCGCCCGCCGCCTCCGCGTCGCCATTGTTTCCGAAGACGACTTCTTCACCAGCCTCGCGATCGAGGGCCTCCCGCTCGACAGGTTCACCCGGCTCACACCCGTCCAATACGACCAGGCCGCTCGGTCCGAGACACTTGCCGAGTACGATGTCGTGATCCTTGACGGCTGGCTGCCCGACGACGGCAGCATCGCCCCGGGTAGCTCGCTGATCCTCGGCGCTGTCCCGGAGGTCTTCGGCCTGACATCGACCGGCACCACCGGCACCACCGGCACCGACGAGCTGATCGACTGGTCGCCCACCCACCCGGCGACGCGCGAGCTCGAGCTGACCGGCCGGGTCACTATCGCCGGCGCGCCGCGGATCGAGATCGGGCCGGACGCCTCCGTGGATGTCCTCGCCGAGGCCGGCGCCGGCCCGATGATCTTCGACGCCGCCACCGCCGACGCACGCGCCATCATCGTCGGCTTCGATCCCGACCGATCAAGCTGGCCATTCGATGTCAGCTATGTCGTCTTCCTCGCCGCCGCCCTCGACACCCTCGGCGGCGTCGGCGGCGCCGAGGACGCCGCCCTCTCGGTTGCGCCCGGCACCACCCACGCCGAACGACTGCCCGCCGGGGTCCGCGACGTCCGCCTGATCATCCCGGACGCCCCCGATCAGCCGCTCACCCCAGCCGACGATGGCCGAGTCGCCTTCGGACCGCTCCGCCGCACCGGCGCCTACGCCCTGGAGTGGAACGGCCCCGCCGGCGCACGCGACCTGGTCGCCGAAGACGGCGTCAACCGCCGCATCGTCGCCGTCAACCTGCTCGACCCGGACGAGTCCGATCTCCGCGCCGACGACGCGCTCACCTTCGCCTCGGGCGAGGTCCGGGCCGACGAAGCGCGCAGCTCCTCCGCCCCGCTCCGCCTCTGGCGGTGGGCCCTGCTCGCCGCCCTGCTCGTTATGCTCTTCGAGTGGTGGATCTACAACCGCCGTGTCTATATCTGAGTTCCCGGCGGCGTAGGTTTCCTGCCTGTATCCGGCCGAGCTACTCGTCCACGACCAGGATCTCGTCCACCGGCTTCCGCTCGATCACCGGCACCACGCAGTCCTCCGCCGGGTACCCGACCGGGATCAGCAAAAACGGCCGCTCGTGCTCGGGCCGGCCCAGAACTTCCCGCAAGAACCCCATCGGGCTCGGCGTGTGCGTCAGCGTCGCAAGCCCCGCGTGGTGCGCCGCGGCCAGCAGCATCCCCGTCGCCAGACCGACCGACTCGTTGACGTAATACACCTGCCCGCCGTCGTCGGTCTTGTTCATCTTGAAGACGATAATCAGCCACGGCGCGATCTCGAGAAACGGCTTCTCGGCGTCCGTCCCGAACGGCCGAAGATCGTCCAGCCAGGTCTCCGAGGCCCGCCGCTCGTAGAACTCACGTTCCTCGGCCTCGGCCGCCTCGCGGATCTTGCGTTTGGTCTCCGGGTTCGCCACCGCCACGAACCGCCAGGGCTGCTTGTTCGCCCCGCTCGGCGCCGTCCCCGCCGCCCGACAGATCAGCTCGATCGTCTCACGCGACACCGGACGATCGCTGAACATCCGCACCGTCCGCCGCCGGCGCATCGTCTCGTAGAACCGCCCTGCCGCCTCCTGCGGCTCGATCCCGGGGTCGAACCGCTCGAGCGCCCGCATCGGGGTCGGGCCCGGCGGTGGGCCGGAAGTCGGTGCGGGGTTGGACATTACCGATATCTCCTGTTCGCATGCCGATCCGTCGCCGAGCGTGCGATGTTCCGGTCAGGGGGTCCACCGCCGCGTGCCGATAGTACCAGAACGTGAGACCGCTCCGCCCGATCCTGCTCTTCTCGCTCCTCCTGGCCGCCAGTGCGCAGATCGCCGCCGCGGCAGGGTCCTCCGCTCAGCCGAGCGAGCAAGCCCAGCCCGGCTCGCCAGCCCGCCCCGGCTCGCCCGCCCGGGTCGTTGCCGTCTACGACTTCGAGGAGCCCGCCAACCCGTTCGATGTCCCCGCAGACTTCTTCCGCGCCCAGAGCGACCCGGCCGCCGGCATCGACCGACCGGGTTTCCCCGTCTTCAACGAAGCCGCCTTCGACACCGCCCACGCCCGCAGCGGCGAACGATCTGTTCGCCTCCCGATCGTCCGCGGCTCGGTCTGCCTCCGCCTCCTGCCCGGCGCGGTCCCGATCTTCGCCGACGCCGACTACAGCGTCTCCGTCGCCGTCCGCGGCACCGGCCTGACCCACGCCCGCTTCCGCCTCCGGGCCCGCCTGCTCGACGAGGCGGGTCGAGCCATCGACGGCGCCGAACGCGCCGGACAGCCCGTCCTGCCCGGCGACCAGTGGGAGACCCACAGCCTCTCCGTCCCCGGCGGCCGGCACCCCCAGGCCGCCTTCCTCCAGGTCGACGCCGAGCTCGTCCAACCCGAAATCTATCAGACGCCCACCCTCGACGAGCACCAGGTCTGGCCCGAGGACTTCTCCGGCGCCGCCTGGATCGATGATCTGATCATCACCCAGCTCCCGCGCGTCGTCCTCGAGCCCGACGAGCCCACAGGACTGTTCCTCGCGCCCGACCGCCCGCGCGTCCGCCTGACCGTCCGTGACCTCGTCGGCGACCGGCTCACGATGAACCTCATCACCCGCGACCACCGCGGCCGCGTTGTCGACCGCCAGTCCAGCCCGATCCGATCCAGCCCGATCCCCACCGCTTGGTCGCCCCGCGTCGACCGCCTCGGCTGGTACCGCGTCACCGCAGAGCTCGTCTCCGACGGCACACGCCTGACCTCCGCCGACTGCACCCTTGTCGTCCTGCCGCCCCTGCCCGAGACAGCCGCATCCCGCGGCGACCGCGGCCGCTTCGGCCTCGCGACCGCCGCCAGTGAGCCGGCACTGCTCGGCCTGCTCCCGACGATGGGCCGGTCGCTCCGTACCGACGGCATCACCCTCGGCGCCTGGTACGAACAACTTACCGCCGATCAGGTCACGCAACACGCCGCCACGCTCGGCCGCGTCCTGCGCTCCACGGAGCAGACCTGGTCCCGCCCGGCCGCCACGCTCGCCCGCGTCCCCGCCGTCCTGCGCAGCGAGCTGATCGTTGACCCGGACGACATCATCGCCGCCCTCGCCCCGGGCCCGGATGTCTGGGGGCCGCTGCTCGAAGACACGCTCGAGTCCGTCGGCGAGGTCGCCCAGCGGTGGCGCCTGGGGCCCACGCCCGGACTCGGTCCGCTCGGGCTCGCCCGCTCCGACGCGCTCGCCGACATCCGCGACCAGTTCGCCTCCGTCGTGCCCGGCCCGCTCATCGAGCTCGCCTGGTCACCGGTCTACGGCTTCGGCCCGCTCGAAACACCCAACCGCATCGCCGGAGCCGCCGTCGCACCGCCCGCCGGCAGCGGCGACGCGCAGGCCCGAGACGCTGTCGAACGCTTCATCGCCGCGCCCATCCCCGAAGACCGGGGCCTGGTCCTCTCCTTCGGATCGGCCGCCGCCGATGTCTTCGCCGGCACCGGAGCCGCCGGAGAGCTGGTCCGCCGCCTCGTCGAAGCCGAAGCCGCCCTGCTCCAGGATAACCCCGAGCGCGACCTGCCCATCAACCTCCGCTACGAGCTGCTCGACCCCTGGGCCCCGCTGGCCAAGACCGACGCCGTCGCACCCCACCCGACGCTCTCGGCCTGGCGAGCAACCATCGACCGGCTCGAAGGACGCCGCGTCGCCGCCGACCTCGGCTTTGTCCCGGGCACACGCGTCTACCTGCTCACACCGACCGACGACGACGACACCCGCGGCGGCGCGCTCGTCGCTTGGAATGTCCGTGCGCAGCCGGAAGACGCCGTTATCCGCCTCAACCTCGGCGACCGCGCCGTCACCGCCGTCGATATCTGGGGGAACCGCTCCGACCCCATCGAGCCCATCCGCGAGTTCGTCGACAGCGGCCGACCCATCGTCACCCACCGGATCGAGCTCGGCACCGACCCGGTCTTCATCGAAAACATCGATGTCGAGCTCACCCAGTTCGTCGCATCGATCCGTCTCGACAACCCGATCATCCAGGCCACACCGGGACCGCACGGCCGGCTGATCGAGCTGACTAACCCCTGGCCCGTCGCGATCGATGGCGACATGATCATCATCGAGCCCGCCGAGCGACTCGCGAACGGCCGATCCACCGGCTGGGACATCACCCCGCGGGTTCGCCGCTTTGCCGCCGGGCCCGGCGAGACCATCACCATCCCGCTCGAGCTCTCGTTCTCCCGAGTCGAACCCTCCGGCCGCAAGCCGCTGCTGATCGATGTCGCTCTCAATTCCGGCCCGCTCCAAGACCGCATCCGCGCCGCCTCGCAGATGAACATCGAGCTGGAAGGCATCGAGCTCGATGTCCGTCCGATCCAGTCGTCCGACAACGAGGACCTGGCCGTCGAGGTCTACGTCGCCAACACCACCGAAGCCCCGCTCGACCTGACCCTCATCGCCGCCGCCCGCGGCTTCGCCCGCCAGAACGCCACCGTCCCGGAGCTCCCGCCCGGCTCCTCGGTCGTGCGTAGGTTCCTCTTCCGCGGCGGCGTGCGGTCGCTCGCCGGGCAGACCGTCTTCATCGGCGTCGAAGACCCCGCCCGCGGCGGACGGCTCAACGAAACCGTCCAGATCGACTGACCGCTACGCCGACCGCCGCTCGGCCGAAGCCGGCCGGACTAGGCTCGGCGGCCGGCTCTCGGCCTCCGCGATTGCGCCAAGACCGAGCGACGCGATCGAGTCCACCCGGTGCGACCACAGGTGCCCGGCCTCGACCGCCGCCCGGCCCTGCCGGGCGAGCGCCACCATCGCCGCCGGGTCCGACAGCACCGCCTCGAACGCGGCCCGGCACGCCCCGGGCTGCCGGGCATCGAACACACGCACACTTGCGTCCGCCCCGTCGAACCCAAAGTGCCGACCGATCATGTAGCGGTCGTCTGCAACCGATGCGCACCCCGCCGCCATCGAGAGCAGCAGCCGCTCGCTGAACGTGTGCTCGAACTGCGTCGGGCCCCACGCCAGACACGCCCGGCCCCGAGCGAGCGCTCGCGGAAGCTCCGAATACGCACACTGCCCGGCATACCGGATCGATCCCGCGCACTGCTCGCCCCACGCCGAACCGCCGAACACCGCAACGTCCAAACCCTGGAGGCCGCTGACCATCCGCGTCCGCTGCTCGCGGTTGAGCTCTGCCGTGACCACACGCCAGACCGCCGACATCGTCCCCCACGCCCCAGTGATGACGCCGCGCGACCCCATCACCAGATCCATCGCCTGCTCGAACGGCATCCAGGGCTCGGCCGCCATCAGCGCCACGATCTCGTCGATCCACGGCTGGGCCTGCGTCGGCACCGCTCGACGCAGCACCGCCAGTTCCTCGCGCGAGTGGATCGACCCCGCGACCACCACATCGAACTCCCGGCCCGCATACGCGGCCTCGCTCAGCCGATCCCGCTCGATCAGCGAGCCACGCGGGATCCCATGCGGAACGTGCCCGTGCGACAACCCGGGCC
>JBCDEF010000108.1:0-9135 GCA_039179915.1 Planctomycetota bacterium | reverse complement strand
TGGCGGGGCTGCTGGTGGCGAGCGTTGCGGTGCCGCCGCGGACATCGCTCTGAACGGTGGGATTAGTCTTCCTGCATGGCCCACTCGAGCACGGCGGCGAGGCGTACGCCCGCCTGCTGGAGCCGAACGAGCACGACGGGGGCGACGTCCATCGCGTAGTCCATGCCGACGGCTTGGCCGTCTTCGATGATGTAGCAGTACTCCTCGGCGAGGTGGTGCGATTCAAAGGCCCACCGACCAGCGGTATCGATCCAGTTCTGGCTCGCGGTGTCGGCGAGGTAGGCGACGCGGTGGAGGTCGCCGATGTTGCTGTGGAGGCTCTCGGCGAGCAGGGGCCAGGGCTGGCTGCCGGTGACGGCTTCGAGGATCTGCGAGTCCCAGGCGCGGTGGAGGTTGGTCTCGGTGCCGAGGAAGGTGATGCGGATGTCGTTGCCGCCGCGGTCCTCTTGTCGTCCGCCGTGGAGCGGCTGGTGGAGGTCGCCGACGAAGTGGACGAGGAACATCAGCGCTTCGATCCGCTGTTCGGTCGGGAGCGACTCGTCGCCGAGCTGGGTGGCAAAGCGGTCGATGGCGCTCACGACGCAGCCGAAGCCTTCCTCGTTTGGCGGGCAATCACGGGCGTGGTCGTAGCCGGTGGCGTCGATGGGCATGTTGACGTAGTGCAGCGGGGCGGACCAGCGGTAGGGCTCGGTGGGGCGCACGGCGTCGGCCCAGGACGCGGTCTCGACGATGCTGCCGCCGGCCGGGTTGCCCTCGAGCAGTTCCGCGATCTTGGCGGCGGTTTCGGGTGAGAGCTCTCGGGTGGCGATCTCGGCGATGACGGCGTGGCCGTCGCGGCCCCAGCCGAACGCGGGCAGGGCGGTCAGGAGCATCGCGGCGGCGGTCGTCAGGGTGCGCATCGAGTGGTCTCCCGGTCGGGTCGTTGTCGGTCCGAGCCTAGGCTGGGCGCATTATGAAACGGATCGGGATCGTCAAGGCGATGCGGGCGGAGGCACGGCCGCTGATCGAGCGGCTGAAGCTGCGTGAGGCCGCGTTGCCGTGGAGCGACCGGCTTCCGCCGCGGCTCTGGACCGGCGAGCACGCGGGCGTTGAGATCGATCTGGTCTGGGTCGGCCGGGACGAGCGGCACGGGGTCGACCTGATCGGGACCTCCGCCGCGACGCTGGCAACGAGTCTGCTGCTGACGCACCGGGAGAGCGACCTGGTGATCTCGGCGGGGACCGCGGGTGGGTTCGTATCGCGGGGCGGTGCGATCGGAGCGGTCTACCTGTCCAAGGGCCCGATCTGCTTCCACGATCGGCGTGTGCCGCTGCCGGGGTTTGCCGAGTCGGCGCTCGGCGAGCACCCGTGTGTGGATGCGTCGGGACTTTCCCGCGAGCTTGGGTACGAGCTCGGCGTGGTGAGCACGGGCGATTCGCTTGACGCGCCGCCGCAGGACCTCGACGCGATGGCCCGGCTCGGCACGCACGCAAAAGAGATGGAGGCGGCGGCCGTGGCGTGGGTGGCGTCGCTGCATGGGGTGCCGATGCTGGCGGTGAAGGCGATCACGGACTTGGTCGACGGGCCGCACGCGACCGAGGCGGAGTTTCTTGAGCATCTGCACACCGCGAGCGACCGGCTGGCAGAGGCGGTCGAGCGTGTGGTGGCTTCGCGCTGGCTGAACGATTTGTCAGACTGATCTGTATACAATGGGCTCAGTTCGCCCGACTCTGGGGAGACCGTGATTCATGCGTTCAACGACCGCCGCGACGACCGAGTTTGAGAAGATCGACCGCTGCGCGGAGCTGGACCATCGGCCGCGGGTGCTGCTGGGGAAGATGGGCTTGGACGGCCACGACCGGGGTGTCAAGGTCATCGCGCGGGCGCTGCGCGACTCGGGCGTGCACGTGATCTACTCCGGCTTGTGGCAGACGCCCAAGAGCCTAGCGATCTCGGCGCGGGACGAAGATGTCGATGTGATCGCGGCGAGCATGATGAGCAACTCGCACCTGTCGCTCGGGCCGAAGCTGGTCGGTGCGCTCGAAGGGGTTGGTCGCCGGGATATCCCGGTGCACATGGGCGGGATCCTGCCGCAGGACGACATTCCGAAGCTCAAAGCGGCGGGCGTGGCCGAGTGCTTTACGACAGGTGTCGGTCTGCTGGACATCGTGGCCGCGGTGACCTCGACGGTCGGCCCGCGGGCGCAGGTGATCGAGGGTGATGGCGCGACGGCCCAGCTCTCGCGCGATATCACGCTCGTGCACGAGCAGAAGGCGGTTCGGCCGGGCGCGGCGATGCGTCGGCCGAAGCGGGTGATCGGCGTGACAGGTTCGCCCGGCGCAGGCAAGAGCACGCTGGTGGCGCAGCTGGCCGGCGAGATGGCCCGGAAGCGCGAGCAGGACAGCTCGCTCGGCCGGTGCGCCGTGGTCGCGTTTGATCCGATGAGCCCGATCACGGGCGGGGCACTGCTCGGCGACAGGCTCCGCGTCGACTTCAACAACCTCGGCGAGAGCGTCTATTACCGGTCGCTGGCGATCCGCGGCGAGGACTACGCGGGCCTCGACCGGATCCTCGACCTGATCGGAGGCGCGCACGACGGCGAAGACGCGTTCGAGACGGTGTTCGTCGAAACCGTCGGCGCGGGCCAGAACGAGACGCGGATCCGCGACCACGTGGATCAGACTTTGGTCGTGCTCACGCCGGGCATGGGCGACGCGGTGCAGATGGACAAGGCGGGGATCCTCGAGATCGCAGACACGTTTGTGTGCAATAAGGCCGATCACCCCGGCGAGCACGAGCTTGTGCGTGATCTGAAAGATGTCGCGGGCCGCCGCGCGATCTTCGAGACGATCGCGACGCGGGGGCAGGGTGTGCCCGAATTGCTCGCGGCGGTGCTGGGCTGAGTCAGTCTCGGCGGAAGAGATCGCTCATCGCGGGCTCGATCGAGCCGTACTCGAACTCGAAGCCGGCGTCTATGAGGCGCTGGGGGATGACGTAGCGGCCGTAGATCGCGAGTTCGGGGTCGGTCCGCAGGACGAGCGGCGCGCCGAGGCGGACCATCCATTCGAAGGCGGGCAGGCCGATGGGCATCCGCATGGCTCTGCGGAGCGCCCGCATGAACTCGGCCTGGGCGACGGGGTTGGGGGCGCTGGCGATGTAGGGGCCGGTCATGGTCTCATCGTCGATGGCTCGCTCGAAGATGCGGTTCATGTCGTTGATGTGGATCCAACTGAAGCCCTGTTTTCCCGAGCCGACGCGGCCGCCGAGGCCGAGGCGGGCCAGCAGGCCAAGCCGGTCCATCGCGCCGCCCGTCTTGCCGACGACAAAGCTGGTGCGGACGACGACGCCGCGGGTTTCGGCGGGCTTGGTCTCGGCGAAGGCGTGTTCCCATGCCCTGCCGACGTTGGGGGCAAGGCCGTAGCCGAAGGCGGAGGATTCGTCGCAGCGTGCGGCGGGTGGGTCGCCGTAGATATGGGCGGTCGACATCTGGACCCAGACCGGTGGCGGGCTTGAGGCGGCTCGCATCGCTTCGCCGAGGATGCGGGTCGATTCGACGCGCGAGCGGAGGATCTCGTCGCAGTGGTCGGGTGTTTTGATGCAATCGACGGATCTGCCCGCGAGGTTGACGATGGCGTCGGCGCCGTCGATGGAGCCGGCCCAGTCGCCGAGCGATCGGGCGTCCCATTCGAGGAAGCGTCCGGCGCAGTCGCCTTTCGGGCGAGAGCGGCCGAGGACGGTGACCTCGTCGCCGCGGTCGGCGAGGTGCCGTGCGAGTGCTTGGCCCAGAAACCCGGTACCGCCGGCAATCACGACGCGTTTGGTCTGCCGGCTGGTCATGCGCGATGGTAGCGGCTCGTGGCGTGCTGCTACCATCGCCTCACTTGGCAACGCCACCATCAGACAAGCCCGTTCGCAAGCTCCTGACCGATGACGGCCGGCTCATGAAGGGCCGGCTCGCGGGGCTGAGCATGAACCGGGCGATCCTGGTGCTGTCCTGGCCGATCCTGATCGAGAGCTACCTGAACTCGATGGTCGGGCTGACCGACACGATGCTGGCGAGCCAGATTTCGGAGGCGGCAACGGACGCGATCGGCGTCGCGAGCTACTTTGTGTGGTTCATCGGGCTGATCGCGATGGCCCTGGCGACAGGGGCAACGGCGCTCGTCAGCCGCAGCGTCGGGAAGCAGCGGATCGCGACGGCCAACGCGGCGGTGGGGCAGACCTATGCGCTTGCAATCATCAGCGGCCTGCTCGTCGGGGGGCTGCTGGCGAGCCTCGCGCCGTTCATCGCGATGCTGGTGAACCTAGAGGGCGACGCGAAGACGGCGTTTGTGGGGTACCTGCGGATCGTGGCGATCGGTGTGCCGATGAGCAGCGTGCTGTTCAGCGGGATCGCGTGCCTGCGTGGGGCGGGTGATTCGCTGCGGCCGCTGTGGGCGATGGCGGCGTGCAACGTGGTCAACATCTGTGTGAGCTTCGTGCTGGCGGGGGTGCCGATCCGCACGAGCGAGCTGGTCGACGGCGAGACGGTAACGACGACGATCGTGCCGGCGGTGATCGACAACGGGTTCGGGATTTACGGCATCGCGATCGGTACGCTCGCGGCGCACACGGTCGGCGCGGTAATCATCACGATTATGCTTCGGCTTGGCCGCGGCGGCGTAAAGCTGCATCTGCGGCGGCTCAGGCCGCATCTCGTCACGATCTCGCGGCTGGTCAAGCTGGGCCTGCCCAACTTCTTCGAGAGCCTCGGCATGTGGCTGGGCAACTTCGTGGTCGTGATGTTCGTCGGCTGGCTGACGATCGCGGCCCGCTTGAACGGCGACGGCGAGGGGCTGTTCGGGGCTCACATCTGGGCGATCCGGATCGAGGCGTTCAGCTTCCTGCCCGGGTTCGCGATGGGCATGGCGGCGGCGACGCTGGCCGGCCAGTACCTCGGGGCGGGCAGCCCGGCGCTCGCGCGAGCGGCGATCCTGCGGTGCACGGGCATCGGCGCGACGGTCATGCTCATGATGGGCGTGGCGTTTATCACGATCCCGGAGCAGATCATCGGGCTGTTTACCGCTCAGGAGGCGCACCTGAAGATGGTGCCGCCGCTCTTGGTGATCTGCGGCTGGGTGCAGGTGCCGTTCGGCGTGGCGCTCGTGATCCGCTCGGCGTTGCGTGGGGCGGGCGATGTCAAGGTCGTCATGCTGATGACCTGGGTGACGACGTATTGCGTGCGCATTCCGCTGGCGTATGCGATCAGCGGCGTGGATATCTATGCGCCCGACGGGCAGACCGTGCTGCTGGAGAACCCGTTCCCGTTCGACGGCGGCCTGACCGGTCTGTGGATCGGGCTGTGCGCTGAGCTCGGCATCCGCGGGTTCATCTTCGCGGCCCGGTTCTTGCACGGCGGCTGGACCCGCGTCCGCGTCTGAGCTCAGCCCGCGGACGGCTCGTCCTGCGGTTGATCGGCTTCGGCTTCGGTTGCTGCGGCTCCAGCGGCCCGGGCTTGCTGGTCGGCGTCTTCGCCGCGTGCCTGCCAGCCGTGGCGGGCGATCAGGCGCGCGAGCGAGAAGGGGCGGTCGTCGACGCCGAGCTCGCTCTGCTCACGGGCGAGGATCGATGCGGCGATCTGCGGCTCGGCGAGGCGGAACTGCTCGACGGTGAGCGGGCGGACGGTGTCGATCACGCCAACGACGCCGTTGAGAGTCAGCGGCGAGGTCGCGGTAAAGACCCGGGTCTCGAGCGGGAGCGCCTCGGTCTCGGCGGTCGGGTCGAGCCGGTCGGCGGCGGCGAGGACGGTTTCGATCGCGGCGGGGTCGCGAAGGGCGGGCGGGTTGGCGGCCGAGGCATCGGTGCTGATCACGAGCGACTCGGCGATCTCGACCCGGCTGTCATCGCCCTCGGGCAGGCCGGCGTTCATGGCATCGACGACGGCTTCGAGGCCGCCGGCCTCGGCGACGAGCGCGAACTGCTCGAGCTCGCTGAGCAGTGTGTCGAAGGCCTCGAGCCGGCGGATGTTCTCGACAACCTGGTCGCGGACTTCGTCGAGCGAGTCGGGCGGGGAGGTGTCTCGGGCGTCGAGCACGCGGAAGAACCGGCGGTTCCCGGCGGCATCAATCAGCGGGAAGTTGGCTGCGAGCACGCCCGTCTGGATCGGCATGCGCAGAGCAGCGGGGTCGTCGGCATCGAGCAGTTCGCGGACCTGGAAGGGTGCGGCCGTGCCGAAGACCTGGACCGACCCGGCCCGGACCTGGCTCGTGGCAAAGGCGGGCTCGGTCTCAAGATCGGCGCGTGTCTGCCATGAGTCGGCGCGGCGTTCGATCGTCGGCTCGGGGAGCTCGATGCCCTCGGCCTGCTCGACGCGGTTCGCGACCTCTAGGGCGATGGTCTCGAGCGTCGCACGCTGCTGGGACCAGTCTGCCGGCAGGTCGAAATAGCCGGCGTCGCCGACGGGTGTCAGGTCTCGGGTGCGGGAGAGCATGGCGCCGCGGACGTAGCGGTCGATGCTGTCGAGGACGGCCTCGACGCGTTCGCGGCGGAGGTCGGCGTCGACCGCGTCGCGTTCCTGGCCGAACTCGCCCGGGAAGCGGTCGCGGTTGAGCTGCCAGTGCTCGCTGAGGTCGATCGCGGGGATGTCGATCTCGTCGGCGATGGCGGCCGCGTTGAACTCGATCCACTCGATCTTAACCCGCGGCGGCTGGCGGTAGCCGATACCGTTTTCGTCCTCGGCGGGGTCGGTGTCGGCATAGGCCTGGAAATGGGCGGCAATCTGGGCCTCGGTGGGCTGGCCCGTGGAGGAGAGGTACCGCTCGGCGGGGACGACGACGGCGTCGGCGATGACGCCGCGGAAGACATCGCTGGCGGCGGCGACGAGCCGCGGCTCGCTGATGGCGGCGGCGCTGCCATAGGCGTTGCGCATGCGGATGACGCCGCGGAGCTTGGCGACGGCGCGGTGCAGCTCCTCGAGGCTGGTGAACCGGCCGACGCCGGCGGCCATGGATTCGGTCTGTTCCAGCCGCTCGAGCCACTGCGGGGTGAGCTCGGCGGCCTGCTGCTGGATGATCTGCTGAGCGAACTGCGGGCCGAGCTGCTGGGCGAAGCGGCGGATGTTGGGGTCGGACTGCGCCGAGAGCAGGGCGAGCTGCTGGGCGTAGAGCGGGTAGAAGGACCGGCCGTCGAGGTCGGAGCCGACAAACCCGCCCTCCTCGGCTTCCTTGGTGAGCAGGAGCCAGTGCAGCTCGGCGTCGGAGCTCGATTCGTTGCTGAGCCCGAGCAGGAGCGAGGCGGCGCCGTTGGTGCCGCCGAGTGCGTTGAGCGCGCGGAGCTCCCGGCCCGAGTCGATCAGCTCGGACTGCTTGATGTTCCGCCCGTCGAGCCGGCCGACGGTGGGGTCATTGATGGTGCCGAGCTGCTGGATGGCCTGGGGCGCGAGGAACGCGACCATCAGCATCGCGCCGCCGATGACGAGGATGAACTTGTTGTACTTCCGGAGGAACTTGAGCACTGGCCCGGTCTCCTGCAAGCGGCGTGTGAGAAACAGACTCGGCCGACCGGGCGGACCGATCGGCCGAGCGCCGGTTCATCGGATGGCGGCGGCGTGGTGCCGCCTGTGTCCCGCGCTGGTCCCGCTGCTTAGCGGTAGAACTCGATAACCAGGTTGGGGTTGACGTCGAAGGGGATCTGCTCGGTGGCGGGGCGTGCGAGGACCTTGGCAGTCAGCTCGCCCGGGTTGACATCGAGCCAGCCGGGGACCTCGTAGCCGGCCATGGTCTCCATCTGCTCGCGGATGAGCTTGGTGATCTTGGGCTTGAAGGCGATCGCGTCCCCGGTCTTGAGCGCGTAGCTGGGGCGGTCGACTTTTTGGCCGTTAACGCGGACATGGCCGTGGGCCACGATCTGGCGTGCGGCCCAGATGGTGCGGGCAAAGCCCGCGCGGCGGACGGCGTTGTCGAGCCGCGTCTCGAGCAGCTCGAGCAGCAGCTCGCCGGTATTGCCCGGGCGGCGGGCGGCCTCGTCGACGTAGCGGCGGAACTGCTTCTCCATGATGTTGTAGTGGTAGCGGAGCTTCTGCTTCTCGTTGAGCCGCAGGCCGTAGTCGCGGAGCCGCCGCATGCGATAGCCGTGCATGCCGGGCGGGTTGAGCTGCCGCTTGCTGGTGTGCTTGGGCACATCGGCGATCGGGACGCCGACGCGTCGGGACAGACGAACCTTGGGGCCGGTGTATCGGGCCATGGGGGACGACCTTTCTTCTTCCGTCGCCAGGCTTGGCAGAGCCTGGGTGTCGGGTTTGGCTCTCGCGGAGCGTTCCGACGATCCGCCGGGGTGCCGCGACTGCGGTCCGGCTTGATGATCCGGGCACGGTGCCCAGTGGTCGTGATTCAAGCCCCGGGCGGGAGCCGAATCAAGGTTGAGCGGCACCAACCGGTGCCCGATCGATCACCGATCGGCGTGTGAAGAGGCCCGCCGGCTTGCGGTCGGGGCCTGTCGGTGTCGGCTGCGAGTTCCTATGGTCCTTCGATCGGTGCGTGCCGCGGCGGCCGATCGTCCCGGAGGCCCCCGACGCATGGCTCGAACCGTCCCGCTGTCGGTGCTCAAACCCGGGCGGGCCCGGGATCTCGCGGATACACAAAAGAAAGAGAAGTGCGGCGTGGTTGGCGTCTGGGGCCACGCGGACGCGGTGCAGATGAGCTACATGGGCCTCTATGCCCAGCAGCACCGGGGGCAAGAGTCCGCGGGCATCGCGGTCTCGGACGGCTTGGCTCTGCACGGGCACCTGGGCATGGGGTTGGTCTCGGATGTCTTCGACCGCCGATCGCTGGGCGAGCTTCGCAGCCGGCGGCCGGTGGGGGCGATCGGGCACAACCGGTACTCGACCGCCGGCGGCAGCCTTGATTGCAACACCCAGCCGCTGATCGAGACGACGCTCGACGGGCAGGTGGGCCTGGCGCACAACGGGAACCTGATCAACGCGGATGCGCTGCGGCACCTCTTCGCCGAGCGCGGACACTTGTTTCACACGACCAGCGACACCGAAGTCATCATCCACCTGCTGGCCAGCCCGGAGCAGCGCGACAGCAGCGACCCGCTGGCGGCAACGCTGCGGCGGCTGATGGGCGCGTTCAGCCTGGTGCTGCTGTTCCCGGATCGGATCGAGGCCTGCCGCGACCC
>JBCDEF010000107.1:0-9195 GCA_039179915.1 Planctomycetota bacterium | reverse complement strand
GTAGGTCTTGTAGATCCAGCAGCGGAGGCGGTTGGGGGCGTTCGGTAGGAAATGTCCGGTGCAGGCGATGCGCTCGCCGGTGTGCACGAGCCCGCGGGCGTGTGCGCCGCAGAGGACCATGGCCTTGGCGATCGAACCCGGGGGCAGCGGGGTGCTGACGGCCCGGTTGATCGCGGGCTGTCGGAGGGCGATGAATCTTTCGCGTTCGGCGCGAGACGCGGGCAGGTGCGAGCCGTCGGGCATGAACGACGGCGTGGAGACGAGCGCCAGGATCTCGCCGGTGTCGACCTCGATGACGACGGCGGCGGCGTTCATGGGCGTGCCGACGGGCATCAGCAGCGGGCTGGTTGGGTCGTCGGGGTCGGCCCGTTCGGTGTTGGCGTGCCACGGCTGGACGGCGGCGAGTCCGACGGCCGGGTCGAGCAGGGCCTGGATGCGGGCCTGGAGCATGATGTCGAGCGTGAGCGTGGTGTCGCGGCCGGCGACGGCGGGCTGTCGCTCGGACTCGGCCTCGTCGAGCCTGTCGATCTCGATGCCGCGGAGGCCGCGGAGCTGGTCCTCGAGGGATCGCTCGAGCCCGGTGTGGCCGATGCTGTCGCGGCCCGGGACGTAGCGGCCCAGGTCGCGAGGTCCGGTGGGCGTCTGGATGATCGCTCGGCGGGCGAGGGTGCTGTCCTGGTCGATCGCCTCGGCCCGGCGCACGACGTCTTCGCGAAAAACGCGCCGCCGCACGGTGCCCAGCAGGTGGGAGGCGACCCCGCGGACGGCAACGGCCGTCGGCCCGTCGCGGCGGAGCGGGGCGGGCAGGCGGGCCCCGTCGAGCTCGACATCGATTATTCGGAGCGGGTACTCGCGGGCGTGCGAAGACAGAACAACCAGTCCCGGGTACAACGGGTCGCCCTCGCCGTCTTTCTCGGCCGCGAGGCGGCGGAGACGGAAGCCGACCTCGTCGTCGACGGCCGGGACGATCACGTGCGGGGCGGATTCCTCGCGGAGCGGTTCTTCGACGTCGCGGCGGATCGAGTCTTCGACCTCGACGGTGATCTCGCTGGCGAGCACGTGTCGGAGGCGGGCGGCGTCGTTGAGCAGATCGGCGCGATCGACGCCCGCGACACGGCGGTCGAGCTCCTCGCGGGTGATGCCGAGGTTCCCGGCGTACTCGCGGAGCTCGTTGACCTTGCGGATGTCCCGGACGGTTGCGATGAGCTGGCCGACCTCGTCCTGAGCCGCGAGGCAGCGGGCGTCGATCTCTGTGATGCTCAGGCCGGTCTCGCGGGCGATGGCCTGCCTGGTGGCGACCGACCGCTCCGAGAACTCGGGCAGGCGGTCGAGGATGGCTTGCTCGCGCTGCTCGGGGCTGAGCGTGTCCCAACCCGGGGAATTCTGGGCGGCTTCGGCGGCCTGGTGTGCTGCCCATTCGCCGCTGATCACATCGAATCTGATCGCGACGTCGTAGCTCGGGCGGTCGAAGGCGAGCACCCGGCCCTTGCGGTCGCGGATCTGGCCGCGGACCGTCGGGGACCAGGTCAGACGGACAAGCTTTGCCTCGGCGGCCTCGCGGAGTTCATCGGTTTGAAAGACCGTCAGGCGGGCGGTCTGGCCGGTGAGCGTGATCAGGCCGAGGGCGAACAGCGCCGCGATCAGCAGCAGGCGGCGTCCGAAGCGTGTGCCGATAAACGATGCGAATCCCACGGGTCCGGCGCTCCATCGCCGCCGGGCCGCGGTCTTGCGCGGCACGGCTCAGGGCCGGATCATCCGGCGGTCGGTCTCTCCGGAGTCTATGGAGCGGGGCTCGGGTCGGGACGGGGCGGCGTCTCGGCCGGGCGTTACGCCCGGGGTGCGGCGGATTTGTCCCGCGTGATCTGGGCGTACGCGTTGTGGCTGTGGATCGACTCGAAGTTTTCGGAGTCGATCGCGTACCAACTGACGCGGTCGTCCTCGTCGAGCGCGATCGCGAGGTCGCGGACGATGTCCTCGACGAACTTCGGGTTGTCGTAGGCGGCCTCGGTGACGAACTTCTCATCGGGGCGTTTGAGCACGGCGTAGACCGGGCTCGACGCGGCGTCTTCGAGCGTCTCGACGATGTCCTCGATCCAGAGCTGGCCCACGGGGCGGACGGTCGCGGAGATGCGGCAGCGCTGGTTGTGCGCGCCGTACTCGCTGATCTCCTTGGAGCAGGGGCAAAGGCTTGTGGCGGGCGCCGCGACGCCGATCGCGAACAGGCTGGTTTCGGGGGAGCCGTTGGCTTCGCACTCGAACGTCACCTCGTAGTCCATCAGGCCCGTCATGCCCGTGACCGGGGCGGGCTTGTTGATGAAATAGGTGAAGGTCGCCTCGAAGTGAGCGGTCTCGGCGTCGAGCCGTTCACGGATCTTCGCGGTCAGCTCGGGGATGCGGCCGGGGGTGATCGGTTCGCCGGCGTGCTCGTTGAGCACCTCGAGGAAGCGGCTCATGTGCGTGCCCTTTTGATGATGGGGCAGCGAGACATACATGCTGATCTTCGCGACGGTCTGGAGCGTGCCGCCGTCGCGGGTGCGGAGGAGCATGGGGTAGGTGACGTTCTTGACGCCGACCTTGTCGATCGCGATGCGCCGCTCGTCGGCCTTGCCTTGGATGTCGGGGATCGCCGAGGGGCTGGATGTCATGGTCGCGGTCTCTGGTGCGGCGTGTGGTTTCTGGACTGCAGTTTCTGGGCTTCGGCTGCGGCACACTGGCATCGAAGCTGTGCATCCGCGTGTTCGGACAGGGGCGGACGCGGGATTCGTGGGCGACGCAGAACGGGAGCCGCCGCGGCAGGGTAATGATAGCCCGAGCGCAAGAGGCTCCCTCAAGCGGTGCGGCGTTCGTCGGGGTCTGCACGCTCGACAACGGACTCGGTCCAGGCCGCGCCGACCGGCACGCCGAGCAGCCCGCCGGCGATCCAATCGAGGGGCGTGAGGCTCGCGAGCCGCAGCACGTCGCCGCCGGGCAGGAGGATGGCAAGCAGTGGCATCGCGGCGCCGAGCAGGACCGGGATCCAGAGCAGGACGAGCCGGGGCACGCCGACGCTGACCATCCGAGCGGTGACCGCGCAGGCAATGCCCGCGGCCACGGCGGCGGCGAGCGTCTGCCCCTTGGCGGGCTCGACGGCGACGAGCCAGGCCGCAGCCATTGCCGCGGCTGTGCCGACAATCAGCGAGGTGACGAGCCGGCCTGACTCTCGGCTCGACCGCCGGAGCCGCTCACGGCTCGCGGGCCGGACCCGCCAGACGACGAAGCAGACGCCGGCGACAAACAGCCCCCACGCGATGCCCTCCAGCGCGAGCCGCTGCCACGGGCCGTTCGGCGAAGCAATCGCCAGGTCATCGACCCGGCCGGACCGGGCCGCGGCCCAGGCCAGCACAGCGCCGCCGGCGACAAGGCCGACGTTCACGCTGACCGCCCAGGCCCCGATCCCGATGGCCGCGATCGAGAGCAGCCCGACACCGACGCCGACCAGCAGGCCGATGATCGGCGACTGCCCGACGAGCACGGTGGCGGCCGGCCCGCCGTCCTCGCCGAGGAGCAGCGCGACCAGCCACCCGGCCGCGGGTCCGAGCAGCAGCGCGGCGGCGAGGACCACCGCCCAGCCGGCCGCGAACCGGCTCGGCCGGAAAGCCGGGGCCGCCGGCGCCTGGAGAGAGACGGCGGCCGGGGGCATCGTCGGACTCTGTGTCATGGCGTCGCCGCCGGGGTGCTGCGCATCGCCGGTGGTCATCGGTCGAGCGCCATGAGCCGTGCGATGCGTTCGGCCACGGGCGGGTGGGAAGAGAAGATGGACGACCGGTTGTGCCGGCTGTTCCGGCCACGCTTGCCCGCGGCCGCCTGTTTGGCCCGGCGGAGCGGGTTCATGATGAACATGTGGGCCGTCCCGCGGTTGGCCGTCTCGACCAGCGGCTCGGTGTCCTCGGCGAGCTTGCGGAGGGCCGAGGCCAGCCCGCGCGGGTTGCGTGTCAGCTCGACGGCGCCGGCGTCTGCGAGGTACTCGCGCTTGCGGCTGTAGGCCATCTGGATCATCTTCGCTAGAAGTGGTGCGACGACGGATAGAACGATCGCGATAAGCAAGAACATGATCGCAATCATGCTCCCTCCGCCGCTGCCACCGGATCCGCGGCCGCCGCGACGCCCGCCCGCGCGGACCCCACCGTAGAAGCCGACCCGCAGAAGCACATCGCACGCAACCACGATCAGGCCAACAAGCATGGCCATCAGCATGCTGAATCGGATGTCGAGATGGCGGATGTGCGCGATCTCGTGGGCCATGACGCCCTGGAGCTCGTCGCGGGTGAGCTTCTCGCGCAGGCCGCTGGTGATCGCGACGATGCCGTGCTCCGGGTCACGCCCGGTCGCAAAGGCATTCAGCGCCGTGTCGGGGATGATGTAGATCTTGGGCATCGGGATACCGGCTGCCAGTCGCATCTCGTCGACCACGTTGTAGAGCACCGGATCTTGCTCTGGCGCGATCACGCGAGCGTGGACCATGCGCATGATCGCCTTACCGCCGTTGAACCACGACCATGCCGCGGTACCCGCCGTCAGCAGCATCATGACGACCGCCCCGGCGACGACATAGACCGCCGTCCGTCTCCCATCTCCGTAGACGCCGAGATTCAAACCGAGCATCGTCAACGGCGCTCGGGCAGCGCGCTCGGCCGTGCGTTCGAGACGCTGGTCGATGAATACGGCATTTTCAGGGTTCGCTGCGCTCGCCGCAGTATCGGCATACTCATGCCAAAACCCGACAGGTTCTCCAATGCTGCCGAAGAGCGAAATCGCCGCTCCGCCCATGACCGCGCCCAGAAACGTGTTCAGCACGAGCATCAATCCGATCAGCAGAATACTGTCGCGCTTGTTCTTGCGGATCAGATCCAGAAACGTCAGCGTGCCCGGCAGCGCCCGGACCCGCTCCGTGACCGCCTCGTCCAAGGCGCTCGACTTCTCGGCTGGTCGAGCCGGCATCGGCCTCGGGTGCGGGCGGTCGGTCGGCATCGCGGATCAGAAGCTGACCTGGGGCGCGTTCGCGATCTCGGCCCGGTCTTCGAACTCCAGGAACTCCTGGTGCTCGAAGTTGAACATGCCCGCGACGATGTTGCTCGGGAACGACTGCCGGAGCGTCTCGTACCGGCCGACGGTGTCGTTGTAGTGCTGGCGGGCGAAGCCGATCTTGTTCTCGGTGGTCGTCAGTTCTTCCTGCAGCTCAAGGAAGTTGGCGTTGGCTTTCAGGTCCGGATACGACTCGGCCAGCGCGAACAGCTTGCCGAGCGCCTGGGTGAGCATGCCCTCGGCCTGACCCATCGCCTGAGGGCCGGCGTCGGCCGCGTCGTGGACCTGCATCGCGTTGGCCCGCGCGTTGATGACGCCTTCGAGGGTCTCTTTCTCGTGGCTGGCGTAGCCCTTGACGGTCTCGACGAGGTTGGGGATCAGGTCGTACCGGCGCTTGAGCTGGACATCGATCTGGGCCCAGCCGTTCTCGTAGTCGAGGCGGTAGCGGACGAGCTTGTTGTACATGCCGACGACCCAGAAGCCGACGACAACGACCACGAGAACAAAGACGCCGAGGAAGATCCAGCCCATCGCGGGTCCTTTCCTTGTCGAGGGGCCTTGCCGCGGGGCGGCGGTGCCTCGCCCGGCATGATCTTACCGGGTCGGCCGACGCTGCCGTGCGGCGGCCGTAGCATGCAGCCCTCCGGAGAGCCTCGATGTCCGACCGTCCTCACGAAACCGGCATGCACGCCGACCGCCACGAGCCGGCGCTCGACCCGTCGGTCGCGTTCCGTCTGACGGCGGACGATCTGCTGGGCGATCTGCTCTGGCCCAAGCTGCTGCGGGTGCCCGGGCTCACGCTGCGTCCGGGCCGGATCGGGCTCGGGGTGGTGGCCGTGCTGATCGTGTCGCTCGTGGACCATCTTCTGGCAATGGCCTCCGGCGGCGAGGCGTTGCAGAGCACGATCGCAGACGGCGCGTCGATGCTGCTCGAGACCGGCGAATGGCCCACCGAGGGGGCAGCCGTCGGCAGGTGGCGGCTGTGGGTCGTCGGTCTGCTGACGCTCGTTGTCGTCTCCTTCGTCTCGCTGGCGGTCGGGCGGATGGCGGCCGAGGAGTTCGCGCGGGGACGGTTCCCGAGCTGGACGGAGGGGCTGGCCTGGGCGGTGCGGTACGCCGGCGCGGCGGTGCTGGCGCACGCGATCCCGCTGCTGGTCGCCGGGCTGCTGATCGGCGTGCTGGCGGTCGGCGGGTTGGCGCTGCTGAGCGTGCCGGGGGTGAACATCCTCGGCGCGGTGCTCGGTGTGGTGGGTGTCGGGCTCGGGGCGGCGGTGGTGCTGCTCCTGGTCATCTATACCGCGGGCTGTGGCATGCTTGCGCCGGCGATCGCGGTCGAGGGCGTTGATGGGATCGACGCGATGCAGCGGATCTTTGCGTACCTCATCGGCCAGCCGCTGCGCTGGCTGCTGTGGACCGTGCTGCTGCTGGTGCAGGCGGCGATCGTGCTCGGGCTGCTGTCTATCTTCGCGCAGCTCACCGCGGGGGCGACGTCGTGGGGCGCTGGTCTGCTGATCGGGGGCAACGCGGACCTGGTAGCGCAGGGCCTGCCGGAGGACGGGCTGACGGCGCCGGGCGCGATCGCCGCCCGGATCATGGCGACCGTGCTGCAACTCCCTCTGCTGCTGGTCGCCGGCTACGGCGTGGCGTATTTCGCCTCCGGGTGGACGGTGCAATACCTGCTGCTCCGCCGGGCGAACGATGGGCAGGACGTGACAGATATCTACGTGCCGGGCGAGGTCGAGCGCCGGGTCGACGAGGTCATGTTGCGTCGGTCTGCATCGCAGGCAGAGCCGGCGGCGGGAGAAGATCCGACGCCGTGAGCGACTCGGGCAGGCTGTCGAGCGTGACGGCCCGGTCGATGGTCCACCGCCCGACGCGTGTGCGTTGCAGGCCCGCGAGCATGCCGCCGGTGCCGAGCGCGGCGCCGAGATCGCGGGCCAGCGAGCGGATGTAGGTCCCCTTGCCGCAGCGGATCTCGAGCGTAGCGATGGGCCACTCGAGCGAAACGAGATCGATCGAGTCGATGCGGACGGGCCTGGGCTCGAGCTTGGGCAGGTCGGCCGGGGTCTCGGCTTGGCGAGCGAGGGCGTAGGCCCGACGGCCGCCGATTTTCATAGCGCTGTAGGCCGGGGGGCGTTGCTGGATCGTGCCGACAAAGGCAGGGAGCGCCGCGCGGATGCGCTTGGCGTCGGCCGGTTCGCACCGGATCGGCTCGACGGGGCCCTCGGCGTCATCGGTGCGCGAGACATGGGCGAGATCGACCCGGGCGAGGTAGCCCTTGTCGCCCGCCATGACCGCGTCCTGCATCTTGGTGGCTCTGCCGACGAGCACGACGAGCACGCCGGTGGCCAGCGGGTCGAGCGTGCCGCCGTGGCCGACCTTGACGCGCTTGGGCGCTCCGCCGCGGCGGAGCTTGGCGCGGACAGCAGCGCAGGCGTGCATCGAGCTCTTGCCCAGCGGCTTGTCGATGATCAATAGACCAGAGAGCGGCGGTGCGTGCTGGGGCTGGTTCATCGTGGCACGCGTTCGATGAAGTCGACGATGACGACGTCGTTGCTCGCGAATTGGTAGCCGGTGGCGGAGGCCAGCACGGGGGAGTCGCCCAGGCCGCCTTCGGCCTTGTAGAGCCGGCGGGCGAGCATCAGCCCGCCCGGGTTCTCGCGGAGCCAGTCGGCGGCGTCGGTGTGCCGGACCCGCTCGATGCGGCCGCGGGTCAGGAAGATTAGGCTGTCTTCGTGGTAGCCCGCGCAGGCGATCGGGCGCGAGCCGTCGTCGAACTCGGCGAGCATCGCGACCAGCTCGGGCGAGAAGCTCGTCAACCGGGGCAGCACGACGGCGTGGACGACGACCGCCAGCGGCAGGATCGCCGACGCGCCGATCGCGAGCCCCCGCACCCGCCGCCCCTGCCAGGCCAGCGCGGCGCCGGCCCCAGCAAGCGCGATGAATACCGCGGCCAGCGGCAGGACCAACGCCAGCGCCGGGGGCTCGGCGATCTCGATCTGCGTGGCCAGCACGCCCACGACCGCGACGGCGATCGCGACGGCGAGAAACATCGCCGCATTGACCCGCCGCAGCCACGCCGGGGCCCAGGCCCGGACCGAGAGTGCCGCGCGGCCGGTCAGCAGCGCGATCGCCGGGTAGGTCGGCAGCACGTAGTGCGGCAGCTTGGTGGAGTACACCTCGAAAAAGACCCAGGTCGGCAGGATCCAGGCGAGCAGGAAGAGTTCGGCCCGTCGGCCGACGACCCGGCCGCGCCAGCGCGAGCCTCTGGGGCCGAATGCGATCGCGCGTCGCCAGCCGCGGACAAGGCCCGGAGCGACCAGCAGCGAACCTGGCCAGAAGGCGGCCAGCAGCATGAGCGTGTGATAGCCGGGCGGGCCGGCGTGGCCTTCTTTGGGCGCCTTGCCGCGGGCGACGGTCTCGTCGAAGAGGATCGCCGAATAGGTCTCCCACCCGACGTGGTTGATCACACCGACGATCCAGGGCGCCGCGACCACCGCGACGATCAGCAGCCCGAGCAGCGGCTTGGCCGACCGCCACAGCGACCACGAGCCCGACGCCGCACAGAACGCCGTGATCGTCAGCAGGACGACCACAGGCGAGAGGCCTTTGACTAGCAAACCCAGGCCGACGAGCAGCCAGAGTGCAAGCCATCGCCACGGGCCGACGCGTCGGCCGTACGCCGAGCGCCGGGCGACCGCCCAGAGCGCAGCCATCGCGGCCGTGGTCAACCCGAGCAGGACCTGGTCGGCCCGGGCTTGGTGGGCATCAAAGACCACGACCGCGCTGACGCCAAGCAGCGCCGCGCCGAGCCAGGCAGCGCGGCGGTCGAACATCGAGAGCCCGATCCGCCAGGTCGCGAGCACGGCCAGCATCGAGCCGAAGACCGAGGGCAGACGGTACATCCAGATGGCGTCGGCCGCCGGATCGCCGCGGGTCAGGGCCCAGGCGCTCGCGGTCTGGAGCCAATAGATCAGCGGGGGTTTGTTGAGCCGCTCGGCGTCCTGGACCATGGGCACGACGAGCCCGCCGGCGTGGCGTGCGGGATCCTGCTCGGCCTGGGGCAGCGCGAGCGACTCGAACATCTGCCGGCTGGCCTGGGCGAAGCGGGCCTCGTCGCGGTCGATCGGCGGG
>JBCDEF010000106.1:0-9196 GCA_039179915.1 Planctomycetota bacterium | reverse complement strand
CGGCCGAGCCCCAGAGGCCGTCTGCGCCCGGATCGCCGGCATCCGTGAAGCCCGGGGTGGCGATGATGTTCGTCTCGGCGAACTCGGCGGGGACCTGCGGGCCGACACAGTTGAGGAAGGTGAACGTCGAGCCGCGGTCCTCGGCGGCGAGCATGTCGGTCGCGGCGAACGCGCAGCGGATGTACTCCGCGTCGATGTTGACCAGATCGACCACCGCCGACGTACCCATCGGCTCATCGACGGATGGGCCGATGGAGCCGAACGACGAATCCATGATGACGGCTTGGCCGCCTCCTCCCCCGAAGGGCCCGAGGATACGGAGTGCCGCGGAACCGAACCTCGACCGAGACCCCGTTCCCGTGAACAGGCAGGTGTCCACGGTTGCAAATGCAGCGCCGGAGATCGTCAGCGGTGCGCCGAAGCCGCGGCATGAAATGAACCGGCTGCGGGCGACCAAGGCCTCACCGATGTTGACGATGTATAGCGCACCCGCTTCGGAGTCCATGTTCTCGAAGACGCAGTCTTCGACGATGACGGTGTCGAGCGATTGAAGGTCGACCGTCCCGTTGAACGGCCGGATCGCGTCGCGGACGTGCACGTTGGTGAGCGTTACCGCCCCATCGGGTGCTGAGAATGGGCCGCTGATCTCCAGCGGCGTCTCGTACTGGTCTTGGCCCGAGTCCGGGTTGACGCCGGCGAATCCCGAGATGGTCAGGTCGGCGATGGTGACATCGATCGGGCTGTTGAGCGGCTGTCGGCTGACGTCCCAGTACAGCATCGCGCGCTGGACGCCGTCCTGCTCGGGCACGATGGTGGTCAGCTCTGGCCCGGCTCCGCGGATGGTGATGGTGCCGACGCCGAAGAGGATGTCGGCCGAGAACTCGCCCGGTCCGAGCACGATCTCGTCGCCCGGCTGGGCGATGGCGGCTGCTTCGGCGAGGCTCGCCGCGTCTCCGGGGATGTTGATCGTGTCGGCGGCGGATGGCAATGCCGCGAAGGTCGCGATGAGCAGAGCAGCGAGGTGTTGCATACACAAATCTCCGGATCGAACGGTGCGTTGATGCAGCGTACTCGGCCGAAAAGCGGGCGCGAAGAGGCTTGAGCATGAAGAGTTGTGAGCGGCCGGCGCCTATCGTATGGCAAGAGGCCGCCGGTGGTGGATCGGCCGATTCGTCAACAACCGAACTGGCCGTTTCTTGGCCGGACACGCCCCTGACAAATCGGCGTGGGGGTTGAGTTCTTCAGAGGGGAGTCTCTCCATGTCGGGTCTCATTCAGCCGCACGGCGGCACACTGGTCAACCGGGTTCTCGAGGGCGGCGCACGCGATGCGGCGATTAAAGAGGCCGAGTCGCTGCCGAAGATCACCCTCTCGGCCAAGCAGTCGTGCGATGTCGAGATGATCGGCGTCGGCGCGTTCAGCCCGCTGACCGGGTTCATGGGCAAGGCCGATTTCGACGGCGTCATCAGCGACATGAAGCTCGCCGACGGCAACATCTGGCCGCTGCCGATCACGCTGAGCGTCGACAAGGCCGACGCCCCCGCCGTCGGCAGCAAAGTCGCCCTGCACGCGCCCAATGGCGTGCTCCAGGCTGTCATGACTGTCGAAGAGGTCTACGACCACGACCGCGCCAAGGAAGCGACCATTTTCTTCGGCGGCGCCGAGGACGACGGACAGCACCCGGGCGCGGAGGCCGTCAAGGCCGAGGGCGATACATGTCTTGCTGGTCCGATCGATGTCGTGACCGTCTGCGTCGATCCCGACGGGCCCGAGGCGTTCCTCGACCACCGCAAGACCCCGGCCGAGACCCGGGCCGCGTTTGAGAGCAAGGGCTGGAAGACCGTCAGCGCGTTCCAGACGCGCAACCCGATCCACCGCGCCCACGAGTACCTCTGCAAGTGCGCCCAGGAGATCACCGACGGCATCCTCATCCACCCGCTCGTGGGCGAGACCAAGCCCGGCGACATCCCCGCCGATGTCCGCATGAAGTGCTACCAGACGCTGATCGACGGCTACTTCGTCGACGAGCGCACGATGCTGACGGTCATGCCCGCGGCGATGCGGTACGCCGGCCCGCGCGAGGCGATCCTGCACGCGCTGGTCCGCAAGAACTACGGCGTGACGCACTTCATCGTCGGCCGCGACCACGCCGGCGTCGGCAGCTACTACGGCACCTACGACGCCCAGAACATCTTCGACGGCCTCGACAAGGACAACCTGGGCATCGAGCCGCTCAAGTTCGAGCACGCCGCTTTCAGCAAAAAGGCCCAGGGCATGGTTTCCGGGAAGACGTTCCCCAAGATCGAGGGCGATCAGATTTTCCTCAGCGGCACCAAGGTCCGCGAGATGCTGGCCAAGGGCGAGCGCCCGCCGGGCGAGTTCACCCGCCCCGAGGTCGCCGACATCCTGATCGACTGGGCGACCAACGCCTGACCCGATTCTGAGTCTGCATGAAGAAAAGCCCCCGCGTGCTGCGGGGGCTTTTTCGTTGATGGACAGAGCGGATGGTTTACCGCCGCCGGCGCGACGCGACCAGCCCGCTGAGGACGAGCAGCGCTCCGGAGGTCGGCGCGGGAATGGTTGTCACGATGTTGTCGAACGCGCCCGAGCCGCCGAGGCGGATGATCACGGTGTCGAACCGTGTGCCGCCGAAGTCGGCCGCGGTGACGGGCGCAACGCGGTTAATCGAGTTGTTGCCGAAGCTGATGGTCGGGTCGTAGAAGTCGGCCCCGGGCGTGGTCAGGTCGGCGAAGTCGAGCGTGCCCAGCAGCGCGCCACCGACGTAGAAGTCGACGGTGGTCAATTCCTGCACGACGCCCTCGATATCGACGACGTCGAACCCGAAGCTGTCGATGGCTTCGGCGAAGCGGAAGGTCAGGTCGCCGGCGGGGCGGGCGCCCTCGTCGTCCGGGCTGTCAACGATGCCGTCGTTGTTCGCATCAACCAGGTTCTCGGGGACGATGATGACGTTGCCCAGGACCATGTCTTGGGGCAGATTGCCGCCGCCCCAGGGCGGGCCGGTCAGGTCGGGGTCGGCGGTGGCGAACAGGGTGGTGTCAAAGGCGATGGGCATGGCGTTGGCCACGCGGAAGTTTTCGGCCTCGATGGTCACGTTGGACGACGCGAAGAGTGATGGCACGATCATCTGCCCGTGCGCGAGGGCGTCGAAGTTCAGCGTGGTCTGGGCGCTGGCGTGTGCGGCCGTGCTCATCAGTGCGCATGCGATCGCTGTGGAACGAAACATCGTGTTCCCCTTGTCCGTGCGGAGGTTGTCGTTCTCGTGCCCGCCCGCGTTGCCCGGTTATGACGTGAGCCGGGCACCCGTTGACCGCGTGCGTGCGATGAGATGCCGCCAGAATACGGGATCGGCTTGACACCTGGTCCGGTGATGCGGGATGTTCGGCGCCGAATGTGTGTTGTCGGACCCGGGCGCGGCCCCCCGGTGCTGGTGGGCGGGGAGTTCTCGGTCGTGCGCCGAAAATTTTACGTCCGCGGGTTGAGCGCGACAGCCACGGCGACGGGCGCGAGCACGAGCACGGGGATGAACACCGAGATGATCGGCGGCACGCCGGGGACGGGGGCGGTGGCGCCGAGCGTGCCGCCGACGATGGCGGCGACGGCGACCGGGGCGCCCTTGAGCGATGTCGCGACCGCGTTGCCCGGCATGCGCTTGAGGAAGAAGGGCATGGCGATCACGAGCGCGAGCAGGTTGGTCATCGCCAGCGAGATGCGGCCGTAGCGGTTGCGCTGGAGCCGCTCGCGGAGCGCCGGGTCGCCGCCCTCGGACTGTTCGAGGAGCCTGCCGATCTGGTTCCAGCTCAGGTTCTGGCTGAAGCCGGCGAACTGGATGACGGTCAGGGCGGTGGGGTCGAGGTCGGTCTCGATGCGTGCCGGGATGCCCGCGGCGGCGGGCCTGCCGTCGAGCGGTTCGATGCGTGTCACGGGGCTGACCCAGGCGGTGCCGTCCCAGACCGCCTCGTCGCCGGTGATGTGCGCGGTGCCGACGCCGCTGTCGTCGCGCTCGATGACCAGGAAGCCCTCGATGCGTTCGCGGCCGGCGTCGAAGGAGCGTGCGTAGAAGAGCCGGTTGCGGTTGTCGGTCGCCAGCGGGATGGAGCCGGCGCCCAGATCGCGCTTGCCGGCGTCGCGGTGCTCGCGTGTCAGCAGCGGGGCGATCGTGGGCAGGATCGCTTCCTGGTTGAACTGCGCGAGAGCGATCATGCCGGCCGCGACGATCAGGATCGGCTTGGCGACGCGGCGGAGGCTCTGCCCCGAGGCGAGGATCGCCACGGTCTCGCGGTGGCGGACCATCTGCGAGCAGGTGAAGCCCATCGCGCCGACGAGGATCACGCCGAGCATCAGGTTGAACAACTGCAGCAGCCTGGGCCACCAGAGGTCGGCGATGAGCAGGACGGTCAGCGTGCTCTGCCGGACAATGCCGATGGGCCTGGGCTCGCCGGTCTCGGGGTCGATCTCGCCCGAGGCGCCGGCGATGTCCCAGAACCGGTCGACGTTGATCGAGGCGTCGATCGTCACGACAAAGCTGAACAGGATCGTGACCAGCACGAGGATGTTGATCAGGTACTGCTTGGCGATGTAGCGGTCGAGGATGCTCACGGCCGGGCCCTCGCCGGAACGGAGCCGGGTGTCGGCAGCCAGACGACCCATGCCCAGGCCAGCACGATGCCGCCGGCGACATCGGTCAGGAAGTGCGCGCCCATGAGCATCCTCGACCAGCCGCAGCCCATCGCGAGCAGGAGCATGGCGGGGAAAGTCCCGGGCAGGAGGCGGGCAATCGCGAACGCGGCGCCGAACGCGACCGCGGTGTGGCTCGACGGGAAGCCCAGGTTGGTCTGGCCCAGCAGCGGATCGATCAGCGGCCAGTGGTGCACGTAGCCCTGGTACTCGATGCTGGCGCCACTGATCGGCCGCTCGCGGGCGACGAGGACCTTCCCGATCTCGGCGACGAGCCCGGCGCCGGCCGATGCGAGCGTCAGGTACGCGGCCCGGGACCAGGCGGGGCGCGCCAGGACGCGGCCCGTCCGCCGGGCGTCGGCGCCCCAGAAAGCCAGCGCGATAAAGACCCAGGTCATCATGTTGCCGAACTGGCGGAAGACGTGGTACCAGTCGGGCAGGTTAACGCCGAACGCGCGGAACTCTGGCTCGAGGAAATAGTCGAAGGCGGCATGGTCGAACAGGTGCAGCGCGAGCGTCGCCGCGAGCCCGACTATGAGGATCAGCCTCACGCGCGAGCGGGTCTGCCAGCGTTCGACCGAGCCCCGGCGGGGGTTGAGCAGCGCGGGCGGGGCGTTGGGGATCATGGCGCGTCCTCCGTGCGGGTCGGCGGTTCGAAGCCCCGGTAGCCGTAGCCGAGGAAGAGGGTGCGGTCCTCGCCCTTGTGGTCGCTAGCGACGTTGGGGATCTGGACAACGCGGTCGAAGACGGGCTGCCAGTGGTCGAGCGTGCCGCTGAGCAGCACGGCCGGCCGGCCCAGCTTGCCCTCGTGGTCGGTCAGGTCGTGGGTGGGCCAGAAGTCGGCCTGGCTCTTGCGCCCGCCGGTGAAGCGGGCGGCGGTGTAAACGATCGCGCGGCTGCCGTCGGGCTCGCGTGGCGAGTAGTACGACAGCAGCGAGCTGCGGCCGTAGTGCCGGCCGATGATCATCGGGTCCTGCCGGGTCTCGGCGGCGAGCTCGGCCTGGAGGCTGCGGATGTCCTCGGTCAGTTCACGGCCGGACAGGACGCGGCCGGCGCTGACGCCCTCGAAACCCAGGCTCCGCACGCCGGCGGCCAGCCAGTCGAGCCGGAGCATCACGAGGCCGGAGAAAACGCCCATGATGATCGCGGCCCGCCACAGCCGCCGGGTCAGCTTGGGCCGCGGGCTGTGGCCCGCCGCGCCCCGGCGGCCGAGCTCGGCGACGGCCCGCGCGGCCAAGGGGACGAGCGTGAGATAGCCCGCGATGGGCCAGTTCGCCTCGGCGTCGGTGACCAGCGTGACAAGCAGATAGAAGACCAGGATCGGGACCGCGATCCAGACCATCAGCGACTCGGCGGTGCGCGTGGCCGGGTCGGTCGTCGATCGGGCCCGGAGGATGCCGACAACGCCGAGCGCGATCGTCAGGCCCGCGATGCCGAGCTGCGTGCCGATCAGCTCGAGCGTCCAGCCGGGGTTGTAGCTCCAGCCGGTGTCGCTCGGATCGAGGGGCTGGTCGCCCCAGGCCAGGCCCAGGTGGCCCGCGAGGTGCTTGATGGTGACCCAGCCGTTGTTGGCGTTCCAGATGATGACCGGGGCCACGGCGAGGGCGGCGATGGCGCCCATCGCGAGCCATGCGGCCGCGGGCGGCCGGGCGAAGCGGCCCTTGGTCAACAGCAGGAAGCCGAGAGCGCCCGGGAGCATGAGCAGGATGGTGTATTTGTAGAGAAAGCCCAGGCCCAGACAGGCGGCGAAGAGGGCCCAGGGCCAGACGCGGCGTCGCGGGGACCGGCCGCCGCTTTCGGAGGCTGCGTCGGCGGGGTCGGTCGCGAGCAGGAGGGCGAGCGCGGCTGCCGCCCAGCAGGCGATGTACGGCCCGTCGATGGTCATCACGATCGCGGGCATCTGAAAGGCGGGGGTCAGCAGCGTGATCGCGGCGGCGAGGAACGTGATGCGGCCGACGCCCGGGGTGCCGCGGTAGACCCGTCTGGCGAGCGCGGCGACCGCGCCGGCGAGCACGGCGCCCGAGAGCACCGCGGGCGTGCGGATCGCGCCCTCGCTCTCGCCGAGCAGCGTGATCGCGGCCCAGATCGACCAGGCCACGCCCGGTCCCTTGCTGTAGTACGACCAGTCGAGCGCGCGGGCCCATTCCCAGTAGTGGGCCTCGTCCTCGGCCAGCACGTAGGGGCACAAGGCCAGGACATAGACCAGCCGCGCGATGGTCACCGCGGCGATCAGGCCGACGGCGGCGTTGATCCAGCCCTGGGTCTGGGTCTGCGGCGCGTGGTCGAGGTGCGGCTCGGTCATCAGTGCTTCGCGACGCTCCGGTAGGTGAGAAAGGTGTAGCCGAGCGGGACAAACACGCCGGCCCAGAGCACCGGGACGCCGATGACCCCGAACTCGTGGATGAGCTGCTTGCCCATGCTGATGGTCAGAATCGAGGCGAGCGCCGGGAAGAAGGCCCAGAGGTAGACCGTCAGCGGGAGCGCGTCTTTGAGGCGCATCGCGACCACGGCCCCGGTCAGGATCATGACCAGCCCGACGAGGCTCATCGCGACGCGTTCGTGCTCGTTGGCGCTGATCTCGCGGAGGACCTTGCCCTGGATGCGTCGCAGGTGGGCGCTGGCCTCGATCGCGCCGGCGAAGCGGTGCGGCTCTTCGGTGAGGTAGCGGGTGGCCTCGAGCAGCTCGGGGATTGGCATCGCGCGGAGCTCGGAAAAGCGGTTGGGCGCTTCGAGCTCGGAGACGATGCGTCGCGCGCGGACGCCGACGATCGCCTGATCGGTCTCGGCGGCTCGGCGGATGTCGTCGTCGCTGGTCCGGCCCGTGGTCGCGACGTGCTCCATCTCGAGCCGGGCGACCGGGCGGGTCTGGGTGAGCTCTTCCTGGTAGTAGCTGTTGAGGCGGACGACGGCCGCGGTCAGATGCTCGACTCGGTCGGGCGTGCCGGCGTCCGGGTCGCCCGGGGTCGTGATCTCGATGCGGATCGGCTGGCCCGGCTCGGCTGGGATCACGCGGCGGCTAAGGAAGAGCCCCGGGTTGAGCCGTGCGCCCTCGATCGCGACCGAGAGGCCCTCGGAGGTGGTCAGCACCGCGCGGCCGGTGGCGCGGATCTGGTCGTCGACCTCCTGGAGCATCTCGACGGCCGCGGAGCGGATCGCCAGCGCGTGGCGGACCTGGTCGACGAAATCGAAGCGCTCGGGGTGCTGCTTGAGGGTCTGGAGCCTGGCGAAGGTGAAGAACTTGGGGTCGTCGCTGATGACGGGCGGGATGGCCATGTCGTAGCGGAACTGGTCGCGGGACTGGATAATCTGGTCGTCGCCGGCGCCGCGGTAGTTCTGGGCGATGACCGAGACAACAGCCCCGAATTTGGGCCGGCCGTCGGCGCTGGCGCTGCCGCCGGCGTCGAGCCCGGTCCAGGTCGTCTGGGTGGGGCGGACAACGAGGAAGGCCCGCTCGGCGGTGGCGGCGGTGCGGGCGGTCTTGTCGTCGTCGAGAAAGAGCAGCGCGGCCTCGAACAGGGCGATCACCGAGCGGGCGTCCTCGGCGCCGGGCACGGCGTCGGGGTCGAGCTTCTGGACGCTCTCGGCGGCGAGCATCGTGCCGCCGAACTCGAACGACTGGCCCGCGCCGAGCTGGACGATCATCCACTCGGCGATATCGAGCCGGAGATAGTCCTCCATGGAGCGGAGGAAGCGGGGGATGGCCTGGTCGCTGATCGTGCCCATGACGCCGGTGAGCAGGACGCCGGCGATCAGCGCCGGCGCCAGCACGCCGCGGTGGCCGATGCCCCCGGCGTGTGCGGCGGTCAGCTCGTTGTCCTGGGCCAGGCGGTGGTAGACCAGCGTGGCGGCGAAGCCGGCGGCGAAGGGCACGGCGTAGATCAGCATCGGGATCATCGCCAGGCCCATGAAGGTCAGGGCGTCCAGCGGCGTCAGCTTGCCGTCGGCCAGCGGACGGATCGTGGCGGCGAAAGCGATCACGGTCACCAGCACGGCCGTGGCGATCACCAGCAGCCGCCAGAAGTCCGCCGAGATGTATCGCCAGAGGCGCAGCGGCATGGGCGGATACTAGTGGCCGGCCCGGCCGGATGGGGTGCTAGAGTCGGGCATGCCAAGCGGTCTTCCTGAGGTTGGTCAACGCGTCCGGGTGGTCCAGCAGGTGCCCCGGCAGAGCGGCTCGCACGCAGCCAGCATCGAGGGCGAGGTCGTGGCTGTCGGGCTCGGCAAGACCGGCTCGTGGTTCGCCCACAGCAAGGACAAGAAACTTTGGCTCGAGCGGCTTGAGCTGCGCAAGGCCGACGGCGAGCTGGTGATGCTCAACCTGGACCAGTACAGCCGGGTGGACGTGCTGGACGGCTGAGCGCCGGTTGCCGCGGCGATCAACACCGAGAGAATTTCGACTCGCACCGGGAACCCGCCTCGGCGCTCGTGCGTCTGCATGCCTGTGCCGATCATCGCGATCGGCGGAACGGGCGTTTTGAGCGACTCTGGAGGGTTTGGCCATG
>JBCDEF010000105.1:0-9256 GCA_039179915.1 Planctomycetota bacterium | reverse complement strand
GGCATCTTGGAGCCCTCCCGCTGCCTTATTGGACAGCCGCGGCCGTCGATTTCGCCTCCGCCCGCTCGGCGTGGTCCTGCAGCGCCGCCACGCCCCATTCGCCGGCCCGCAGCGCCTGGATCGCGTCGACCGCGGCCCTCGCGCCGGTCATGGTCGTGATGATCGGGATGCCGAGGCGGACCGTCGCGGCCCGGATGCGGCCCTCATCGGTCCCGAAGCCGGTCCGCGTCGGCGTGTTGAGCACGAGCTGGATCTGCCCGTCGGCCATCAGATCGAGCACGTTGGGCCGTGCGCCCGCCGAGAGCTTCTCGAGGACTTCAGGCTGCATGCCGTGCTCGGCCAGGCGGTCCGCGGTGCCTCGGGTCGTATAGATCGTGAAGCCCATCGCCCGCAGCGACCGCGCGATCGGGACGATGTCGGCCTTGTCTTCCTCGCGGACCGAGACGAACACCCCGCCCTCCCGCGGCAGCGCGCTGCCCGCCGCCATCGACGCCTTGAGCACCGCGATCGGCAGCGACACGTCGATCCCCATCACCTCGCCCGTCGATCGCATCTCCGGGCCCAGCACGACATCGACCCCCGGGAAGCGGTTGAACGGGAAGACGGATTCCTTGACGGCATACGCCCCTGTGTCGGGAACCTCACGCACGCCCTGATCCGCCAGCGACCGGCCCAGCAGCGCCTCGGCCGCGACCGACGCCCACGGCACGTGCTTCGACTTGCCCACGAACGGGACCGTCCGCGACGCCCGCGGGTTCACCTCGATGATGTAGACAGCGCCGTCTTTGATCGCCAGCTGCGCGTTCATCAGGCCCTTGACCCGCAGCCGCTCGGCGAGGCGGCGTCCGGTGTGCTTGACGGTCTCGAGCAGCGGGCCCGGCAGCGAGTGCGCCGGGATCGTGCACGAGCTATCGCCCGAGTGCACACCCGCCTGCTCGATGTGCTCCATCACGCCGCAGACCAGCGCCGTGCCGGAGCCGTCGGAGTCGAAGTCGGCGACGACATCGATGTCGATCTCGGTTGCGCCGCCGAGGAACTGGTCGATCAGCACCGGCGCATCGTCGAGGCCCGAGACATCGATCGCCGTGGTCATGTACGTGGTCAGGGCCGCCTCGTCCGGGCAGACCTCCATGCCCCGCCCGCCGAGCACATAGCTCGGCCGCACGAGCACCGGGTAGCCGATCCGTCCTGCCTCGGCGATCGCCTCGTCCAGCGACCGCGCGATGCCCGACGCCGGCCGCCGCAAGCCGAGCTCTTCCAGCAGCGCGTCGAACCGTTCGCGGTCCTCGGCCAGGTCGATCGAGTCCAGGCTCGTGCCCAACAGCGGCACGCCGGCTTGATCAAGCCCGTGGGCGAGATTGAGCGGCGTCTGCCCGCCGAACTGCACGACAACACCCTCGACCAGCCGCTCGAGCGTCGGCCCGGGAACCGTCGTCGAGCCGTTGAGCCGCTCGGTGACGTTGAGCACGTCCTCGAGCGTCAGCGGCTCGAAGAAGAGCAGGTCCGACGTGTCGTAGTCCGTGCTGACCGTCTCCGGGTTGCAGTTGATCATGACCGACTCGAACCCGAGCCCGCGGGCGGCGAATGCCGCGTGCACGCAGCAGTAGTCGAACTCGCAGCCCTGACCGACGCGGTTGGGACCGCCGCCCAAGATGATCGCCTTGGGGACCGCCGAAACCCGGATCTCGTCGTCGGCCTCCCCGCCGGGGCCCGCAAACTCGTACGTCGAGTAGTAGTAGGGGGTGATCGCTTCGAACTCGGCCGCGCACGTGTCGACCAGCTTGAACACCGGCTTAATGCCCAGCGACTCGCGGCGCCGACGCACAGTCAGAATCGATTCGCTCGAGATCGAACCGAGGTACAGGTGCGCGAGCTGCGCATCGCTGTAGCCCAGCCGCTTCGCCTCGGCGAGCGTCTCGGTGTCCAGCGAGTCGAGCGAGTCGGCCGCCGCCAGCTCGTCTTCAAACTCGACCAGCTGCGCGAGCTGATCGAGAAAGAACGGGTCGATCCGCGTCAGCTCCGCGACGCGTTCGATCGGCCAGCCCATCTTCATCGCGTAGCGGACGTAGTACATCCGCCCCTGGCTCGGGACGGCCAGCTTGCTGGTGAGCTTGTCCTCGGCGATCGGCCACTCGATCGGCTGCCCGTCCGCGGTCCTGCCGTCCGCCGACCGCTTCGCGGCGAGCCATTTATCGTTGCGGTCCAGCCCGAGCCCGAACCGCTTAACGTCCAGCGATCGCAGCGCTTTCTGGAAGCTCTCTTTGAACGTCCGCCCGATCGCCATCACCTCGCCGACGGATTTCATCTGCGTCGTCAGCGTCTCGTCGGCCTCGGGGAACTTTTCAAAGGTCCACCGCGGGATCTTGGTCACGACGTAGTCGATGCTCGGCTCGAAGCAGGCGCTGGTGGTCCCGGTGATGTCGTTCCGCAGCTCGTCGAGCGTGTAGCCGACCGCCAGCTTGGCCGCGATCTTCGCGATCGGGAACCCGGTCGCTTTCGAGGCCAGCGCCGAGCTCCGGCTCACCCGCGGGTTCATCTCGACGACGACGTATTCGAAGTGCGTGCCCTCGGGCGGGTTCGGGTTCACTGCAAACCGCACGTTCGACCCGCCGGTCTCGACCCCGACCTCGCGCATGACCTTGAGCGACGCGTCGCGGAGTGTCTGGTATTCCTTATCGGTCAGGGTCAGGCACGGCGCGACCGTGATCGAGTCGCCCGTGTGCACGCCCATCGGGTCGATGTTTTCGATGCCGCAGACGACCACGCAGTTGTCCTTGCGGTCGCGGACGACCTCGAGCTCGTACTCCTTCCAGCCGATCAGCGACTTGTCGACCTGCACCTGCGTGATCATCGAGGCGTCGAGCCCGCGCTGGACGAGGTCTCTGAACTAGTCGGCGTTGTAGGCCACCCCGCCGCCGAACCCGCCGAGCGTAAACGCCGGGCGGATGATCGCGGGCAGGCCGAACTCGTCGAGGGCCTGGAGCGCCGCCTCCATCGTGCTGACCGTCCGCGACGGCGGCGTCGGCAGGCCAGCGGTGTCACAGACGTTCTGAAACTCTGCCCGGTCCTCGGCCCGATGGATCACTTCGCGGTTCGCGCCGATGAGCTCAACGCCCAGCTCGTCGAGCACGCCCGAGTCGAAAAGCTCGCACGCGCAGTTGAGACCAGTCTGCCCGCCCAGCGTCGGCAGGATCGCGTCGACCGGCGTGCCCCGGTCGCGTTCCAGCTCGATGATCTTGCGGACCGCCTCGGGCGTGATCGGCTCGATGTAGGTCCGGTCGCTGAACGCCGGGTCGGTCATGATCGTTGCGGGGTTGCTGTTGATCAGGACGACGCGGTAGCCCTCGTCACGCAGGCTCTTGCAGGCCTGCGCGCCGGAGTAGTCGAACTCGCAGCCCTGGCCGATGACGATCGGGCCCGAGCCGATGATGAGGATGGTCGTCAGATCGTCGCGTTTCGGCATCGGTGGCCCCCGCGGCGGGCCCGACGATGCGGGCACGCGCAAACTCGACAAGCGTAGGCCGAGGCCGCTGTTCGGGTCCGATCATCTTCGAGAGCCCGAACACGTGTTCGAACCCATGGCCTCGCCCGACCGTTCATAGACTGGCCGTCGGCGCATCTCGAGCCGACAGCCCGTCACGGAGGAATCGCGGCATGTGCGGAATCATCGCTTACATCGGAACCAAACCCGCCGCCACCCTCCTGATCGAGGGCCTCAAACGCCTCGAGTACCGCGGCTACGACTCGGCCGGCGTCGCCATGATCGGGTCTCAGGGCCTGGTGATCGAGCGGGCTGTCGGCCGCGTCGCCAACGTCGAAGCCAAGGTCAAGGCCGCGCAGGGCTTCGACGGCACGCTCGGCCTCGCCCACACCCGCTGGGCTACCCACGGCGCCGTCTCCGAGGCCAACTGCCACCCGCACACCGACGACACCTCCGGCATCTGCCTGATCCACAACGGCATCATCGAGAACTACGCCGCGCTCCGCACCTGGCTCGAAGAGCGCGGCCATTCGTTTACCAGCGACACCGATACGGAAGTTCTGGCCGTCCTCATCGGCGAGCTGTACGAGGGCGACCTCCAGGCGGCTGTCCAGGCGGCGCTGCGCGAGGTCACCGGCGCCTACGCCATCGCCGTCGTCTGCGAGAGAGAGCCCGACACGCTGGTCGCCGCGCGGAAGGGCGGGCCGCTGCTGATCGGCGTCGGCTCGGGCGAGTATGTCGTCGCGTCCGATGCCTCGGCGATCGTCGGCCACACGTCGCAGGCCTTCGCCCTCGAAGACTACCACGTCTGCAAGCTCACGCGCGACGGCATCGAGACCTCGACCATCGACAACAAGGCGGTTACGCCGAAAATGATGCAGCTCGAGATGGACCTCGACCAGATCGAGCTCGGCGGCCACCCGCACTACATGCACAAAGAAATCTTCGAGCAGCCCGAGTCGCTGAGCATGACCCTCCGCGGCCGAGTCGACAAGAACGAGGGCCGCATCGTCCTCGGCGGCCTGCTCAGCCACGCCAGCGAGCTCGTGCGAGCACGCCGGCTCGTCCTGACCGGTCAGGGCACCGCCCTGCACGCCGCGATGATCGGCGAGTACCTGTTCGAAGACCTCGCCTCGCTCCCGACCGAGATCGAATACGCCAGCGAGTTCCGCTACCGCAACCCGATCGTCGAAGAGGGCACGATCGTCTGCGCCGTCAGCCAGTCGGGCGAGACCGCCGACACGCTGGCCGCGCTCGAAGAAGCCAAGCTCAAGGGAGCGCTCTCGCTAGGCGTGGTCAATGTGGTCGGCAGCTCGATCAGCCGCGAGACCGACGCGGGCGTCTACCTCCGCGTCGGGCCCGAGATCGGCGTCGCGTCCACCAAAGCCTTCACCGGCCAGCTGACCGTCTTGACCATGATGGCGATCTTCCTGGGCCGTCGGCGGCAGATGTCCGTCGAACGATGCGCCGCGATGATCGACCAGCTCGAGGGCGTACCCGACAAGATCGGCGCGATCCTCCAGCAGGCCGAGCAGATCAAGACCGTCACCGAGCGATACGTTGACCGCGAGAACTGGCTCTTCCTGGGCCGCGGCTACAACTATCCCACGGCGCTCGAGGGGGCGCTCAAGCTCAAAGAGATCAGCTACATCCACGCCGAAGGCATGCCCGCCGCCGAGATGAAGCACGGCCCGATCGCCCTCATCACCGAAGGCATGCCCGTCGTCTTTGTCGCCAACAAGGGCGCGCAGTACAGCAAGGTCCTGGCCAACATCGAAGAGGTCCGCAGTCGCGGCGGGCACGTCATCGCTGTCGCCACCGAGGGCGATACCGAGATCGCCACCATCGCCGAGGATGTCCTGTACATCCCCGATATCGCCGAGCCGCTGAGCCCGCTGCTGGCGGTCGTGCCGCTGCAGCTCATGGCCTACTACGCCGCGCTCGCGCGGGGGCACGATGTCGACAAGCCTCGTAACCTGGCCAAGAGCGTCACGGTCGAATAAGACGGACCGCCACGCAAGGTCAGCGGCCGGTTTGGATCGCATACGCCGGCAGCACCGCGGCCAGCGTCATCGACCGCGAGAGCTCCGAGACCAGCACAGTTCCCGCGGCCGCGAGCACGATCGCCGCGCCTTCCTGTTCCGCCGGATCGATCCGCCCGGTCAAACATCCGGCCGCCAGCACCGTCATCATCGTCGGGCCCACACCCCGCCCCGTCGCGATCACCCACGCCCGGAGGGGCCGATCCGCCCAGGCCCGCCGAGCGCACAGCTTCAGCCCGAGCGTTGCCGCGATCAGCAGCCCGTCGCCGGCGATTACGACCGCCAGCACGATCAGCAGCGCCCCGTTCCACCCCGGGCTCGCGCTGGCCGAGGGCAGCAGCAACGCCGGCACAAGCCCTGCGAGCACAGCAGCCGCCCGGGCATTCAAGGCAGTCGACAGCCCGGCGTGCTCGCCATTCCGCCCGCCCGCCCAATCGATCAGCCAGGCCAGGCCGACAACAGCCGCGACCATCGCGCCCGCCCACGCGCCGCCAGCAATCAGCAGCCCGCACGCCGCTGCCAATGCCCCCGCACCAAACGAGATCGCGAACCGGCCCCGCGGCCGCACCGCCCCCGCCGCCCAGACCCCGCCGCCGGCCGCAGCAACTCCGATCTCGCTTCCCAGCACCAGCCGGATGCCCACCGCAACCACCAGCCCGCCCAGCAGCCCCGAGACCAGCCCGGCCAGCACCGATGACCCGGCAACCGGGGCCCGCCGGGCCGCGAGCAGCAGCGCGAGCAGCCCCGCGGAGACCGCTGCCGCCTCGCGCGTCGCCGATCGCTGCGCCCGCTCGGCCGCCGCCTCCCGTCGAAGCCTGTCCGCCTCGGCTCGGAGGGTGGCGGTGTGCTCGTCGAGCGCCACCGCCGAGACCCCGCTGGCCCGCAGCGCATCAGCTTCTGGCTCGATCCGAGATTCGACCCCGTCCGCCGCCCGGTCCGCGGCCACACCGCCGACCATCCACCGCTCGTAGCCCTCGGGCCAGACCGAGCCGGCGCCCATCGGCCCGAGCGCAAGCCCTGCGCAGATCCCACCGATCTGCCACGCTCCGCTGGCGCTCACTGTCGCCGCAAACCGACTCATGATCAGGCGGACAACGCCCGCCATGCACGCGGCCACCGCCAAGACGCCGATTAGCCAGCCCAGGGTCCCCATGCCGCGAGGCTAGCGTGGCGGCCGACCCCGCGGAGAACGCCCCGATGGCCGCCCATACCCCCGCACCATCGACAGGCCAGCCCGTCCGATCCAGAGCCGTGCCCGTGCCGGCTTCTCCGGTCCGGGTCAGCGCCGAATCGATGGCCAACGCCGAGCCCTGGCTGGCGCCGCTCCGCTCGCCCCGGCTCAGGCTCCGGCCGCTGACCGCTGCCGACAGGTCGACGCTGCTCCCCAGGATGCCCGAGATCCGCCGCCACTTGGATCCCTTCCTGCCACTGGGCGCAGAAGAGGACTCAGATGCGGCCGTCCTCGACCGCCAGCTCGAGCTGACCGCGATCGGCCTGGCCGGCGGCACCGCGTTCCGCCGAGCCGCCTTCGACCGGGCAACCGGAGAGTTCGTCGGCGCCTTCAACCTCATCACGATCCGAAGAGGCCTGGAGTTCGACGCCGACATGAGCTTCTGGCTCGCGCCCGGGCACACCGGCCGCGGGCTCGCCGTCGAGGGCCTGACGGCTTTGCTCGACCATAGCTTCGCCGCCCTGCCCGCGGGCCTGGGCCTCGTCGCGGTCGCCGGCTGGGTCCAGCCCGACAACGACCGCTGCCGCTGCCTCATCCAACGCCTCGGCTTCCGCCGCTCCGACGAGGCCGGCAACTACCTCAGCACCGGCGACCGCTGGCACATGCACGACCGCTGGCTGCTCACGGCGGATCGATGGGCGGCGAACCGGCCGGTACACCGTCAGGCACCCCGGCCGGCGTCAGGCTTGGATCTATCTCCGGACCGATGATCAGATCGCCGATCGGCTCCATCTCGCCCTCGGTCGAGACCCGCAGCACGCCGGTCGCGAGCAAATACTCCAGGATCGCGATCCGCAGGTCTGCCACGGCCGCGTCCCGCGCGTTCTCCGAGTCGAGCAGCTCGTTCTGCGTATCGACCCGTTCCTGCGTGGTCACGTTCTCCGGGTCCAGCTCCTGACCGCGCTGCCGGCGGCGGTTGATCTCGACCTGCTGCTCGGCCAGGGTCAGCTGGAAGCGGGCCAGCTCCACGTCGCGCGCCGCCGCCCGGGCCTCGACCGCCACATCGTCCCGGCTCAGCTCGTACGCGCGGATCGCCTGCTCCACGCCGATCACCGCGCTCCGCAGGTTCAGCCGCTCGATCCGCCGGTCCAGCGGTAGGTTCAGCGTGATCCCCGCGGAATACGACAGCTCGCCGAAGTCATACGACAGGTTGCCGACATCAACATCCGGGTCCGTCGGCAGGTCGATCCGTGCATCAATGTCCAGGTCCGGGAGGACATCGTTCCGCGCCACCGAAACCCCGCGTCGTGCGTCCAGCACAAGGTCGCGGTCGGTCTGGAGATCCAGGCGCAGCTCGATCGCGGTCCGGGTCGCCTCCGCGAGGTCGATATCCGGGTAGGGCAGCTCGATGGTTGTGGGCATGATCACGATCGGCGTGGTCAGCGGCAGGCCGAGGCGTACTTTGAATCGGTCCTCGGACAGGCGGTAGGCATCCCGCGCACCGGCGAGCGCCGCCTCGGCCGCGAGCCGGTCGCTCGAGGCGATCGCCCGCTGGAAATCGCGGAGCAGGCCGGCCTCGATCTTCGCCGCGGTCTCTTCCTCGATCGCCCGCAGGGCCTCGATCTGCCGCATCGAGTTCATGATCGCCGCGCGGTCTTCGACCAGGCCGAAATAATCGGTCGCGATATCGACCAGAAACGTCCGCCGGAACCGCTCGAACGCCCGGGCCGCGTACACCACGTCGCGGCTGGCCTGGATCAGCGACTCGCTCGCGGCAAGCCCCGCGCCGCGGAGCAGCGGGAACCGGCCCGAGACCGCCAGACGGCTCGAGTTCGTGTACCGATCGCTGATGCCCTCGCGCAGGTCCTCGGTCGCCTCGACCAGCCACGACGCGGCGACCTCGCTGCCGTTCTGGAACCGCCGCGTCAGCCCGAGCTCGTTGACGACCGAGAGCGCCGTATCGAACCGCCCGTCCGTCCCGCCGCCCTCGATCCGGGCCGTGGTCGAGTTGAACGGCAGGGTCTCAAACCCGCGCTGCTCGATCAGCAGCCGGATCGCCGCCAGGATGTAGTCCTCTTGCGCGGTCAGGAACTCCCGCGCGGTGTCCTGGCCGATCTGTAGCGCTGTGACCAGGTCGATCCGCAGCAAATTCGGATCGTCCGGCGCGGCCACGTCCTCGAGAAGAAACGCGTCCAGCCGAGCGGCTACGTCCCGCGTCGGGTCCGCCGGGACGAAGGCCAGCTCGTCCGGGGCCGGGTTCAGCGTCGGGGGCTGCTTCTCTGCCTGCCTGGGGACAGGGAAGGTCTTCGGGGCCGCGAGTGACCGCTCCGGCGGCCGGACGAACGCACCGAGATCGGCCGAGCGATCATCCAGCACCCGGTCGATCCGGCGATCGATCGATGCAAGAGATCCGCTGCAGCCCGCGCCCGTGGCAGCCGCCAAACCCATCACACAGCCGGCGACTACGGCAGCAACTGACAGGCGGCGGTGGGGCGGTGACGCGGTCGGGAGCATGGAGCTCACAGTATGCAAACACGATCCGGAGCACCGCCGGCACCCCCG
>JBCDEF010000104.1:0-9303 GCA_039179915.1 Planctomycetota bacterium | reverse complement strand
TACGAGCCCGACCACCAGTTCTTCACCTTGATCCCCGGCCGACCGGGCATCGACGGCTTTGACTCTTTTGCCGGCTTCGGCGGGACGGGCGACGCGGCGCGTTCCGCCTGCCCTGCGGCGGACGCATCGGCCACGGGATCCGTAGCGGCCGGAGCCTCTTCCATAGGAGCCGCGTCGGCGGTCTCGAAGGCTGCGCCGCCGCCGACGCTCGGCAGCTGCGCAGGCTTGACAACGAACGGATCGTCAGCGGCCAGCACCACCGCGAGATCGTCCAGCAACTCTCGGGTCGTGGCGTACCGCTGGTCGTACTCGGCCATGCCGCGGCGGATGATCCAGCGAAGCGATTCCGGGCAGCGCTTGGTGATCTGGCTCAGCCCGCCGTGCGCGGGGAACGAGTTCTCGATCATCGAGAAGAGCACCGCGGCCGCGGCATAGATATCAAACTTCTCGCCGTTGACCTCGTTGACCTTTACGCCCTTGAGCGCCATCCGCACCAGCTCCGGGTCACGGAAGTACTCGGTGCCGTGCGTGGTCAGCGTCAGCGCCGAGCGCAGCGGCGTGATCAGGCCCAGATCAACCACGTGCGCACCGGTCTCGTCAACGATGATGTTGTCCGGCTTGATGTCCTTGTGCCACAGCCCGCCGGTGTGATACCGCTCAAGTGTCTCAAGTACATCCCGGCCCAGGGCAAGCATCCGACGGATGGCCGGGTCGCCCAGCCCGTCCGGATCGGCATCGGCGTGCGCATGTTGTGTCACCAGGCTCAGCGGCTCCCCCGGGATATACCGCATCGCGTAATAGAACCGCTCGTTGGTCAGCTCGTGCTCGAGGATCAGCCCCAGCCGCTTGGCGGCGTCGAGCGCCCGGCTCTCGCGGATGATCTGCGGCAGCGTCGAGCCCTCGCTCACGCTGAACGTCTTGATCACCACCTGATCGACGCCCGTCATGCCCCGCTTGTCGAACGCGGCCCGCTTGAGGTCGTCCGGCTCGGCGATGTACAGCCGCCCGCCCGAGCCGCCGCCCGCGAGCGAGCCGACGATCGTATAGCCGTCGAACTGCTTCTTGCGGCCGCGGGGCTTGTCCGCGCCGGGCGCCGCGGCCATGACCTCCGGCAGCCGCTGCTCGAAGCCCTCAACCAACGCGTGCAGACCGAACAGCCGCAGCGGGTAGCCGACGATCACGCGATAGACGCACAGGCCCGCCGAGCGGATCTCGGCGCTCACCGCCCGGCCGTAGTGCCCGGCGGCCGACCACCGGCCGACCACGATCGACACGACCGAGAGCACCATGAAGACCGGCAGCACGAGCACCGTGCCCACGAACCGGAAGATGTCGGTCACCCAGGCGATGACTGTGCTGAAGATGTGCGTGATCAGCCGGCCGAAGAGCTTGATGCCTGGCACGAGCAGAAAGATAACGATCAGCCCGGCCGCGACCGCGGCCAGCATCACGACCAGTATCGTTGCGAGTGCGCTCATCGGCGGTCCCCTTCCTCGGCGCCCGCGGCCCGCTATTGGGCCAGGCGGGCCGCCTCTTCGTCGCGCCGACGCAGCTCCTGCTGCCGGTGGTAGATCTCCGCGATGGAATCGTCGAAGTCGGCGTCGTCCGCCTTTGTGGGTGTTTGGCCCACGCCGTTTCGCTCGGCCTCTGCCAATTCCTCCGGCGTAAAGCTGTATTTGCCGATGATCTCGCGGAGCTCGACCCGCAACGACTCGCGCACCCGCGCCAGCCGCCGGCTGACCGTCGGCTCGCTGACGCCCACCGATTCCGCGACTGCCTTGCCGCTCTGCCCGTCGAGCACACGCATGCGATAGATCGAGAAGTCCATGAAGTCGCTCTTGCGTTCGACGCCGCGGATCGCCGCCTCGACCTTGGCCCGGAAGACCGCGGCCTCGTAGGCCTCGTCGACACCCTCGTCCGCCGAGGCCATCATCCAGGTTTCCTCAAAAGAGGCCCCCCGCTTCCCGCCGCCACGCTTCAGCGCCATCCGCTTGTCGATCTCGTCACCGAGCACGTGCTTGGCGATCGCCAGCAGCCAGGTGCTGAACCGGGCGCCGCGGGCCGGGTCGTACCGCTCGATCGAGTTCGACAGCGCCGTCAGCGTTTCCTGCGACAGGTCGCGGACGGTCTCGACGCCGATCCTGCCCTGGCCCCATTTGGTGAGCTGGGCGCGGAGCACCGGGCCGAAGGTCTCCCAGAGCTCGTACCAGGCCGCCTCGTCGTTGGCCCGGAGCCGGGCGATAAAGCCCGTGGTGACGTTGGTCAGCATCGTGTGTTCCCCGCTCGGCGGCCGGCTGTGAGCCCGGTCCGCCTTGAGTATGTTGGGACAAAGCGGCCCTGGGTTTCGCGAACAGGCCTTTCTTGCACTATCAGCCTAGCAAACAGCTCCACGCGCTCGGGGCGCAATTTTCTGCACCCCGCCGCAGCCGGCCGCGAAATCCGCACGAGCCGCCGCCCAACAACCCCTCAGACACACGCACTCACCCGTGCCGGGCGGCGTGATGGGGCGCAGCGAGCTGCTCCCCGCCCCCGGCAGACAGCATCAGGAGGCCCCGACATGGCCAAGATCGTTCGCAACGTGGTCCGCTTCGGCGTCATCAGTGCTCTGGGCGTCGGAACGGCATTCATCGTCGCCGAGGCCGTCAACCCCGGCAGCGGCCGGGCGATGGCCCACCAAGCCCGGCACGGCATCAGCTCGGTCATCGATGCCAACATCGATGACCCGGTCGCCCTGCGGGCTCAGCTCCGCGACCTCGAGTCCCAGTACCCGGGCAAGATCGCGGCGGTCCGCGACGACCTGGGCGAGCTCCGCACGCAGCTGGCCCAATTCGAGCGGGAGCTGGGGATCACCGAGCGGGTGATCGCCCTGGCCGAGCAGGACCTGGGTGCCATGCAGCACCTGCTGAGCAAGGCCGAGGACGCCCAGACCGCCAACGGCTACGCCGTGGTCCGCGTCCGTTTCGAGAACGAGTCGCTCGAGCTCGCCGACGCCTACGACAAGGCCCAGCGGATCGTCCGCCTTCGCGACGACTACACCGCCCGGGCCGGCGAGATCCGCCGCGACATGGGCTTCCTGACCGAACAGGAAACCCGCCTGGCCGACCTGCTGGGCACCCTCGAGCAGGAACGGTCCAGGTTCCAGGACCAGCTCTCCCAGCTCGACCGCCAGATCGATGCGGTCGCCCGCAACGAGCGGATGCTGGCCATGCTCGAGAAGCGGCAGAAGACCCTCGACGAGATCAGCCCCTACTCGGCCGACAGCCTCGACCAGGTCACCGACCGCATCGAGCGGATCCGCAGCGAGCAGGAGTCCCGCATGGCGGCCCTGACCCGTCGGACGGCCGAGACCTCCTACGAGGACATCGCCCGGGTCCAGATCGACCGCGAACAGGCGGCCGAGCGTGAGTTCGAGGTCGAGCTCGACCAGATCGAGGTCGGCCAGACCGGCACCGAGCCGCTGATCATCGAAGAAGGCCGCCGGGTCTACTAAGCCCGGAACCGGCATCCAGTTCCCCGCCGCCGGCGGCGCCGCTCGTTTCCGTCGAGCGGTGCCGCCGGCTCTTGTTTTGTCCACACACGGCACCCGATGCGACACTACGGCGGGGTCGGTTATAGTCTTGGGCTTCGCCCGGGCCGGACGCCAGGGGCCGCACCGAGGAGGATCCTCCGCTGCTCGACCGCTTCTTCCGCTATTTCAGCCTTGATCTCGGGATCGACCTGGGCACCTGCAACACGCTCGTCGCCCAGCGGGGCCACGGCATCGTGCTCAACGAGCCGAGCGTGGTCGCTGTGCACAAGGGCACCAACCGCGTGCTCAAGGGCGGCCAGGCCGTCGGCTGGGTCGCCAAAGAGATGCTCGGCAAGACGCCCGGCACGATCTCCGCGATCCGCCCGCTCCGCGACGGCGTGATTTCCGATTTCGAAGTCACCGAGGCGATGCTCAACTATTTCATCAACAAGGTGCGCGGCAAGTACACCTTTGTGCGGCCGCGGGTGGTCATCAGCGTGCCGAGCGGGATCACGGCCGTCGAGAAGCGGGCCGTAGCCGATTCCGCCGATCGCGCTGGCGCGAGCCGGACCTACCTGATCGAGGAACCGATGGCCGCCGCGATCGGCGCCGGCCTGCCCTTCGCCGAGGCGACAGCCAGCATGATCGTCGACATCGGCGGCGGCACGACCGAGGTCGCCATTATGTCGCTGGCCGACATCGCCGTCTGCGAGAGCGTCCGCGTCGCCGGCGACGACATGGACGAAGCGATCATCAATCACATGAAGCGGTCGTACAACCTGATGATCGGCGAGCAGACCGCCGAGCGGATCAAGATCGAGATCGGTTCGGCGGCCGACGGCGACTCGGGCGGCGACACGATCGATGTCCGCGGCCGGGACATCATCTCGGGCCTGCCGCGGAAGGCCTCGATCAGCGCCGCCGAGATCCGCGAATCGCTCCAGGAGCCGATCAACGCGATCATCGACACGGTCACCCGCACCCTCGAGCGGGCCGAGCCCGAACTGGCGGCCGACTTGGTCGAGAACGGCATCGTGCTCGCCGGCGGCGGCTCGCTGCTCCGCGGGCTCCCGGGCGTGCTGAGCAAGGCCACCGGCCTCTCGGTCACCGTGGCCGACGACCCGCTGACATGCGTCGCCCGCGGCACCGCGATCTTCCTCGAGCACCTCGAAGAGTGGAAAGAGGTCCTCGAGAATGACATGGACCTGTAGCGCCCCGATCAATCGCAAGGACCGACCCGCGTGGCAGCACGGACTGGCCTGATCACCGCGAACCGCCTGCTGGCGGTCATGATCGGCATGGCCGCCGTCGGGGCGTTCACGCCAGCACGACTCCTCGGACCGATCGGACACATCGCCGGCGTAGTGGAGCGGCTGACCGCTCCGATCAGCGCCGGCAGCCGAGCGATTGCCAATGCGGTCATGCCCGCCGAGACCGCCGAGCCGCCCGACACCGCCGCTCGAATCCGGGAGCTGGAATCGCTGCTGCGGCAGCGTGACCTGGAGATCGCGGATCTGACCGAGCGCGTCGCATCGTTTGAAGCTGGCGCCGCCGTCAGCTCGGGCGCGATGCGGCTCGTGACCGCGGACGTCGTCGCCGGCTCCGCCGACCCGCGGGGCTCCGTGCTGACCATCCGAGCCGGCACGGCCGACGGCATCCTCCCGGGATCGGTCGCTACCGTTAGCGGGCCCAACCTGCTGGGCTACATCGAGGCCATCGAGCCCTCGCTCGCTCGGATCCTGCCCCTGACCGATCGCAACGCCCCGCCGATCGAGGTGATCGTTTACAGCTCCAGCCAGGACCGTGTCGGCGTACGGTTCGACGTCGCGCCCGCCGGCGACGGCACGCTCCGAGGCCCCGGCATGTTTATCACCACCGGCCTCGATCAGCAGCCGGCGCTCGTTCAGGTCGGAGCGACGGCCTATCTCAGCGAGGCGTCCATGAAGCCGCACGCCGGGCTCGAGGTCGGCGAGATCGCTGCGATCGATCAGGACCCGGAGAGCCCGCTCCGCCAGATCATCACGGTGCGGCCGCGGATCAGCACCGCGCAGGTTGCCAGCGTTGTGGTCCGCGTGCCCGGCGCTGCGGGCACCGACCGATGAGCTGGGGGGCGTTCGCGATCGCGCTCTGGCTGGCCATCGGGCTCGACCGCGGCATCGCCGCCGTGCTCGGCCTGGGTGGCAGCGGCGTGCAGCCGAGCTTCCTGCTCCCGCTGATCGTCTTCATCGGCATGTACGCCCCGGCCCGCACGGCGACCGCCGCCGCCTGCATCGCCGGCCTGCTGCTCGACCTGCTCAGCCCCCGCTCTCTGCCGGGCGGCGGGCTCGTGTTCGTGCCCGGACCGAACGCGCTCGGGCTCACGCTCGCCGTGCAGTTCGTCCTCGGCGCCCGAGGGATCGTGCTGCTCAACAGCCCGATCACGATCGTTGTGCTTACCCCGGTCGCCGGAGCGGTCTGGCATGTCGTCGCCACCAGCGTGCTGACGATCCGCGAGTTCTACGACCCGATCGGCTTCGAGGCGCTTCCTACGCTCGGCGCCCGAGTGCTCGACGCGCTTTACAGCGCGATCACCGCACTGGTGCTCTGGTTCCCGCTCTTCTGGTCGGCGGCAGTGTTCCGGTTCGACTCGCCACACGTGGCCCGCTGGCTCAGCCGGCGTTGAGCACAGTCTCGGGCGTCAGCTCCGCGATGCGGCCCACGATCAGATCTGCCCTGCCGAGAGGCTCGGCGCCGAAGCTGTGCTCGACGGCGATGACGCGGCCGTACCCCGCGTCCCGCGCCGCGTCGATCCCCGTCGGTGTGTCCTCGATCGCCGCGCACTGCGCCGGTGACACGCCGAGCCGGTCTGCTGCCAAGAGGTAGCCCGCGGGGTCCGGCTTCGATCGAGCCACATCGTCCGCGGTCACGATCTCGGGGAAGACCCCCGACGCGCCGAACGCCGCCAGGATCAGGTCGATCTCCGACCGGATCGCGCCGGAGCAGATACCGACCGGCACCGAGCCCGAGAGGCCCTCGGCAAGCTCGACGGCACCCGGGAAACGCCCCACCGCCCCGGCCGTAACGGCCGATTCGAACGCACGCTGCTTGTCGACCGTCAGGCGGGCGAGGTCATCGGCCGACAGGCCCCGCCCGTGCATCGAGACGATCGCCGCGAAGGCGTCCCGGTCGTCAAAGCCGATGATCGTCCCGACGTACTGCTCGTGAGAAAACGACATGCCGAGCCCGGCGACCGCCTCGAGGATCGACGCCTCGTGCGCAGGCTCGGAATCGGCGATCACGCCGTCAAAATCGAACACAACCGCCCGTATCGCGTCCTCGCCCGTCATCGCGGACAGTAGCCAGCCCCGGCCCGCGCTAGACTGCGCCGATGCGAGCATTCATCTTCGATGACGGGAGCGGCCAGCTTGCGCCGCTGACAGACCTCCGCCCGAGCTTCGACATCCGAACGGGCGCGCGAACCACGCTCGACCGCATCGAGGCCCTGCTTTCTGATGACGTTGAGATCGCCGGCCTGATCGTGCCAGACCGGCTAGCCAGCATCGTCGCCGAGCTCAGCGACCTGCCCGTCAACTCCGTGGCTGACAGCGACGGCGAGGTCCTGCTGATCAACGGCCGGTGCCCACTGCCCCCCGAGGGCTTCACCGAGATTGAAGCCGACGAGATCGTCCTCGAGAAGCTCGGCGCGTCGGACGACGAGGGCGGCGTCGTTGTGGCACGCGTCAGCGAACGCCAAGCCGCCCGCGTTCTCCGCGGCGAGTTCGATGGCATGGCCGACGCCTCGGTCCGCGAGATCGACGAGCCGCTGCTCCTGCGTCGGCCCTGGGATGTCCGAATCTTCCGCGACGCGGCGATCGACCAGGACCTGCGCGAGCTCGCTGCAGTCTCGGGCGAGCCGCTCCCTCCCGGCGTGATGCACCGGGGCGACCATGCCGTCGCCGTCCGAGCCAGCGCCGACATCTGGCCAGGCGTCACGATCGATAGCTCCCGCGGCCCCGTAGTGGTCGCGGCCGGTGCGACCGTGCGGCCGGGTGCGGTCCTGGTTGGGCCGTGCTTCATCGGCGAGGGCTCGACCGTGCTCGACCGCTCGCTGATCAAGGGCCACACCGCCATCGGGCCGCGCTGCAAAATCGCCGGCGAGGTCGGCGGCACGATCTTCCAAGGCTTCTCCAACAAGGCCCACGAGGGGCACCTGGGCGACTCGTGGGTCGGCGAATGGGTCAACTTCGGCGCCGGCACCAATAACAGCAACCTGCTCAACACCTACGGCGAGGTCCTCGCACGCGGAACCGTCGGCGGCGCGAGCGAGCGCACCGGGCAGACATTCCTCGGCGCGATTATCGGCGATCACAGCAAGTTCGCGATCGGCACACGCATCATGACCGGTGCCGTGATCCACACCGGCGCGATGTGGGCCGCGAGCGGCCCGGTCGCCGGCGCGGTCGGCCCGTTCACCTGGGCGACCGATTCGGGCTCCACCGCATTCCGGCTCACGCGGTTCGCAGACACGGTCCGCACCGTCATGGGCCGCCGGGGCATGGAGCCGGGCGAGCCGTACATGCAGCGGCTCGCCGAGATGCACGAGCAGGCCGCCGGCGCGTGAGCCGCAACGACGCCCCCACCCTCTACCTCATCGACGGCTATGCGCAGTTCTTCCGCGCCTATCACGCCATCCGCAACCCCATGACCAGCCCCGTCACCAAAGAGCCGACGAACATGACGTTCGGCTTCGTCGGCATGCTCCTCAAGCTCCTCCGGGGAGAGGGACGCATCAACGGGCCGCCCCAGTACGTCGCCTGCACGCTCGACGTCTCGGGCGATCACGGCACCTTCCGATCCCGGCTCTACCCCGACTACAAGGCCACCCGCCCCGACCCGCCCGAGGACCTCCACCCCCAGGTCGAACGCTGCATCGCCCTCATGACCGAGCTGGGTATCCCCATCCTCGGCGCCGAGGGCTTCGAGGCCGACGACGTCATCGCCACCCTCGTGCGCACGCTCCGCGAGCAGCACCCCGACCTGCGCATCCGCGTCATCAGCAAGGACAAGGACCTCAAGCAGCTCCTCGACACCGACCACGTCGAGCTGTACGACATCCACCACGACACCGTCATCGACACGCACTCGCTCGAAGAAGAGTCCGGCATCCGCCCCGACCAGGTCATCGACATGCTCGCGCTCATGGGCGACACCGTCGACAACGTCCCGGGCGTCGAGGGCGTCGGGCCCAAGACGGCCGCCCAGCTCATCGCCAAGTACGGCACGCTCGATGAGCTGCTCGCCAACGCCGACGAGATCAAGGGCAAACGAGGCGAGCGCATCCGCGCCGCCACCGACGCCCTCGCACTCTCCAAGCAGCTCGTCACCCTCCGCGACGACGCCGACGTCTCCCTCGACCTCGACGACGCCAAGGTCGGCAACCTCGAGCTCTCCCGACTCAGCCCGATCCTCCGCGAGCTGGGCTTCAACCGCTACCAGGAAGAGCTCAAGCAGCTCCTGGGCGGCGACGCGGAGGCGCCCGCCGAAGCAGGCCGCCCGAACGACGACGGCGGGCTCTTCTCCGACTCGCTCTTCGCCAGCGAGCACGAGGAGGTCCGCGTCAGCGGCGACTACTGGTGCGTGAAGACCAAGGACGAGCTGGACGACCTCGTCCAGAAGCTCACCGACGCGCCCGCGTTCGCCGTCGATACCGAGACCACCGCCCTCGACCCCTTCGACGCCAAGCTGGCCGGGCTGAGCTTCTCCGTCGAGCCCGGCTCCGGGTGGTACGTCCCCGTGCGCTCGCCCGACGCGTCCTC
>JBCDEF010000103.1:0-9502 GCA_039179915.1 Planctomycetota bacterium | reverse complement strand
GCTGCCGGCTCACGTTGTCCACCCGCTGAGAGAACACCGACGCGGGAGTCGGCGGCATATATTTGCGTCATGGCGTCAGTAAACCAGCGTGTGTCCCCCTCTCCGAAGCACGCCGCCCGACGGCGAGCCCGTCTCGATCGCCTCCTCGACCCGGTGATGCTCAAGGCCCTGGCCGAGCCGACGCGGGCCCGGTTGCTGTCGTGCCTGCTCAAGTGCGGCAGGCCCTGCTCCGTAACCGAGGTCGCCGAGTGCTGTTCGATCGATTTCTCGATGGTCGCGCGGCATTTAGCGACGATGGCCCGTGCTGGGCTTTTATCGAGCGAGAAGAAGGGCCGCACCGTGTGGTACTCGGCCGACGGGCGTGACCTCGCGCAGCACTGCCGTGATCTTGCGGACGCTATCGATGAGCTCGGACCCGTTGTGACATATTGCGGCGATGCGCCCTGCTCGTGCGATCAACTTCTTCAGAAGGGACCGACCAGATGACCGACCAGATGACTGACCAGAAGGCCCAAGACCCGCGCAACACCATCCGCCAGGGCTACGCCGAGATCGCACGCTCCGGGCAGTGGTCGGGCGTGCGCCCCGCGTCCGCTCGCAGAGCGGATACGCCCGACGCAGCGGACTCGGGCTGTTGCGGTGCCGGCGGCGGCGGTTGCTGCGGCCCGACAACGCTCACGCCGGAGCAGGTCGCCCTGGCTGTTGGCTACGCCGATGAGGATCTCACGGTCTTGCCCGAGGGCTCGAATATGGGCCTGTCGTGCGGCAACCCGACTGCGCTCGCGTCGCTCAAGCCGGGCGAGACCGTGCTCGATCTCGGCTCGGGCGGCGGGTTCGACTGCTTCATCGCCGGGCCCAAGGTCGGCGCGGAGGGACGCGTCATCGGCGTCGATATGACACCCGAGATGCTGACCAAAGCCCGGGGCAATCTGGCGGGATATCGCGAGCAGAGCGGGATCGACAATATCGAGTTTCGCCTCGGCGAGATCGAGCACCTGCCCGTCGCCGATGCCTCGGTCGATGTTGTGATCTCGAACTGCGTGATCAACCTCTCGACCGAGAAGCGTCGTGTGTGGCACGAGATCGCGAGGGTGCTCAAGCCGGGCGGCCGCGTGGCCGTGTCCGACCTCGCGCTGCTCAAGCCCTTGCCGGCTGGCGTGCGGGACGATCTCGAAGCGCTGGTCGGCTGCATCGCGGGCGCCGAGTTGGTCGATGACGTCCGCTCGGCGGTTCTCGACGCCGGCCTGATCGATCTCCAGATGACGGCAAAGCCGCAGTACATCGAGGCGATGACGAACTGGGAAGACCCGCTCTACAAAAAGATGACTGCGGCGTTGCCCGAAGACTCCACGATGAGTGAGTACGTGGTCAGCCTCGATATCAGCGCTCTGCGCGGCCGCCAGGAGTAAGGCACAGGCCTCACAGGAATGACCACACGCAAGCAGCCTGGGAAAGCTCCCCGAGCTGGACTCGAACCAGCAACCTAGCGGTTAACAGCCGAATCCGCCCGATTGGAAGTGATTGCCAAGCAGAGTTTTGCATCGTCGCGCATCCGAGACAAGACCGGATGCGCTCTGAAAACGCCGGATGCGCCGCGTGAGCTCGCTCGGGGGGTTCGACAGGTCGGCCTGGATGGACGCGCTCGAGCACCCGGGCGGGTGCCCGATCTGCGGGCGGGGCGGCACGCCCGAGACCCGGGGCAAGCACGAGCGGCGGCGGTGCATGGTGCTCAAGGATTCGCCCCGAGAGGTCGGCGGCGTCACCTACCCCAACCCCGCCGGCGAGTTCGTCCACTGCACCAGCGGCGGAGACGGCGATATCCAGCCGCTCGATGCCGCCTACGTGAAGCACCGCAGCACCGGCTCGTTCGGCACGCTCTTCGTCCGACAGAACCCCGGCGGCGCTCGAGCCTCGAACGGGCCACGCCCGGCTAGGCCGGCGCCGGACCGCTCGATCCAGTCCGAGCCGAACAAGCGGGATGCCAGCAAGATCGACGCCGCTCGGCGGGTGTGGGATTCCAGCGCGGCCGGACGCGCCGAGCTGGCGGCCTACTTGACCGCGCGGGGTCGCAGCCAAGCGACGATCGAGGCCGTGACCGATGCACGGTTTGCTGCCGCGTGCACCTTTGGCACGTCGCAGCTGGTTCATGGTGATCCGCAGGCCGATGACAACCCGAGGGGCACAATCGATCTACCGGCGGCGATCTTCGCCGTTCGCGAACGGCCGGGCGGCGACTTGGTCGGTGTGCAGCGCATCGCCCTTGAGCTGACCGCCGATCGCGACGGCGTGCTGACCGCACACAAGTCGACCCGCCTCGTCAACCCGAAGCTCTCGCTCGGTGAGCTGGCCGGCGGTGCGTGCTGGTTCGGCGTGCCCGCGAACGGCGAGCTGCCCTCCCGCACCCTCTTGCTCTGCGAGGGGCCCGAGACCGCACTGGCGCTCTGGGAGGCGACGGGTTATGCCACCGCCGCGTGCATCTCGACCAGCGGGCTGCTGGCGATCGACCTGGCCGGCTTGGTTGAGGACGAGGCGGTCGAGACGGTGGTCGTCTGCGCCGATGCCGACGCCGAACGCTGGCGGCTCCGCAGGCGCGTCCGCGGATCGGACGAGCACGGGCAGCCCGACGATCGCATCGAGACCATTGACTTTGAGCCCGACGGCCGTGGGTGGCGATCGGCCGAGGCTCGCCAACTGGGCATGGCCGGGCAGCGCGTTGCTCGGCGGGCGGCGGAGCGGCTGCGGACGCTGCACCCGACGGTCCGCGTCGCCGTGAGCTACCCGCAGAGCGCGTCGCTCATGCGGTGGGACAGCCGGGCGATCACGCACCACGGCGCCGCGGCCGGCGAGTGGGTGCCGAAAGACCCGGCCGCGAAGAGCGTCGACTTTGAGGATGTGGTCAACGAGGGCCAGCGCGGCGGGCCGCGGACCCTGAAGTGGATCAACCGGTCGATTGAGCAGGCGACGCGCGGCGCACCCCACGACGACAGCCTGGCGGCGAACAGAGGCAGCGGGATGCCTCCGCCGCGGGACCCGCTTGATGTCGGCGAGCTGGCCTGGGACGACGAGCACCAGCTGCCGAAGCAGTCGAGCGAGGTCGCCAGGCGCTTCCTGATCGACTGCTTTGCGTCTGACGATCCGTCACGACCCGGCGGCGGCGTCTTTCGGCTCGTCTGGCTCAAAGAGACCTGGCTCGTCTACGGCAGCTCACGTGAGGACGAGCAAGGGCGCTGGATCAAGCGATCCGACGAGTGGGTCCGCGGGCCGCTGCGGAAGTGGCTCGAAACGCGGTGGGTGCTCAAGCGCGACGGCATCGACGACGAAGGCGAGCCGGTTTATAAACAGGTCCAGTACGCACCGACCAGTCGATCCATGGCCGAATTCTTGGATGCGCTGCGTCTGCTTACGTTTGTAGATGCCGAGTCGCTCCCGGTCTGGCTGGCGTCGTGTTATAATGAAAGGAACGATCCAGTGGGATTTCATGTTGATCCGGCGCAGCGGACGCTCGACGCGGCGGGCATGGCACGTGCGGGCCTGCCCGAGCCCGCGGAGTTCATCAGCTTCACTAACGGCATCATGCCGATCGAGTCGTTGCTGGCGGGCAGCCCCGAACTTTGGCCTCACGACGAGCGTCTGCTCTCGACCATTACGCTCGGCTTCGAATGGCCGGAGGAGGCAACGGGCGAGGCTTTTCGAGCCAACATCGACGGGTGGCTTGCGGACAAGGCTAGGCACTGGACCGCGCACCTGAAGCACTGCTCGGCGGGCGATCCGGTCTGGGCAAAGTGCCTGCGCCGGTTCATCGGCAAGACGATCGTTCGGCGGTTTGACGACGAGAAGATGCCGTACCTGCACGGCGCCGGCGGGTCGGGCAAGGGCACGACGATGGATGTCGTCGCGAAGATCCTCGGCCAGGCGTGCGTGCCGCAGTTCGCGCTCGGCAAACTACTGGACCCTGTACACGTCGTGTCGCTCTTCGACAAGTCCGCGGTCATCTTCGGCGAGGCCGACAACGGTGATTTCGATCGCACCAGCGTAGCGAGCGTGCTAAAGACGATGGCGAGCGGCGAGCACATGGACGGGCGAAACCTCTACGCCGAGCCGCTGCGATTCCCCAACACCGCGTTGCCGTGGCTGGTGGGCAACCGGCTCGTGAAGCTGAAGGACCCTGGGGACGCGCTCGTCAACCGGCTGGTCTTCTTGCACTTCGGCCAGGGCGTTCGGGGGACAGTCCGGCAGGACCCCCGGTACAAGAAACTCGTGCTGGGCGACGCCCAGTACGCCCTTGTCGATGCGATCTGGAACGGCCTGCGTGACTACCTGCTCGCGCTTCGGGACGGCGAGCAGGCGATCCCGCTCCCTCGGAGCCACTACGAGGGCGTCGGGCTGTTCCGTGATATGAGCAACGACATCGGGCGGTTCGTTGAAGACTACCTGGAGCCCGCGCATGAGCCTGTGGATGGCGATGTGCCGTGGATGAGCGTTGAGCGGCTCTATCAGGCCTACATGCGCCACGCGGGCATCACCGAGGCGACAGGCGCCCGGATGAGCAAGGCCCGGTTCGCGGGCGATCTCAAGGCCGAGATCGGCTGGGCGAAGCACCGGCCGACCAAGCGCATGCAGCTCAAGGGCAACGCCAAGGCCAAGGTCGCCGCGTTCGAGGGCGTTCGGATGCGGCCGGGTGTTGCAGATGCGGTCTTCGGCACGGACCTCGATCTGGAGAACGGTGTCTCGCCCATTGAAGGGGTCGATGGCATGCATCCGCAGCGTGACGATCGGCCGAGCGAGGATGCCGCCTGAGCCCGCTGGGCGGCGTCTCCCGCACCCTCTTTGACAACGGAACCCAGGTCGTCGAGCACGGTGGCGTGGCTTAGACGGCCACGGGGCGGCCTAGGGGGCAGGCTGGGTCCTCCCCCGAAGGGGCCCGCGCACCGCGGGTCGCTTCGCGTGTCGCGTTTGGTCGGGGCGGGCGGGCGTATGGCGTTGATTGCGATGATTCTTGGGCTGGTTGGCCGGGGCGGAGGGGTCGGGCTGCGTCCGCTGGAGGGGGGGCGGGGGTCCGATCTGTTTCTTTTGTCTCTTTGCAAGTATCCGGGATACTTTGACTGCGCTCTACAAATAAAAACGAGCCCCTCCACCCCCTCCATTCTCAAACTTCATCCTGACAAATCCTGTTACTTACGATGATTCTTTGAAATGCGATTGACAGCTTCCGGCGGTTGTGTATGCTGAGAACGCTGCCCGACGACCTTGCGCGGAATGGCTGACCTCGGCCGCGATCCCGCCAGTGTTGACGGGTGTCTGTGTGTCCGCAGCTCGCGCTAAATCTATCGCTGTTCGCCCCGATCGCCAGCCGGTCTATGGCGGCCTTGTTCGTGTCGCCGTAGCCGGTGTGGACCCGGTCGCCGAGCTCGAACGCGACTCGTCGGGCGTGCTGCCGGCGCACGTTATGCTGTCATTGATCGCGCTCTGGCCCGTTGGGCCGGGCGGCGAGCCGCTGAGTGATCGGATGATCCGCTCGTCTCGGCGGTCGCCGTGGCTGCGTGCCGCGCGGTCGGTGGCCGCCGGCGTGCTGCGGTCGCGGCTGGGTCTGAGCTGGCCGTCGGTCGCGAGGTTGCTGCGGACCCCGCCTCGGTGCGGGCGCGCTCCGTCGCACTCGATGTGCATTGAGTGGGGCTCGCTCGGCTGGCCGGGCCGGGACGAGGCGGTGGCCTCGGTCTGGTGTCTGTCGGTGCGTACGGCGTGCCACCGGAACCGGCGACCGGTGCCTTCGACCGTGGGCGAGCCCCGCCCGGTCGTGCTGCCCGATGACTTGGCGGCGGCGATGTCACCATTGAGGGCCGCGTCGTGACCGGTCCGGCGGTCAAGCTGGCCCGGGGCCGCGGCGGCGTGCACCGGTGCGCCGTGTGCGACGGCCGCCGGCTCGACGAGCTTCTGCGGTATCGGCGTGCGATGGCCTCGCGGCGCTCGTCGCGGGATTCGCTCACGGACGAGGTCGTGTGGCTGATCGCCGAGCGGGCCGTGATCGCGGGCCGCGGGGGCGGATCGTGCCGGCTCATGCCGGGCGAGGTGATGGACCTGTGCGACGAGGTGCTGTCGCTGCGGCGGCGCGTTGCGGATCTGGAGGCGGTGCTATGAAGACGGTTCGCACGGAACCGCGGCGAGGGGGCACGGATGCCCCGTGTTCGATCGGGGTCGGCTATCGGTCCGACGGCGACCCGCCTCCGGGGATGGTGCGGGGCGGGGACGGCTCGTTCGTGCGGGCGTCGTCGTCGGTTGTCGGCCGCGCGGGCTCGCCGGGCGATGCCGGGTGCCAGGGGCTCAACGCCGATCCGAAGGTCAACAAGCTCGCCCGCGACGACGAGCTCGTGCCGACCGACGACCGGCACGATCGGGCCCACGCGATGGTCGATGCGCTGACCGAGATGCGGCTGCCGGCGGTGCGGGTGCGGATGCGTGACTCGGAGCCCCGGCTGTACCACCGCAGCGCGATGGTCACGCGGACCCGGCGGCTTCGGTCTGGCGGGACGGTCGTTGAGCGGGTCTCGTTCGAGACCCAGATCGAGGACGTGGCGGCCCGCGAGGCGTGGCTCCGCCGGGAGCTGGATCTCGATCTTGGCTTCGTGTCGCTCGACGCGGCCTCACGTGTGCGCATGACAGGGGCCGCATCATGACCTCGATCTCGATCGACGACTACACGGACCACGCGCTGCCGCTGCAGCGGCTCGCGGCGGACGCGTTCCGCAGGCCGTCTCGCTGGGTCTTCCAGATCGTGGACCCGGACCCGGCGGCGGTCGACGGGCAGGGCGATCGGAATGTCTTGGTGACCGTGACCGTGCCGGAGGGCGACACGCGGACCGAGGCGATGGTGGCCGGGTACTTCACGGCGGCGCAGCGGCAGGCGGTGTCCGCGGCCGATGTCGAGATCGCCGAGGCCCGGCGGGTGGCCGATGCCAACGCCGCCGCGGGGCCCGGCGATCCGGTGGTGCTGCACGCAACGCAGGCCGCGGTGTCGACGGCGATGACCGCGACGGCCGACCAGGGCGCCGGCACGAAGTCGTACATGGTGCGGCTGCCGGGCGACCCGGCCGGCGAGAACACGGTGCTGTCCGGGCTGGTCGCCAACGCGACGGCGACGGTCTTCATCGATGCGATGCTGGGCCAGATGGACTCGGTGGTGGCGTCGCTGTCGTCGCTGGCGCAAGCATCGGGCGTGGTCGGCGACGCGGAGGAAGCGCCGTGATGCGTGGGCTCCGGTTCGCTAGCGTGTGCGCCGGGATCGAAGCCGCCACCATCGCGTGGTCGGCTTCGGCCATCGGCTGGTCGCCCGCGTGGTACAGCGAGATCGATCCGTTCGCCTGTGCGGTTCTTGAGCAGCGTCACGGTTCGGTCTGCAACCTTGGCGACATGACCGCGATCGACGGAAAGGCCGCGACCGATGAGCACGGATCCATCGACCTACTTGTGGGCGGAACCCCCTGCCAGAGCTTCAGCGTCGCCGGGCTCCGAAAGGGCATGGCTGACCCGCGTGGCAACCTCGCGCTCGTGTTTTGTCGACTTGTTGACGCTGCACGGCCCGAGTGGGTGGTGTGGGAGAACGTCCCCGGCGTCCTGTCATCCGGCGGCGGACGGGACTTTGGTGCCTTCCTCGGGGCGTTGGGCGAGCTCGGGTACGGGTGGGCCTACCGGGTGCTGGACGCTCAGTACTTCGGACTGGCCCAGCGACGCAAGCGTGTGTTCGTTGTCGCGCGTCTTGGAGACCAAGCCGGTGCCGCCGCGGTACTTTTTGAGCGCGCGTGCCTGCAACGGGATCCTCCGCCGAGCCGATCGGCGGGGTCGGGCGTTGCCGGAACACTTGGCCGCGGCGCTGCGGGCTCGGGCTGGCGAGACGATTTGGACCGAGCCGGAGCGTTCGTTGTGAGCAACGCACAAGCGAACGCCAAGCTGACGCGAGGGTACACGCCGACGCTGACATGCACGCACGACGGATCGCCGATCGTGTTCGATCCGACCCAGATCACGAGCAAGGCGAACCGAAGCTCTGCGGAGCCCGGCGGGCCCGCACCGACTCTCGCCCGCGGTGCGCACGCGCCGGTCGTGGCGCTCAATCATCGCCAAGACCCGTGTGCCAGCGATGACGTCTTCCACACGCTCAACGCCGACACCGACGATCCGGGTGCGGTGTGCATCGACCATTACAACCAGTCGACCAACGGCGATCTGTCGCACACGCTGGCGGGTATCCGCGCGGGCACCCGGTTGCCCGCCGTGTCGGACGGCGTCGTCGTCCGCCGGCTGACTCCGATCGAGTGCGAGCGGCTGATGGGTTTCGCCGACGACTACACGCGGATCGAGTGGCGTGGCAAGCCGCCGAGCGCGTGCCCCGATAGCCATCGGTACCGGTGCCTGGGCAACTCGATCGCGGTGCCGGTGCTGCGATGGATCGGCCGTCGGATCGAGATGGTCCGCTAGGTGGCGGCCGTGAACTCAGAATCAAGCATCGCAAGGAGCAGCGCATGAAGACTCAAGGCCAGAACGACACCCTGATCCGATGGGTGTGCATCGCGGTCGCCGCGTTGATCGGGTTTGATGCGGCCACCCAGCCCTGTGCCGATGTCAACGGCGACGGGGCCGTGACCGCCTCCGACTACTTCGCGTACGTCGAGACGCCCGCCGACATCGACCGCGACGGCGACATCGACGACGACGACGGCCTGCTCTTGGCCGAGCTGATTCAGGCCGGCGAGAGCGGGCCCGATTGCACGCCGGACGGGCCCGTCATCGTCGACGGTTGGACCCAGTTCACGCCCAGCCCTGACACCCGGCAGATCCATGTGGCGGCCGACGGCGACGACGGCAACGACGGGCTGAGACCGGAGTCGCCCGTCCGCACCACCGCCCGCGGCAACCGGATGCTGCGGGACAACCACCCCGATTGGCTGCTGATCCGACGCGGCGATACGTTCAACGAGGCCTTGGGAGGCTGGCGGAAGTCCGGCCGCAGCGAGTCCGAGCCGATGGTCGTCACCACCTACGGCGAAGGCCCCCGCCCGCGCCTGATCGTTCCCGACCGCGGCGTCTCGATGGTCAACCACCGCGAACGCCGAGAGCACCTCGCCTTCGTCGGCCTGCACTTCGAGGGCGCCCAGCCCGGCGTCGGCAACGGCTTCGTCGCCACCGGCCGCTATGTCAAGGACATCCTCATCGAGGACTGCTACTTCGGCGCGTTCCGCGTGAACATCTCCTTCGACGTCGCCGGCCCCGAGGGCAACAGCGAGAACATCCGCATCCGCCGCAACGTCATCGTCGACGCCCAGAACGATTCACACGCCCAGGGCATCTTCGCCGACGAGGTCAACGGCCTGCTGATCGAAGAGAACATCTTCGACCGCAACGGCTGGGACCACCGCATCGGCCGGTCCGACGCGACGATCTTCGCCCACAACGTCTACATCCAGCGTTCGTGCAACGACGTGGTCTTCCGCGGCAACATCTCCATGCGGGC
>JBCDEF010000102.1:0-9740 GCA_039179915.1 Planctomycetota bacterium | reverse complement strand
GTGCGGCCGCCGGCCGCCCGATCACGATCCAACATCCCATCATCAGCCCCCGCAGCATCAACGCCGGTCCGAACGCTTTCCCCGGCAACACCGCCGCGGGATAAGCGTTCCGACGCCCAGCCCGCGTGCGGGTTCCCGGCGTGGCGTTTTTTGTGTTCAACGATCGGACGGGTTCCGCTAGCATGGCCGGATGAATCGAACACAGCGTCTTGTCTCTCGATTGGCGAGGCCGATCGCTTTTGCCGCCTCCGCAGCGCCCGGACTGGCTGGACTGGCCGTGCTCTGCAGCGTTGGTCTCGGGCCGGCGCTGACCGCATCGGCGCAGGACCGCGCCAGCCGGCCGCTGCCGGTTTCCCAGATCGAAGAACTCGATCGCGAGGGGGCCGGGATCCGCGGCTCGCTGTCGTTCCCGCTGCCGCCGATCGACTGCGTCGACGTGCTCGACCGGGTCGCGGGGTCGCAGCTGCGGTACCTCACACGCAACGCGGGCGACTACCTGGTGCTGCCCAACGGCGACGTGGTCGCCGCCCCCCGCGCGCTCCGCCTGCGTGATCTTGAGGACCAGATCCGGATGACCACCGGTTCGAGACGCGAGCGGCTCGAGCGGAGCTATCACGAGCTCGCGCCCGGCGGCCCGCGGATGGTCGTCACCGCCGACGGGCAGCGGCGCTTCGATGAGGACGCCGCAGAGGCCGCCGACCAAGGCGATACCGTGTACAGCTACATCGGCCTCCCGCCGCTGTACGAGCGGCCGCTGAGCCCGCAGCCCGATACGCTCGCGGCCCATATCCTGCTCGGTTCGCGGCTCGAGTCGCCCGAGCACACCGACTTCCGGATCCTCCAGCAGACCGACCACTGGCTGATCGGCACCGTCACAGGCCCGAGCGGGGTCGCCTCGCCACGCATCGCTGTCCACCGGACCGGGGCGCGGATCATCGGCGACCGGCTCGAGCGGGCCGCGGTGCTCTGGCCGCTGAACCGGACCGCCGAGAGCCGGCGTGAATTCTACGACCGCCCGCCGCTGCCGCTGTATGTCGCGTTGGGCGCTGAGACGCTCCGCGCGTCGCCAGAGCGGCTCGCCTGCGCCGCCGAGAACGGCCGCGTCATCCTCCGCAACCCAACCGCCCGCGCCGAGCGCACACGCACCGTCCAAAAACGCGAGGTCGCCGACGGCAGCGGCTTCGTCCGGGTCCGCCGCGAGCACGGCCCCTGGAACCACACCGTGACCTGGCGGTCCAACCCGGTCCGCCTACGGATCATCGACCGCGAGACCCATGTTGCGCGACGCGACCGAAGGATCGGCCGCGAAGATCAACGCCCGAACCAGGCCGGCCTTGATCGGTCCGGCCTCAACCAATCCGGCTTCGAGCAGCGCGTGGGCAACAATCCCGATTCGTCATCCAGCCCGGCGGCCGCCCCGCGCGTCACGCACCGCCTCGCGCTCACCGACGGGCGGACCCTCCGCGGCCGGCTCCTCTCCGAGCCCGGCGCCGACACGATCGAGTTCGTCGTGGTCGTCGCCTCAATCGAACAGACCCTGGCATTCCAGCGCACCCAGATCGACAAGCTCGAACGGCTCGAGCCCGAAGACCGGTAGACCACTCAGCCCTCCGGACCGATCAGGCCGACGCGCAGCAGCCGGAACGGGCCCTCGGCCTGCGGGCCGGCGGGGTTGTTCAGGCCGACCTCGTGGATCCGGGCCGTCGTGACATACAGCTCGTCGTTGTGGATCGCCAGGCTGTCGGGCCAGACCAGCCGCTCGTCGGCGGTCACCATGGTCAATGCGCCCGAGGGCCGGCGGGCGGTGATCGCGTCGCGCTCCAGCGCGGTGAAGTAGAGCACGCCGTTGTCGTCCATGATCATCGCGTCGGTCGCGAACGTGCGGCCCAGGTCCTCGACAAAGGCGTCCAGCGGCGGGGCGGGCGCGTCCTCGCCAAGGTCGCGCAGCGCGCGGCGCATCGGGCCCGTCGGCACGCGGTAGAGCGTTCGCGCCGTCAGCGCCTGGTAGTAGAGAAACGCGCCGTCGGGCGAGAGCGCGATCCCGTCGCAGTGCACCGCCGGGCTCAGGCCGGATTCGTCGACCCACGGCTCGCCGCCGATCACCAGCCGCGTCCCGGGCTCGGCCTTCGTCGACGGGTGGTCCTCGAGGAACCGCTGCGCCGCGCCGGTCGTCAGGTCGACCGCGACGATCGCCCCAAGCCCGGAATCGCTGATGTACGCGAAGCCGCGCTCGCGGTCGATCCGGACATCGTTCAGGTACGAGCCGGGCGGCGCGATCCGGTCATCCAGCAAGAAGTTCGCGGCCACGCGGTCGGTCGCGGTGTCGAACCGAACCAGCTTCGCCGCGCCGCGGATCGGCCCCTGGAAGCTGGGCGCACCGGGGTCGAGCACCCAGAGCCGGCCCGGCCCGTCGCTGTGCAGCGCCTGCACGCAGACGAACGACTCCTCGGGCCGCTCGCCCGGGCCCCAACTGTTCCACCCGCGGTCCGGGTAGGGAGCCGGCGGGCGGTTCGTGCCCGGGAACAGCTCGATCACGCTCGACCCGTGCCGCCCGTGCCAACGCGGCGCGGACAAGAACAGCCGCGCGCCCGACGTCACCGCCACCCCGATCGCCTGGAAACCCTCGAGCGCCACGACCTGCTCGGGCACCTCGCGCGTCGCGGTCGACAGCGGCGAGAACCACGGCACACGCCCGCCCGTGCCCGGGTTGCGCTCGACAACAAAAAAGCTCTCGCTCGGGCCCGCGTCTTCTCCGGAGCCGATCGCGGCCGCCTCAAGCCCGACCCCGTCCGCGTCACGCGATCCCGACGACGAGCCGCAGCCCGAAACCGACGCCAACGCCAGCCCGCCGACCGCCACCACACCACCCACACGCCACGCCCGATAGGCTCTTCGCTTCATCATGCCACAAGCCTACACCGCCGCCCCCCGGCTAGCCTCTTTTGATGACCCTCTACGACGACGAGACCGACCATCTCGACGAACTCGATCCCGAAGGCCCATCCGCCGACGACATCGAACGCTTCGACCGCGATACCGAAGGCTGCCCGTCCTGCGGCACCGAGGTCTACGACGAAGCGACCGTCTGCCCCGTCTGCGGCGAACTGCTCACCGGCGAAACCAACAAGACCAAGCCGCTGACGATCATCGTCGTCGTCATCGTACTGGCCGCGTTCGTGCTCATTCTGCTCTGAGTCGCATCCCGTCGTCCCCGAACCGCCCGCCGCACTCGGTGCATGTCCGCACGCCGTCCTCGCCCGCCTGCAGCGGATACCTGCACGTCCTGCACGCACCCGTCTTGACGACACGCCAAGCCTCCCAGGCTCTGGTGACGCCAAGCCACCGGTCAACGAACAACATGGTCAGCGTGGAAGGAACCGAAACAATCGCGAATGCCACAAGCTGCGCGGCGATCGCGGCGGGAACGTACCAGCCCTCGTCGCGGTACTTCAGATCCGGCGCAATGGTCCGCACGAGCGGCCCCATAAAGAGCGCCAGCGAAACAAACAGCACCGGCACCGAACAGCCGAGCCAGATCGCCGAGCGTCGCCACGCCCGCCGCTTCGCAGCCCGCACCCGATCGTCCCGATCACTCGCCCGGCTCATCGGCCCACTCCGTCCGGAACCGCGCGACCAGCGACTCGCTCCCGACCCGAAGCGTCAGCAGCCGAACACGCCGCCCGTCGCCCAGCTTGATCACCGCGTCTTCGAACAGCGGCGCTTGGCCCGCAAGCTTCTCAAACACCGCCTCGGCCTCGACCGTCGCCAGCAGATCCGCCGGCATCGAGCCGCGGAGCCACCCGCCGTCGTCGCCCAAGACCATCCAGGCCGGCAGCGACAGCCGCCCGATCCCGACGCGCGTCGCGCGCATCCACAGCGAGCCGTCGGCGCGGACCTCCGGCGCCAGCGTCGCACTGAACACCCGGTCCCGACCGTCCGCCTCGACCAGCGCCCCGATCCGGAACCGCCCGTCGCGGAAGGCCAGCCGGATCTCGCGCACGCCCTCGGGCCACTCCACGCCGTCGATCGGCACCTCGCCGAGATACTCGCCCGTCGCCGCGTCGTAGACCGGCTCAAACTCGCCCGCGGTCAGCTTCGGCAGCCACGCCCGCAGCCGCAGGTTCAGCCACGCGTTCGCCCCGTCGTCCGACAGCTTCACGGGCCACTCGACCGACGCGCTCGTCGCACCCTGATGGTCCGCCGTGATGTGTGTGATCGCCCCGTTCTCGACGTTCTGCGCGAGCACCGCCAGCGACGGGTCCCCGAAATCGATCGGCCCCCACCACCGCGGCGTCGACCGCGCGAGCGTCGCCGCCGACAACACCAGCAGCACCGCCGCTCCCGCGACACACGCCAGCACCCAGCCCGAGACGTGCCGGTGCCGCCGAACGACCAACCGCGTCGCCCGCAGGCAATCAACGCCGCGGTCCCGCATCATCACCAGCGGGTGCACACCGACCCGGGCCGCGACCAGGCGGTCCATCGCCAGCGTCGTCGCCGCGTCGTCTGGCTCGTCCGCTGCCGACACATCCTGCGCCGGCGGCTCAACAGCCTCGGCCGGTTCTGCTTCGGGTTCTGCTTCAGGTTTTGCTTCAGGCGATGGCTCTGCTTCTGAATCAGGTTCGAGCCCCGCGTGCAATTCTGGGCTCGCCGGCTCGGTCAGGTCGATCGCCACCGGCCGCGCTGGCACCGGCCCATCCGAGACCGGCAGATCCTGATCCGCATCGGGCCCAGCAACGGGCTCGGCCGGGGCATCGTCCGGCCCGGCCTCGAGCGTCGGCGCAGCGGTCCCCCCCGCCGCCTCCGTGCGGCGAGCCCGGCGACGGCGTCGGCGGCGGCTCGATCGGCTCACCCCCCATGGTCGCAGGACCACGAACCCGGATCAACCACCTCACCCAAACCACCACCCATACCGCCAGACAAACCGCCGCCCAACCGCCAGCCCAACCGCCAGCCCCCGCCCCTCGGCCGCCCGATCAGTCGCACCCGCTCTGGAACGCGCTCACCCACGCGAAAAAGTCGGCGGAGCTGACCTGCCCGTCCGCGTTCACATCCCCCGCGCACCGCGGCCGCGGGATCAGGATGAATCCCCGCTGCTGGCCGTCCGGATTGATCCCGTTGCCGACGACCACGCCCGAGTTAGTGATATCGGTCGCCTCGTCGAGCTGCCACCCGTCCGCCGAACCGTCCGGGATCAGCGTCGAGAGCTCGACCGTGCCGGCAGACTCTGACCAAATGAAAGCGACAGAGTCGTCGAGCAAGAAGACGCCATCATCGGTGTCAAGCACGCGCGGTACCCAGCCCACAACGATCCCGGCCTCGTTCACAGCGAGTGCATCTGTTCCGACTCCAGACAACAGAGCACAGCCGCCAGTACCCGACTCGTCGCATCCAAAGGCGGCGAGTTCGAGCACCGAGCCGTCAGGACGCGCAACAAACGCGAGAAACTCCACAGCGACAGAGGAATCGCTTGTGCCGACCACCCAACCGCTTGAGCTGGCCCCGCGTGCCGAGCTGATGTCGGCCGCCGGACCGGCTTCGGTGGTTTCCCCCGTTCGAGGATCGAAGGACTGAGGGTGGGCACTCCCACCGCTCGCATCATCGCCGCTGGCGACAAACGTGCCGTCAGGCGCGAAGGTGCCAGGGTCGGACCCGAAGCCGCTCCCGATCAGAACGCCGAGAAACCCGGTTTCCAGACTGATCTCCATACCACCGGGGCGCTGTTGCCAGATCACGATGCCGTCGTCCCCAAAGAAACCATCCGTGTCGACGATGGCGCCCACCTCACCCGCTTCGCTCAAGCGTGCGGCGAACGTCGGGCTCGAATCGGATGCCGGGTCCGGCAGCGTCAGCACCGATCCGTTGCCGGTCCGCACCGCGACTTGTTCCGTGCCGCCGACGTACCGGATGAGCACCGTGCCGCTCGTATTGATGTCCTGTGCGACCGACGATGACGCGCCGAACGCGAGCGGGAGATCCGTACCGATGCCGTCGGTGCCCCACACCGTCGCGAGACTGAACACCGGCGACGACGATCCAGCAAGCCCCGACCAGCCCGCGACCTCATTGACGTCATTCACACCCAGCGCCGCGCTGTTCGGCTGCCCCGCCGCCGGAACCAGCTCCACCAGCGTGTACGCCTCCGGGATGCCCTGCCCGATGGCCGAGCCCGCCGCCATCACAAGACCGACCGCGCCGCTGCAGAAATGTTGTGTCATCCGAAACCCCCGATGTGTCCATGAGCCGCCCGCCGGCCCGCCCCTCAATACGGCGGCTGCACGCAAACGCTCCCCGCGCCGGTCCGCCGCCGCGAGACTACCACACGCAAGACCAAGCGTGCACCAATGCGGCCGCCGCACACGCCATCTTCACGCCCGGACGGTGTACCCTCACCCACCATGACCACACTCGACACCGCGCCGGCCAGCAGCCCCCCCACCGATGCCGCCGCCCACGACGGCACACGCATCACGCTCGACGGCGTCGTCAAACGATTCGGCTCCGGCTCCTCGGCCGCCCTCGCTGTCGCCGGCGTCGACCTGACCATCGAGCCCGGCGAGCTCTTTTTCCTGCTCGGGCCCAGCGGCTGCGGCAAGACCACGCTCCTCCGAATGCTCGCCGGCTTCATCGAGCCGACCAAGGGCCGCATCCGCTTCGGCCAGACCGACGTCACCGACACACCGCCGAACAAACGCAACACCGGCATGGTCTTCCAGAGCTACGCCCTCTGGCCGCACATGACCGTGGCCCAGAACGTCGAGTTCGGGCTCAGCGTCCGCAAGCAAGACAAGGCCGTCAAGTCGGACGCCGTCGCCGCGGCACTCGAAGCCGTTCAGATGACCGACTACGCCAAGCGCAAGCCCAACCAGCTCTCGGGCGGCCAGCAGCAGCGCGTCGCCCTCGCCCGGGCGCTGGTCATCCGGCCCGAGGTGCTGCTGCTCGACGAGCCGCTGTCCAACCTCGACGCCAAGCTGCGGAACGACCTACGGCTCGAAATCCGCCGGATCTGCAAAGAGGCCGGCCTGACCACCGTCTACGTCACACACGACCAGAAAGAGGCCCTCAGCATCGCCGACCGCATCGCGATCATGAAAGACGGCCACCTGATGCAGGTCGGGGCGCCCCGCGAGCTCTACCGGCAGCCGAAATCCAGATTCGTCGCCGGCTTCCTCGGCGAGACCAACTTCCTCGACGCCCGCGTCGTCGGCACCCACGCCGACGGGGCCGTCACGCTCAAAACCGCCGCCGGCGCGATCACCGCCGCCGCAGAGAGCCAATCCGAAAATAACCAATCAAAATACAAACAAAACGACGGCGTGCTCTGCATGCTCCGGCCCGAGGCGATCCGGCTCGTCGAGCCCGACGCGCCCGGCGCCCTCCGCGGCGAGCGGATCGAGACCGTCTACCTCGGCGAGGTCGCGCACCATGCTGTCCGCGTCGGGCCCGAAGCCGGCGGCGGCGGAGCGACGCTCAACGTCTCCGAGCTGAACCCGCCCGCCGAGCACCTGGCCGACAGCCACCGCCAGGTCGGCGTCCGGATCGAGCCGAGCGATGTCGTCATCCTGCCCGGCGACCAGGGGAACTCGCCGGCGTAGCGGCTTCGGCTGAATCGGCTCCGGCATCCGCCGCCGCCGGCAACCGGATCACCAGGTGGGCCCCCCCGCTGCGGTCGCCGATGCGGATGCTCCCGCCGGCCGCGACCAGCAGCTCACGGCAGACCGTCAGCCCCAGGCCCGTGCCCGCCGAGTCGGTCCGCGGCCGATCGAACGGTTCAAAGATGGTCGCCTGCCGTTCAACCGGGATCCCCGGCCCGGTGTCGACCACGTCCAGCAGCAGCGTGCCGATGGGCCCTTCGAGTCGGCGGCACTCGACCGTGAGGCGTCGACCCGAGGCGGGGCCGCGGACCATGGCGTTGCGGGCGTTCTGGAACAGATTGACGAAGACCTGCTGGAGGGAGCTGGCGGCGATCGCCGCCCGTGTGTCCGGGGCGATCCGCAGCTCGCAGGTGATGCCGTCGCGGCCCAGATCGCGCCCGAGAGCGGCCAGGGCGAGCCGGGCCGTGTCGAGGATATCGGCTGTCTGCGGCTGGTCCGCCGTTCCGCCGCGGCCCAGAGCCAGGATCGCCCGGGCGATCTCGGCCGTCTTGCTCACGCACTCGTCCGCGGCACGCAGGGCCGCCTCGACCGCATCCGGGCTGGCGTCGGGCTTCCGCGCGACGCGGACCCGGGCCAGCACGGGCGTGAGGATGTTATTGACCTCGTGGGCCAGGAGGCCGGCGACGGCTCCGAGTGCCGCCCGCCTCTGGAGCTCGACCATCTCGGCCGAGAGCGCGTCGACCCGGTCGAGAGCCGTCGACAGCGTGTTTTCCAGGTCGGACCGGACCGTCGCATGCTCGGAGGCGGCGCGGTCTCGGGATGATGATTGATCGTCTTGGTGTTCCACGTGGAACGAATCGGCCGCCTGGGCCCGCGGCTGGGCCGCGGTTACCAGAGTCGGTGGCAAGCTGGGCGAGGCGAACCGCCTGTGCGGGACCGATCCTGTGACGCAGCCGGTCAGACTACGACGGCTCGCGGTCGGCGATGTGCTCGATCGGGCTGGCGATGTCTCTCGAGCCCGGGCCGCCGTTGACTAGCCAGGCCTTCATCGCCCGCGGCCGAAGATCGAGATGGACCAGAGCAGCCAGCTCAATCCAGGCGAATTCGAGCTCCGGCTCAGTGCTGATCACGGGCTCGTCGCCCCGGCGTTCCACGTGGAACACCACGTTGAGCTCGTGGCCCCCGTTCGTAGGCGGCGAGCCGAAGATCACTTCAGCCAGCAGCAGGGGGTCGCCGACCTTGACCTCAAGGCCCGCTTCCTCCATCAGCTCGCGGGCGGCCGCCTCGCTGGCGGTTTCGCCGACCTCGATGTGGCCCCCGGGCAGATACCAGTACGGCTTTTCGCGGTGACGACAGAGCAGCACGCGGCCGCCCTCGACGATCAGGGCACGCGCGATCGTCTCTGGCTGGGTCTGCACGGCTGCGGCTCGAGGCGGGGTCGTCATCAGGCCGGTACCATACCCGCTCCGCCATGCCGGCGGAGTTTGGCACGGAGGCCACCCACCATGACCGATCCCGCGACACCCAGCCCCGCAGACACTTCGACCGCAACGCAGACAAAACCCGCCGCGAACGACGCCAAACCCAAGCGGCGACGGCTCGGGAAAGGGCTTAGCGGCCTGATCGGCGATCCGGTCGCGGTCCGCCCATCTGCGGATGAACCCGCTTCGAGCACCGCGATCCGCACTCCGGAACGACCCCAAAGTTCGATCCGGACCGCGGACGAAGCGGCTTCGGTGTCAGAAGAGCGGCCCGACAACAATATGTCGAAACAACAAAACCAAGCTCCAGAACGAACCATCGCGCAGCTGGCGGTGGGGGCCGTCATCCCGAATCGGTTCCAGCCACGGCGCTCGTTCGAGGAGGCATCGCTGACAGAGTTGGCGGCGTCGATCACCCGCGACGGCGTGATGCAGCCGATTCTGGTGCGGCCGGCCTCGGGCTCGGGCTCGACCGGGGGGCGGTACGAGCTGATCGCGGGCGAGCGGCGGTGGCGGGCGGCGAAGCTGGCCGGGCTTGACCGGGTGCCGGCGATCGTGCGGATGATCGACGACGCGTCGAGCGCCGAGTGGGCACTGATCGAGAACGTGCACCGCGAGGACCTCAACGCGGTGGAGCGGGGCGACGCGATCGCGTCGATGATCC
>JBCDEF010000101.1:0-9775 GCA_039179915.1 Planctomycetota bacterium | reverse complement strand
CGAGCGTGTCCGGTCACAGCGTGACAAAGCACCGGAACGGGTGCCACCGCTTCGGGTGGATTGTGCAAGAAACCCGGGCGAGGGCGGCCGCACAACCGGCCCAATCGGTACAACCGTTCCAGGCGGTCGAAACGCTGCAGCCGTTCCCGGACGCGGCGACCACAGCCTGATGGCTGCATTCGCGGCCGGGCTGCGGCCGCGGTCAGGGGAACCGGTCGCCTGGCAAGAAGCCAGGGAAAGTCCTCGCCGGTTCAGCGGCGCAGAGGCCGTTCCGGCGACCATCGTCCGAAGACAACGTTGGCCGATCTGGATGCGGAAAGCATCATGAAGGCCGTCCGCCCCCGCCGATCGGTCTCGAGCCAGGCGAAACCCTCGAGCTCGTCGGTGGGCTGCTCGAAGTCGAAGACCTCGCTGCCGCGGATGCGGCCGGTGTCATCGACGTTGAGCAGCGTCAGGCGGTAGCCGAGGCCCGGGGTTCGGTTCTGCACCAGATAGACCTCGCCGGGCTCAAAGCCGGGCTCGAGCGTCTGAACGAACGGGCCGCAGGGGTGCTCGGCGAACAGGACGCCGTCGTCGGAGGTTCGTTCGGCGGTGAGCAACGCGACCGGGTCGTAGAGTCGCAGCGCGTTGCCGGTATCGCCGTAGTCGCTGGTCGCCAGGACGACGCGGCCGCCGGGCAGCGTGATGAACTCGGGCCGGGTGCCGTTGACCGCGGCATTGTCCTCGATGGTGCGGATGATGCTGCCGTCGAGCGTGCCGCGGGAGAGGGCAAGGTCGAAGTCGATCTGGAAAAGCGTGCCGCGTTGGTCGACGGTGTCGCCGAGCCAGTAGCCGAAGTTGGGGTGCCAGGTCAGACCGGTCGGGTGCTTGGCGACATCCTGCCCGTTTTCGGTGAGGATGATCTCTCGGCCGCCGAAGAACAGGGCCCGGTTGCCCCGCGCGTCGGTGCTCCAGAAGAACTCGCGGATGACGCCCGGCCCTTCGGTCCCGTCGTCGTATCGGTCGCCCAGAATGTAGACGAAATTGCCGCGGAGGAAGATCGCCTGCCCGGCACCGAAGCCTTCGGCGGTGGTGGTCGAGGTGATCTCGAACGGCCCGGCGCTCGAAAGGACCGGGTCGGGGCTCGGCCCCGGCTCGGGCGCGATGCGGGGGCGGTCGGCGAGGCACCCCGCCGAGGCGAGGGCGAGCACGGCAGCGATCAGGCCGAAAAGCCGGCCGAACGGGAGAGCGTGTGCGAAGGCGGCGCGTGTCACGGGAATTCCCTCCGGGCGTGAGCGTGGCTCGGCGGCCGATTCGTCCTGCGGCCGCGTGGGGCAGTCTATCGCCCTCGGCGTGCGGCGACACAGACGATAAAGCTATCGCCCAGCCAATCGGGATCGGTCACGGGTTCCGCGTAGGCGTTTCCCGCGTCGTCGACCGCGTCGGGCAACTGGCTGTAGACGTTCGTCTCGGCGAAGCCGGCCTCGGCCATCGCGTCCCGCAGTTCCGGGACCGACCAGAGCCGCCAGCGGTAGACAAACGCGTCGGGCAGATCGAGCACCGCTTCGTCGGCGTCGAACACGCGGAAGTGCAGCACATCGGTCACCATGCCTGTTAGCGGGTCGGCCTCGCGCTGCTCCCAGGTGTACCGGCAGTGCCGGCCGTGGGGGAGCGGGACGTCTTTCTCGGTCGAGCCGATCAGGAAGGCGGACTCGCCGCCGTAAGTGTCGCAGACGAACACGCCGTCTGGTCGGAGTCGGCTGTGTGCCCGGCGGAGGTACTCGACCAGTTCCGCCCGCGTGTGCATGTAGCCGATCGAGAAGTTGCCGGCGTGGAGCACATCGGCCGGGACGGTCTCACGCGGCTCGCGGACATCGCCGACGATCGCGGTGATGCGATCATGCTCGGCGCATCGAGCGAGCGCTTCGCTGTCGAGGTCGATCACGGTCGCTGCGTGCGAGGGATCCTTGTCGACCCAGTAGCGGGCCAGGTCGCCCGTGCCGGCGAAGTCTTCGGCGAGTGCCATCGGGCTGCTGCCGTGGATCGCACGGAGCAGCTGATACATCTCTGGCGGCGACTGCACGCAGGCTTCGTAAAGATCGTGCCGGTCGGGCAGCGGGGCATGTCCGTCGGTTGGAGCAGTCACGCCAGCCGCACCCACTTGATAAGCGTGCGGAAGTTCGGCGGCTTGCCGTACATCAAGAGCCCGACGCGGAAGACCTTGGCCGCGAACCAGACCGCGACGTAGCACGTGATCGCCGAGATCGTCACGCCCAGCCCGATCTGCCACAGCGGCGGCGGCTCGGTGCTCGCGACCCGCAGCATCATCATGAACGGGCAGATCGGCGGCACGAAGCTCGCGATCGTCGCGAACGTGCTGTTCGGGTCGTCGGCGATGATAAAGCCGAGCGCGTAGGGGATGATCAGCGGGACCATGACCGGGCCGATCAACGACTGGGCCTCGCGGAGTTCGTTGACCGCGCTGCCGACCGCCGCCATGAAGCTGGCGAACGTGAAGTACGCCAGCACAAAGAAGAGCAGCATGGATACGAGCGTCAGGGGCGTGAGCACATCGCCCAGCCCGAAGCGGATGAGTGCGACAATACTCAGCCCGCCGTAGAGGACCATGATGACCAGGCCGACAAACATCTGGCCCAGCACCTTGCCGGTCATCAGCTGCATGGGGCTGACCGCCGAGAGCAGGATCTCGACCACGCGGCTGGATTTCTCTTCGACCGTGCTGGTCAGCAGATACTGCGCGCCGACGAAGGTCGGGATGAGCATGAGCATCATGAAGCCGTAGCCCAGAAAGCTGCGGAACTCGCCGAGTGTGCCGCGTTCGCCGCCGTCAGCAGTCAGCTCACGGGCCCGCTCGGTGCGGACTGTCCGGAGCCGACCCAGTTCGTCCTCGTCGTAGCCGGCGATCTCATAGCGGGTGGTGCGAATGCGGTCGATGGTCGCGTCGCGGATCTCGTCGACGACATCGTCGTCGAGCTCGGGGCGGATGAAGAACTCGACATCAAGCGGGCGTGGCTTTCCGTCGGCTTCGCTTTCTTCATCCGACAGTGATGTATTAAGCGCGGCCGGGTTGATCACGATCAGGGCCAAGCGGCCGTCATCAGAATCGGCGTCCTCGCGGATGCGCTGCTTCTCGGCCTCGATATCGACGCCGGTGTCCAGCGTCACGACAGTGAGCTGCGGCGCCCGGATGTCTTCGGTTTCGACGGCGCCGCTGAAATCGGCCACGCCGCCGGACACCTCGCCGAGCACACGGGCGGCCCGCTCGCTTCGCTCCCGGACCCGCTCGGCGGAGGCCTCGGGTGAAAGGTCTTCGATCAGCGCTTCTGCGAGCCGGCCCGTCGGGTCGATGACCGCGACCTCGCCGCGGACCTGCGGCGCGCTCTTGGTCGCGGTCAGAAACGTGATCAGCGCGATAATCCCGATCATCATGATCGGCGGCAGCAGCACGCCGGCGAGAAAGCCCTTGGTCAGGGCCGTCGAGGCGAACTCGCGCCAAGCCACACGCAGGATCTTGGTCGTGCCCATCAGACAGCCTCCTCAGCGGCGGCATCGGCTCGCAGCTTGGCTCGCAGTTCGGCCTCGTCGACATCATCGCCCGAGCGCGACTGCACGATATCGATGAATACGTCTTCCAGCGTCGGTCTGCGGAGCTCAACCCGGCGGGCCCGCGTGGATTCCAGGATCGAAGCCATCGCCGCGTGCGGATCGGCGTCCTCGCGAAGCGATGCTTCAAAGACGCCGGGCGAGACCTGTTCGATGCCCGAGAATGAAGCGTGCTGCCGCGCGGGTCCGTCGCCGATCGCCGCGTCGGGCTCGAAGACGATCGACCGCGGGTCGTAGCGGTCGCGGATCTCTTGCAGCGTGTTGTCAAGGACCTTCTGGCCGCCCTCGATCATCACGATATGGTCGCAGAGCTGCTCGGCCTGGAACATGACGTGGGTTGAAAAAATGACCGTCACGCCCTTCTGGTGCTGCTCGTTGATCAGGTCGCGGAGCAGCCGCATGTTGACCGGGTCGAGACCGCTGAACGGCTCGTCGAGGATCAACAGCTCAGGCTCGTGGATGACGGCCGAGATGAACTGGACCTTCTGCTGCATGCCCTTGCTGAGCTCGTCGCAGCGTTTCTTTTTGGTGTCCGCGAGGTCGACCTTCTCGAGCCAGTCGTCGATGCGCTTGGAAACGTTGTCGGTCACGCCCTTGAGCGCCGCCATGTGGCTGAGGAACGCGCCGACTTTCATTTTGCGATAGACGCCGCGCTCCTCGGGCAGGTAGCCGATCTTGTCCTTGCTCTCGACGGCCGATTTGCGTCCCAGCACGCTCAGCCGGCCGGCATCGGGAAACAGGATGGACATGACCATGCGGATGGTGGTCGTCTTGCCCGCGCCGTTGGGGCCGATCAGCCCGTGCAGCGAGCCGCGAGGGACGGCTAGGTCGAGATCCTCGACGGCGACCTTGGGGCCGAAGCGTTTGCCGAGGCCGTGTGTGTAAATAGCATCGTCGCTCACGAGATCGAACCCCTTTCCGAGAACGCGGCCATGCTACGCGTTCGGCCGGCCGTGATCGCTTGTCGGCGGCCGGGGCTGGGTATCGTTGCCGATGCCCCCGGTTGCAGAACAGATCGACGCGATGCTGCCCTCGGGCGTAGTCGACAAGCTCCGCGAGCTCGATGGGCAGGTGGCCGACATCGAGCGGAAACTGGCCGACCCCGAAATCATGGCCGACCACAACGCGGTGCGGGAGCTCTCGATCAAGCGGGCGGCGCTCGAGCCGGTGGTGGGCGGTTGGCGCGAGATCGTGTCGGCACGGGCGGAGGCCGAGGAACTCGAAGCCGCGATCGCCGGCGACGACGCAGAGCTGGCCGAGATGGCCAAGGACGAGCTGCCCGAACTCGCCTCGCGCATCGGCGAGCTTGCCGAGCGGGTCAAGGCCTCGCTGGTCACGGCCGATGATCGCCGGTTCGCCTCGGTCATCATGGAGCTCCGCGCCGGCACCGGCGGCGACGAGGCCGGGCTCTGGTGCCGCGACCTGATGACGATGTACGAGAAATATGCGTCGGTGAAGTCGTGGTCGTTCGAGCCGGTCGATGTCACGGCCGACGGCAGCGTCGGGGGCATCCGTCACGCGCTGGTGACGATCAAGGGCGAGGGCGTCTACGCCGAGCTCGGCTTCGAGGCGGGCGTGCACTCGGTCAAACGGGTCCCGGCGACGGAGACCCAGGGGCGCGTGCACACCAGCACCGCGACCGTGGCGGTCTTGCCCGAGCCCGAAGCGGTCGATGTGCAGATCGACTGGGCCAACGACGTCGAGGAGCACATCACGACCGCGCAGGGCCCGGGCGGGCAGAACGTCAACAAGGTCGCGACGGCCGTCAAGCTCCGGCACGCGCCGACCGGCGTCGAGGTCAGCATGCAGGAGACCAAGAGCCAGCAGCAGAACCGCGAGAAGGCCCGCCGGCTCCTGACCGCCCGGATCTACGAGATCGAGCGGCAAAAGGCTGAAGCGGAGCGAGCCGCCGAACGCAAGGGCCAGATCGGCACCGGCCAGCGGAGCGAGAAGATCCGGGTCTACCGCTATCAAGACAACATCGTCGCCGACCAGCGGCTGGACCAGAAGTTTCAGACGACCAAGGTCGTCGCCGAGGGCGATCTTGGCCCGATGGTCGCGGCGCTGATCGAGCAAGAGACGGCCCGCCGGCTCGCGGCGTTGTAGTACGCTGTCACCAGACGATCGGAGGGAACTGCCATCATGAGCCTGACAACACCCGCCGCTCTCCGGCCGACGCAGGTGGGTGATCGCATCGCCGCGTTGGATGTTGCCCGCGGGCTTGCGCTCTTCGGAATCTTCATGGTCAACGTGCAGTTTATGGTTCAGCCGCTAACGTGGATGTTCGACGGCGGCGGTGCTGACGAGGGCCCGCTGGCTGCTTTTCTCTATTACCTCACCCGCGTCTTCTTCGAGTCCAAGTCGTACCCGCTGTTTTCGATGCTTTTCGGCATGGGGCTCGTGCTCATGTACGACCGGGCGAAGGCCGCCGGCCGCGGGTTCGCGGGCGTGTACATCCGCCGGCTGGTGCTCCTGCTGCTGTTCGGCATGGCACACGCCTGGCTGGTCTGGTACGGCGACATCCTGATTTATTACGCCTGCTTTGGCTTCCTCGTCATGTGGCTCGCGCCGCTGCGGCCGAAGCCCATGCTGATCATTGCCGTGACGCTAACACTCGCCGCGGCTCTGTGGGTCGCCGGCATGGCCGGGCTGGGGGCGGCATTGGGGACGGGCAACGGCGAGCCGCCCATGTCAGGTATCGAGAATGCAACGTTTGACGATCTGATCCGGGGTCTCAAAGCCGGTGAGGTGCAGTCGGGTCCGCTCGATCCCGCGTGGGGAGATGCCGAAACCGACGCGATGACGAACGGACCGTACGCGACCGCAGTCGCGATGCGGGCCCTGAACTGGGTCGCCGGCATCATTTTCTGGGTCGGCTTCGCTGGGATTTTCTTGCATGTGCCGGCGATGTTTCTGCTCGGCGGCGCGGTGATGCGTTTCGGTGTGCTGAGCGACCCGGCTTCGCCGTGGCCAAAGCGGTTCGTGCTGCTTGGGCTTGTGGTCGGGTTGCCGGGCGCCATTGCCGGCGTTCTGATGACCGAGCTGTCGGACCAGAATTCTCCGGTGTTCACGCTGTCAACGGCGGTGGTGCACCTGGCGGGTCCTTTGATGAGTTTGGCATACGGCGGCATCGCGGTGTGGATGGCCCGATCGACCGTCGGCACATGGCTGGTGCGGGCGGTGGCGGCTTCGGGGCGGATGGCGATGACGAACTACCTGATGCAGTCGCTGCTCGTCGCCGCCTTCGCGCAGCATTGGGGCATGGGCCGCTTCGGCGACGTCACACGCATCGAGATGGTCATCATGGTGCTGACGATCTACATCGGCCAGCTCGCGTTCAGCTCCCTCTGGCTGCGGGCGTTCACGATGGGGCCGTTCGAGTATGTCTGGCGTACGGCGACCTATTTCCGGTTCCCGAGGCTGCTCAGGCGGCCGGCTGCTGTCGGCGGGCCTTGAATCGTGGCTATGAGCGAGCGACCGATCTGCTGGCGGTGCGGTTTCGATCTGACCGGGATCCGCGCCGACGGTCTTTGCCCCGAATGCGCCACGCCCGTGTGGTCACGGCCGGCCGGCGACGAAGCCTCGCTGCGACGCGCCAAGGGTGCGCTCTGGTGGGGGGTCGCTTCGCTCGTGCTCTTTTTCTTCTGCCTCGGTCCCCACTCTTCGTTCGTTGCCATCCCGGCTGTGGTTATGGGCGGGCGTGTCCGGCGCGACGCCCGCGAGGGACGCGTGCCGCGTGAGATGGTCGGCGGCGGGATCGCTGGCTTCTGGATGGGCTGGGCCGTCATAGGTGTCTCGCTGCTGTACTTCGCCGTTGCGTTCTTGTTTTTTGGTGCGGCCTTGCTTCCGTTCTTGTTCGGCCCATGACGCTGGTTTGCGTACCCATCATGGTCGAATCGGTCGAAGCCGCGCTCTCCGATGCGCAGCTAGCCAAGGACACCGGTGCGGACATCGTGGAACTCCGCATCGATAGCTTCTTCCACGGCTCGGCCGGCGACAGCCCCGAAGATCAGGACCAGGACCGGTTTGTCGTTGAGCAACTCCGGGGCCTGGTCGCCGACTGCCCGCTGCCGGTGATCCTGACCTGCCGCAGCGCCGCAGAGGGCGGCGACTACGACGGCGACGAGGTCGACCGCGTCAGCCTGCTCGAGAAGCTGTGCGTCAATACCGACCATCCGCCGGCGTATCTGGATTTTGAACTCGCAAGCTATCAGAAGTCGGCGAACATCCGCCAGAAGATCAACCTATGCGTCGATCACCCGAAGCAGCAGCGGGATGTCCGCACCCGGCTGATCCTGTCGATGCACGACTTCGAGGGCCGGCCGAGCGACCTGATGCGACGCCTTGCCGACGCCTGGGCCGAGCCGGCGGCCAGCGTGGTCAAGTTCGCCTATCGCGCCCGGTCCATCCGCGATAATCTGGAGATCTTTGAGATCCTGCGTGAGGCCCCGAAGCCGACGATCGGCCTGGGTATGGGTGAGTTCGGCCTGATGAGCCGGGTGCTGGCGCCGAAGTTTGGCGGATACCTGACGTTCGCGAGCCTGCGGCAGAGCGCGGGTACTGCGCCGGGGCAGCCGACGATGAGCGACCTGCTGGGCATGTACCGGTTCTGGTCGATCGGCAAAGACACCAAGGTCTACGGCGTGATCGGCTGGCCGGTGACGCAGTCGATGTCGCCGCTGGTGCACAACGCGGGGTTCGAGGCCCGTGGGTGGGACGGGGTGTATCTGCCGATGCCGGTGGCGGATAGCCACGAATCGTTCAAGGCGACGCTCTTCGAACTGCTCGATTCTGCAGTATTTTCTGGCGCGAGCGTGACCATCCCGCACAAGGCTCGGCTTGCAACGCTGGCCGCCAGCGAGTGCTGGGCGGTGTCCCGTTCGGTCGACGCGGCCGGGGCCGGCAACACGCTGGTTGTCGGCGATCCGTGCTTGGTGACGAGCACCGACGGCCAAGGCGTGTCCGGCTCGCTTGCCGCCTTGCTCGGCTCAATCGAGGGCAGGCATGCGGTGCTCGTTGGGACCGGCGGCGTGAGCGCGTCGATTGCTGCGACGCTGCTGCGAAAGGACGCTGCAGTCACGGTGACCAGCCGCGAGTTCGGCCGGGCCGAAGACTTCGCCGGCCGACTCGGCTGCAACGCGGCACAGGATCCGGTCGGTACGCCTGCCGACGTCTTCATCAACTGCACCCCCGTCGGCATGGCCGGCGGCCCCGACCCGGACGGCCTCTCCATCCCCATCCACGATCTCGCCGGCAAGCTGCCGCCCGAGACCGTCTTCTTCGACACCGTCTACAACCCCATCGAGACGCCGATGATCCGCGCCGCCCGCGAGCATGGGTTCCGCACGATCGACGGCGTCGAGATGTTCATCCGCCAGGCCGCGGCCCAGTTCGAGCTGTGGACCGGCGAGAAAGCACCCGTGCAGCTGTTCGATCGGCTCGTGCGCGAGCGGTTGTCGTCAACCGATGCGGGCGGGGGCTGAGCCGTGGACCCGGTCGTCGACCAGGCGATTTGTCTGCGGCAGTGGGACTACTCGGAGACGTCGCAGACGGCCGTGCTGTTCGGGCGGAACCTCGGCATCGTCCGCGTGCTTGGGAAGGGCTCGAAGCGGAACGACCCCCGGTTCAGCGGCGGGCTCGAAGTCTGCACGCTCGGGGAGGCGGTGGTCTATCCCAAGGAATCGGGCCTGGCCGTGCTCGGCGGGTGGGACCTGCTCAAGACGTACCGCGGCGTGCGGACCTCGCACGCGAGCTACTGCGCGGCGATGCTGGCGATCGAGCTGCCGCGGCTGCTGCTGAGCGAGCACGAGCCGCACGAGCCGGCGTGGGAAGGGCTGGCCGAGGCGCTGGGCACGATGGCCGCCGAGTCTTGGCACGTGGTGCTCGCGAGATGGCAGTGGGGCCTGCTGATCGAGGCCGGGTATGGGCCTGACCTGGGCCCGGCCGACTGGGTCGGGTTCTCGCCCGGGCTCGGCCGGTTTGTAGACGCCGCCGCGGCCGCGGATGCCGGACGGGTCTGGGCGGTGCACCCGACGACCCGCGAAGCCTTGCTAGATCTGGCCGCGGGCCGTGCGGTGGACCCGCTGCTTGCCGTGCGTGCCGGGCGGCTGCTGGCGTGGTACGACCTAGAACTGACGGGGGGGTAGCCCGCGGCCCGCTCGGCCGTTTACGG
>JBCDEF010000100.1:0-10041 GCA_039179915.1 Planctomycetota bacterium | reverse complement strand
GATCAGCGAGCGCCGGTCCGACGCCGTCACGTCTCGCGATTCGCCGAGCAGCCCGATCAGCCAGCCGACGTTCAGGTCGGACTCGTCTCTGTCCTCGAGCACCTCGCTCAGTTCGTCATCGATCAGCGCCCGGCGGGCCAGCGTGTCGGTCATCCGCGAGAGCAGGTCGCCGACGATCGCCGCCGGATCGTGGTCAAACGCGTCGGACACCGCGCGGACAACCGGCGGCATCGCCGCGATCAGCGCCGCCGCCTCTTCAGAAGTATGCTCATCCGCCAGCCAAGGCTGCCACCCCGCGGTCAGCGAGCCGTCGGAGTCCTGCCACAGGCCGGGCACGAACCGCTGCTGCGCAACAACTTTGTACGCGAACCGAACGAGCTGGCCCATGTACGCCAGCGAAACCCCGGCCTCAGCACCCGGACCGGCCGCCTCGCTCAGCCGGTCGAGCGCCTCCGCGGCCGCAGCGTTCGCAAGAAACGCGGCCCCCACCTCCTGCTCCGCCAGCACGACCCGCTCCGGCGTCTGGAGCACACGCCCGGCGGCGTGCGCCGCCCGTGGGCTCGGCAGCACCTGGACCGCAGACATCCCATCCGCAGCCGTGTCATCCTGCGCCGCTGCAGGCTCGGGCCCGGGCTCGACGTCCATGTGCTCGGCAGGGTCTGACGACTGCTCATCGGAGCCGTGTGCATCGGGATCAACATCAGAGTCAACACCGGGATCCAGAAGGTCGGCCTGCGGCGGCTCATCACCGCTGGACTCGTCATGGTCGGCGTCGCCCGAATTCTCCGCAGGAGCGGCCGCGGGGAGCTTGAGCCGCAACAAAGAAGGCTCGGCCGCGATGCCGACGCGGTCGAGCATCGCGACAATCGACTCGGCCGAGCAGAACACGCTCTCGCGCCGCTCGGCCGCCCCGACCGCGTGCTCCGCCCAGAGTTTGAGTCCCGCCCGATCCCAGGCGGCATGCAAAACCATCATCCGTGAAACGCCTCGATCTGCTTCTGCACGCCGCTCAATCCGAAGACGGGCACCATCCTCGCCCACCGGCGTCGTGCGCTGCCCTTTCGGCGGTGCTATTGGGCGCAATCGTAGGCTGTGGATTCGCCAGCCGAACGCGTTTGGATCTGCAGTTCGGCCGGAATGGGGGCGCAGGGACTCGAACCCTGGACCAGCGGATTAAAAGTCCGATGCTCTACCAACTGAGCTACGCCCCCGGGGCGCCGGCCAAGGCGGGTCCGCGGTGCCTGCCGCAAACCGCGGTGGGCACCGGTGACCACGCCGGCGGCTCTCAGCAATCGGGGCGAGAGGATTCGAACCTCCGACCTTTTGACCCCCAGTCAAACGCGCTAACCAAACTGCGCCACGCCCCGCGGACGGCAACACTATGCCCTCGCGGCCTCCCACGCCAGCCTTTCCGATCAGCCGACGCCCTCGAGTGCCTCGATCGCTCGCCGGACACGGATGCGGACCGACCCGGCATTCTCTGACTCCTGGGCATCGGCCAGCAGGTCACACGCTTCCGCCCGGTACCGGGCGTGGCGGATCGCGAGCCGCGAGTACCCCCAGTAGGCCCACGCGCGGACCATGCTCCGGCGGTTGGTCAGACACCGGTCAAGGAACCTCGCCACCCGGTCCCCGTCCCGGCTGGTCACGGCCTCGTACGGCAGGCACTGCAGCACGTGAAGACTGGCACCCCAGTCTTCCAGTCGATCGAGAAGCCTGCACAGCGCCGCCACCGCCTGTGCATCGAATGCGTCCCGATGATCGAGCTGCTCAAGGCGGTGTTTCAGGAGCCACGTCGCGCCGCGCGAGAGTTCCGGATCGCCCGTGAACTCGAGCAGATCGGTCAAGAACGCCGTGTCATTCGCGTGATCGGCGTAGACCGCGCGGATCGCCGCTGCCGAGTTGCCGTCCCACGCGCGGATCGCTTGTTCGAGCGTCATGCCGAGCCGCTACCGCCCGGACGGGCCCGGGTTGCCGGTTCGCGTATCGTGGGCCATGGGCAGCATGCTACTTCTCGGCGGGCGGGTGATCGATCCCGCCGGCGGCTTCGACCAGCGGGCGGACATCGCGGTGGAGGGCGACCGCATCGCCGCGATCGGCTCGGACCTCGACCGCGCCTCCGCAAACCTGCTGATCGATGCATCGGGCCTGATCGTCTGCCCGGGGCTGATCGATCCGCACGTCCATCTGCGCGAGCCCGGACACGAAGACAAGGAAACGATCGCCAGCGGCACCCGAGCCGCGGTCGCGGGCGGGTTCGCGACCGTGTGCTGCATGCCCAACACCCGGCCGGCGATCGATTCGCCCGAGATCGTGCGGTCCGTGCTGGAGCGGGCCAGGGCCGTCGGCCGGTGCCGAGTTTTTCCCGTGGCCGCGGGCACCGCCGACCGGGCGGGCGAACGGCTGACCGAGATCCGGCTTCTCGCCGAGGCGGGGGCAGTCGGCATCTCGGATGACGGCGACGTGATCGAATCGGCGGGGATGATGCGAACGGTGCTCCGCGCCGCGGCCGCCGCGGGCCTCGCGTTTATGCAGCACTGCCAGGACCCGACGCTGACCCGGAACGCGGCGATGCACGCCGGCGAGGTCTCGACCCGCCTGGGCCTGACCGGCTGGCCCCGCGTCGCGGAGGAGATCATCATCGAGCGGGACGTGCGGCTCGTCCGCGAGACCGGCTGCCGGTATCACGTCCAGCACATCTCCTCGGCAGGCTCGGTCGAGATCGTCCGCCGGGCTCAGGCCGATGGGCTCCCGGTCTCCGCCGAGGCTTCCCCTCACCACCTGCTGCTGACCGACCAAGCCTGCGACGGGTACAACACGCTGGCCAAGATGAACCCGCCGCTCCGCGAGCAGGCCGATGTCGAAGCGATACGCGACGCGGTCGCGCAGGGCGTGATCTCGGTGCTCGCGACAGACCACGCTCCGCACACGTCTGAAAACAAGGCCCTGCCCTTCGACCAGGCCCCATTCGGGATCATCGGGCTCGAGACGGCGCTGGCCGCCTACGCCGAGGCGCTGCTGGACACCGGACGGCTTGACTGGGCCGGGCTGATCCGACGCATGACCACCGGCCCGGCCGACCTGTGCGGCCTGGACGCCGCACACCGTGGACGAGAGGGCCTCGGCCGGCTCGCCGTGGGCGGCCCCGCGGATATCACCGTGATCGACCCCGACCACGAATGGACCGTGACCGCCGACGACCTCGCAGGCAAATCGGTCAACACGCCCTTCCTGGGCCGACGGTTCCGCGTCCGCCCGGTCGCGACGATCGTCGGCGGCCTGGTCGCGATGAACCGGATCCCGGCGACCGTCTAGCCGCGGCCGGAGACGCCCCGACGGCGGTTCCCCGGATGTATACACGCCCGCATCGTGGACGGCAACGCCGGGAGCGTTCTACCGTCGGATGCGATCGCGGCAGACGGCCCGACGCACCCCATCAACGATCGAAAGGACGATGACCATGGCCATCAGGATCGGAATCAACGGCTTCGGACGCATCGGCCGGCTCGTGTGCCGCGCCGCGGCCGCGGACCCGAACATCGAACTCGTGGCGGTCAACGACCTCGTCCCGGCGGACAACCTCGCCTACTTGCTCAAGTACGACACGATGCACGGGCGTTTCCTCGTCGACGGCAAGCCGGCCGACGTCTCGGCCAACGAAGACACGTTCACGATCAACGGCGCCACGACCAAGACCATGGCCGTCCGCGACCCGTCCGAGCTGCCCTGGGGCGACATGGGCGTCGACTACGTCCTCGAATCGACCGGCCTGTTCACGACCGACGAAGCCGCGGGCAAGCACATTAACGGCGGCGGCGCGAAACGCGTCATCATCTCCGCGCCCACCAAGAGCCCGGACACCGTCAAGACCCTGGCCTACAAGGTCAACCACGAGGAGTACGACGCCGCGAGCGATACCGTGATCTCCAACGCGAGCTGCACGACCAACTGCCTCGCGCCGGTCGCCAAGGTCATCAACGACCAATTCGGTCTCGAAGAGGGTCTGATGACGACCATCCACGCCGCGACCGCGACGCAGCCGACCCAAGACGGCCCGTCGAAGAAAGACTGGCGCGGCGGGCGGAACGCCTACCAGAACATCATCCCGGCCAGCACCGGCGCCGCGAAGGCCGTCGCGCTCTGCATCCCCGCGCTCAAAGGCAAGTTGACTGGCATGGCGTTCCGCGTGCCCACGGCCGATGTCTCGGCCGTCGACCTGACCTTCAAGACCGGCAAGAGCACGAGCCTGGCCGAGATCAACGCGGCGATGAAAACCGCCAGCGAGGGCCCGATGTCGGGCGTGCTGGGCTACACCGAGGAAGAGGTCGTCTCGGCCGACTTCATCGGCGACCCCCGCAGCTCGATCTACGACGCCAAGGCCGGCATCGAGCTGAACTCCAACTTCTTCAAGATCATCAGCTGGTACGACAACGAGGCGGGCTACGCCAACCGCTGCATCGACATGCTCAAGTTCATCGCGGCCAAAGACTGATCACCGATCGAACACCAACATGAAAAGGGCCGCCGGGCGTGGGCGGCCCTTTTTCGTTTGATGTGTGCCGGCGCTCCGTTCAGCAGCCTTCGCCGAAGTTGGCGACCCAGGCAAAGAAGTCGCTGCCGTTGACCAGCCCGTCTTCGTTCTGGTCGGCGGCCGGGTCCTGGTTGCCGAACGCGACGACCCAGGCAAAGAAGTCGCCGCTGTCGGCGAAGCCGTCGTTGTTCACGTCGGCGACGCAGGTGTCGACGAAGACCGTGTGGCTCACCGCGTTGCCGGTACCCGACTCTTCGTACGCGACCGCCCAGATCGTGTTGAACCCGTGCGGTAGGCCGAGGAACGAGAACCGCCAGTCGTAGCGATCGTCGCGGGTCGCCGATTGCCGCGTGCGGCCGAACTCGATCGGATCAACACCCTCGGCGATGTTCGCGAACGAGACGACGCTCGCGGTCGTGCGATCGGTCGCGCGGAAGCGGAACTCGCCGCCGCCCGTCTCCAGCTGGGCCGGCGGGTCAACGAACTCGATGCCGGGCGGCTCGTTGTCGATGTAGACCACCTCGCGGAACTCGCGGTAGAGCGGGTCGCCGCCGTCGTCGCGCTGGCGGAACGCGCGGACCGTGATGTAGGCCAGCCCCTCGCCGATCTGCGACGCGTCGATCGTCTGGCGGTAGACGCCCTCCGTGTTGCCCGAGCCGAACAGCGGCTGGTTCACGGTCAGGAATTGCTCGAAGCCGCCGGTGAGAACTTCTTCTTGGGGGAACTCGAGCACGCCGTTGCCGTTGAAATCCTGCAGGCCGACGGGGAAGTCGACCTGGCCGTTGCCGTTGAAGTCCTGGTAGCCCTCGCCGATGCGGAACAGGGCATTGTCGTCGGTGTTCGGGTCGAGCGGATCGGCCTGGGTGGTTGTCAGCTCGATGTCGAAGGTCTCACCCTCGACGATGTCGATCTGGTTGATCCGCCGGGCATACGCCGGAAAGAACGGCGGCTCGGCCGGCAGCTGCCCGGTCACGTTCGAGATCGTCAGCGTGCCCTCGGGCAGCGCGGGGGTGTAGATCACAAAGCCCTTCTCGTGCGCAGCCGCGGACGAGACGTTGTTGGGCACGTTGATCGTCAGCCGGCCGTTGGCGCCGACGGTGATCACCTCGGGGATGTCGCCATTGGGATCGACGACCGGATCCGCGGCGTTGCCGGTCTGCTCGTGCAGTCGGGTGCCGGGGGCGAAGTTGGTCACGACATCCCGCGTCTCGAAGCCGGCGTTCCGGCGGTCGTTGACCGCGATCAGCGCGTTGCCCGGCCCGCCCCGCTGGCGGCGCTCGAAGACGAACACGTCGTCGATGTTGGGCTGGTTCGGGTCGGTGTAGCTGGTGACATCGATATCGCCGCGGCCGACCTCGTTGGCCAGCTGCACAACGCGCGTGATTGTGTCGTCGAGCTGGTCGGCGACGCGGTCGCGGCCGAGAGCCAGCCGCACGCCGTTGCGGGGCGAGAAGTTGCCCGCGGGCCGGTCGAGCCCCAGTTCGTTGTGATAGATGATCGATTGGCCGGGCCGCATCAGCACGTAGACGTTCTGCGGCAGGCCCATCTGCTGGAGGCTCGGCTCGCCCGGGAGCGAGCCGCCGTCGCCGAAGCTGCCGTTGTCGTGGCTGAAAACGTGGTTGACGCCGAGCGTGCCGTCGTTGAAGCCGTCGACGTTGTCGAAGTGGCGGTCGAGCGGGTCCTGCCAGGTGCCGAAGCCGTTGGCGTTGATCAGGTTCCGCAGCGCGCCCGAGCCGTCGAGGTCGAGCGTGTCGCGGTTGCCCCACTCATCACCGGCTCGGACGTTGTTATTGGGCCGGCGGATGTACTGGTCGTAGATGAAGCCGTTGCCCGCGGTCGACTCGCCGAAGCTGTACGCCGTGACCTTGACGCCCGACGGGTGCTCCCAGTTGTTGTAGACAGCCGTGTCCCAGTCGCGGTCCCAAAAGAGCGATGGGATGTGCTTGGCAGCATCGAGCCGGAAGCCGTCGATGCCGACCTCTTCGAGCAGCCAGCGTGTATGCCGCACAAGGTAGTCCGACGGCGTCTCGCCGATCGGATCGCCGTTCATGACATCCAGCGGGTTCCACGGGAACCGCGTGACGCTGCTGGTCTGCGGATTGCGGAACGTGCCGGGGTTGAAGATCGTCTCGGCCTGGAAACCCAGGTCGGTATCCGGGTAGAACTTGGCGTTCTCCGGGTCGGGCTGGTTCCGCAGTGTGCCGGCCGGGATGTTGAACGGCCCCGGCTCGGTCGGCTGGCGGACGAACGTGTTCGTCGAGAACTGGTCGATATCGCACAGCGCTACAAGGTCGCCCTCGAACAGGTCGTAGAGCGGTGCTCCAGGATCGGTCGACTGTAGGTAGCCGCTGTTGGTCGGCGAATTGTGGAAATCGCCCCAATCGTCGGTCGGAAACAGGCCTCGCCCGGCCGGCGGGTTGGCCCAGAAGCCCGGGTACCCGCCCTCGATGTGGAACCCTTCATCGGCCCGGCGGAAGCCGTTGTGGTTCATGATCAGGTCGACATAGACCCGGACGTTGGCGTTCTCGAACTCGGCGAGCACGGCCCGCAAGTCGTCCTCGGACCCGTAGGTTGTCTCGCCGGTCGAGCCCGAGCCCAGGTTGAACCGATCGAGCGGGTCGTAGCCCGGGCTCTTGGCAAACCCCGGCGCGAGTGCTTTCGAAATCGGTGGCAGCCAGGTCGAGCCGTAGCCGGCCAGGAACATGTCCGGGATGCGGCGTTCCATGTCCTGCCATTCGATCTCGAACCATTGGAGCATGGGCGGGTACTGGCCCTGCCCAGCCGCGGCGCCCGCAGAGGCAAGGACAGCGGCGGCGGTGGCGGTGCGCAACACGTGCTTCGTCATCGTCGTCTCCGTGGTCTACATTTGCAGACGCTGTGCAGGGGTGTTCATGCACCGGCGGGGGTGAACTCAGGTATACGAACATCGTATCAACCGGTTCGAAACCCGAGAAGACCAACCGCGCCGCTTTCCGCTCACCAAGAGCCGGTTTTCGGACGACAACCGCGACAAACGGACCCGTGCAGGCCAAACATCGGACGTTGATTGAACCACAGCCACGCCGGACACCGGGCGGGTGCACCTTGCTGGAGACTCAGAGATGCTCAACGGACTTTCCCGTGCGATTTTGTCCCCCGCTGCGGTGCTGCTCGTGACAGCCGGCGCCGCCGCGCAGCCCGTCGCCGAATCTGTCGGCGACCGGATCGTCCGCTTCCACGCCTCGGCCGACGCACGCGATGCCGCGTTCCCCTCCTACGCCCTGCTCGACCCCAACCTTCCCGCGACCGGACCAGCACCCGCCGAGTTCGGCCCCGCCCCCGAGTTCTTCACCGACGATGACGGCCGCAGCAGCTTCTCGATCAACATCGAGCCCGGCACCAGCCTCTACGGCACCGGCGAGGTCCCCGGACCGCTCCAGCGCAACGGCCGCACCACCGTGCTCTGGAACTCCGACTCTTACGGCTACAAGGACAACACCCAGTCGCTCTACAAGTCGCACCCCTGGGTGCTCGCGGTCCGTGAGGACGGCTCGGCCTTCGGCGTCATCGGCGACTCGACCTACCGGGTCACCATCGATCTCAGCGACGGCATCCGCTTCCACAGCGACGGCCCCGAGTTCCCGGTCATCGTTATCGACCGCGACAGCCCGCAAGAAGTCGTCATGGCTCTGGCTGAGCTGACCGGCTACATGCCGATGCCGCCGAAATGGGCCATCGGCTACCACCAGTGCCGGTACAGCTACTACCCCGACTCGCGCGTCCGCGAGATCGCGACCGAGTTCCGCGCCCGCGAGCTGCCGGCCGATGTGATCTGGATGGACATCCACTACCAGGACGAGTACCGCACGTTCCGGTTCGACAGCGAGCGGTTCCCCGATCCCAAGGGACTCAACGAGTGGCTGCTCGAAGAAAAGAACTTCCACAACGTCTGGATGATCAACCCGGGCGTGGCGGCTGAGACCGATCGCTTCCCGGCCGAGGGCTACAGCGTCTACGAGGACATCGTTGCAAACGACTACGCGGTCAAGACCGCCGACGGCGAGACCTACCGCGGCGAGGTCTGGCCCGGCTGGTGCGTCTTCCCGGACTACACCCGGCCCGATGTGCGCGAGTGGTGGGCCGGGCTCTACGACGACTTCATGGCCAACGGCATCACCGGTGTCTGGAACGACATGAACGAGCCGGCGATCTTCAACGTGCCAAGCAAAACCATGCCCGAGGACAACATCCACGGCGGCGACCCGGCGATGGGCGGCGGCGGCACGCACGCACGCTTCCACAACGTCTTCGGCATGATGATGGTCAAGGCCTCCCGCGAGGGCATCCAGGCCGCGGACCCCGACAAGCGTCCTTTCGTGCTCAGCCGAGCGATGCACCTGGGCACCCAGCGCTACGCCGCCGGCTGGTCGGGCGACAACTCCGCCGACTGGTGGGACCTGGAAGTCTCGGTGCCGATGGTCCTGAACATGGGCCTGTCCGGCTTCCCGTTCTACGGGCCCGACCTGGGCGGCTTCATCGGCAACGGCGACGCCGACCAGTTCGAGCGATGGTTCGGCTTCGGCACGCTGCTGCCCTTCCCCCGCGGGCACACGGCCGTCGGCAACCGCGACAAGGAGCCCTGGGCCTGGGGCGAAGAGGTCGAAAACACCGCGAGGCAGGCGCTCAACAACCGCTACGCCCTGCTCCCCTACTACTACACCCTCTTCCACCAGGCCCACACCACCGGCCTGCCCATCCTCCGCCCGCTCTTCTTTGCCGACCCGTCCGACATGGCGCTCCGCGGCGAGGACGACTCGTTCCTCGTCGGCGACGCTCTACTCGTTGAGCCGATGCTGACGCTCAACGCCGATCGCGCCCCGGTCAAGCCCAAGGGCATCTGGCGTCCCTTCGAGCTCTTCGGCGCCGACAACCCGGATATCCCGGACATGTACCTCAAGGGCGGCACCATCGTGCCGACCGGGCCCAAGATCCAGTACGTCGGTGAGAAGCCGCTCGACCCGCTGACGCTCCACGTCAGCCTCGACCGGACCGGGCGTGCGGAGGGCATCCTCTACGAGGACGCCGGCGATGGGTACGACTACCTCGACGGCGATTACCTGCTGACCCGCTACATCGCTCAGCGGATCGGCAGAACGATCGTGGTCCGGATCGGCGCGGTCCGGGGTGATCGGCCCCGCCCGGACCGGGCCGTCCGCGTCAGGGTGATGACCGACAACGGCACGTTCGAAGCCACCGGCCGAGACGGCCAGCCGGTGATCATCGACCTAGGCCGCTGATTCCCCCAGTCCACAAACCGGTCCACAAACCGGTCCACAAACCGGGCTCGCGTGCCCGCCCCTCGCGTACTACGCTCTGGGAACGCTAGATTCTGAGAGTCACCCAGCGCCGGGTGGAACCCGGCGTTCGAAAGGATGGGTTGCGCGATGGGGATGTTCGCCGCGATCGCACGCGTGTTCGGCACCAACAAGGACGGGACCAAGCAGCAGGACTCCGGCGACACCGTTGTCGTC
>JBCDEF010000099.1:0-10066 GCA_039179915.1 Planctomycetota bacterium | reverse complement strand
GTCCGGTTGGGCAGGCTCATCAGGTGACGGTTGATGGGCGGGCCGTCGCCGCCGAGGATGACCGACGCGGCCGCAGCCTCTTCCGCGCGGGCCTCGACGGAGCCGAACGGCGTCGGCTCGCCGTTGGTCACATCGACGATCAGCACATCGTGACCCTGATCGGCGAGCTTGGCGATGGTCGCGCCCATGCCCAGCTCTTGGTCATCCGGATGCGGGCCGACGACGAGGATGTTGGCCATGATCGTGTGTTCCTTAGCCCATGCGACGAAAGATGCCCAGCCCGTAGTTCAGCGGCGCGAGATACAGCTCGACCTGCTCGTACAGACCCGCGGCGAACGAATTGATGTGCTCGAGCAGGTGCCGCCCGCCCACATGCCCGCCGCAGCGCTCGGGGATCGTGTCGTGCACGATCAGGTAGCCGCCGGTCGGCAGCGAGCGTTCGACAGCGATGACGTCCTTGCGGAGACCTTCGGCCGAGTGGTCGCCGTCGAGCAGCGCCAGGTGCACGCCGCCGGCGTCTCGGAAGGTCTCGGATTCGGCCTCGAGCACGTCCCAGCTGGTGCCGGCGTGGATGGTCACGCGGTGATCGAGCCGGGCATGCCGCAGGTGCCGCTCGACGAGGGCTTGCCTGTCGCCCGCGGCGGCGGTGCGGTAGCCCGATTCGGGCAGGTCCTCGAAATTGTCGATCGTGTGCAGACGGCCCGGGCGGGCGGCCGCGTCGTCGCCCGAAGCCGCCGGATCGTCGCCGATGTCCTCGAGCGCCGCGGCGATCCAGATCGCGCTGACGCCGATGAACGAGCCGACCTCGACGACCGTCCTCGGCCGGATGTTGCGCACGAGCGAGAACAGCAGCAGCCCGGCCTCGGGGCTGATACTGGCCGGGAACGCCGCCGGGTGGTCGTAGAGCTCGGCCAGTGTCCGCAGCCATGGGACCGACTCGTTGCGCAGCCACGCGGGGAAGGCCCACCGCGTCGGGTGCCGCTCCGGGCACGTCGGCCCGGGGAAGAACGAGAGGGCGTGCCGCGGCAGCAGCAGCTTCTCGGCCGGTCGATCGGGGCTGACCGGGCCGAAGCGGGTTTCGGGATCGTTCGATCGGTGCGGCACGTGAGAGCCTACGGGTCCCGGGGGCCGAGTGGGTTGATCTTGGGTACCGCGTCGCCGTGGGCGGCGATCGTCCGATCGAGCTCGGTCCAGAGCTTGTCGCGGAGCTCTGTCGCCGTGATCCCGCTCCAGCCCGAGGCCGTGCCGAGCGCAACGGTCTCAACAAGCACGCGCCGGTGCTCCTCGCCGAGCGGGTGGCCCACGCCCATCGGCTCGGTGCAGACCGCGGCGCACATCCGCGTGGCCAGTCGGATCCAGGTTGTCGAAGTCGCGAACGCGATCCGCCGCACGCCCCCGACGTCGACCAGCGCCAGCGCCGCGCTCGCGCGGTCGACCACGATGATGTTCGAGGGCTTGTGGTCGCGGTTGAACAGCACGGCTTTGAGCTGCCGACCGATCAGCGAGCCCGCGGCCCGGACCAGCGGCGGCTTCTCGTCCTCACTCGCCTCGGCGAGCACCGCCAGAAGCGTCGGGCCCTCGAGCCAGGCGTTGACCAGTACTTCGTCGCCCCCCACCACCGCGTGGGCAAAGACCGGTGCGGTCTCGACCCCGTTCCGCGCCAGCCGCTTCGCCGCGCGGACCGATCGGCCGAACTCGGTCAGCCGCAGCCGTACCCGCAGGCCCGACGCGGGCCGGACCTTGACCGAGACGGCCGAGCCGAGCACCGTCGCGTGCCAGACCGACCGCGGGCCGTCGTGCTTGATCCGGTCGCCGGCTTCCCAGGACCGGCCGCCGAGCGCCTCGCCCCATGCGCTCGGGCTCTCGCCCTCGCCGACCCGCAGGATGCGCACCCGGTCCGCCATGGGCGGAGGCTATACCCTGACGCCGTGAGGCTCTCGGTCGCCATCGTCTGCAAGAACAACGCCGAGACGATCGGCCGCACGCTCGATTCCGTCGCCGGGCTCGCCGACGAGATCGTGGCTGTTGACTCCGGCTCCACCGACCAGACGATCCCGATGCTCGAAGCCGCCGGCGCCCGGGTGATCCGCAGCGACTGGCTCGGCTTCGTCAAGACCAAGAACAAAGCCCTGGCCGAGTGCGACGGCGACTGGGTGCTCGCGCTCGACTCGGACGAATCGGTGCTGCCTGAGCTGGCCGAATCAATCCGGGCTGCGCTGGATGAGCCCGCCGAGCGCGACGGCTTCCTGGTCAACCGAAAGGTCTTCTACCGCGGCCGGCCGCTGAACCACGCCTGGCAGCCCGAATGGCGGCTGCGGCTGGTCCGGCGGGGGCTGTTCCACTGGATCGGGCTCGACCCGCATGACCACCTTGCGCCGATCGGTGAAGCCCGGCGGATCGCGCGGCTGGCCGGCGACCTGCGGCACGACTCGATCGACCGGGGCTTCGCCGTCTTCCTCGAAAAGCAGGCCCGCCACGCCCGGACGATGGCCGGCTCGATGCACGCCGAGGGCCAGCGGGGCTCGGTCGGCAAGCTGGTCACCCGGCCGCCGATGGCGATGATCAAGCAGATCGTGCTCAAGCGGTGCTTCCTCGACGGCACGCCCGGCTGGCTGGCGGCGGGGTCGGTCGCTGTCTCGACGGCGATGAAGTACGCCGTGCTGCTCGAAAAAACGCACGACGAGCGCAAAGAAGACCCGGAATCGACGGCCGTTCGCGGCGATCGGGCTTCCTAGACTCCGCGTCGGCCGTTTCGGCCGCACACACACGGTCGCTCGGCGGAAGAGCAAGCCCGCCGGCGAGACGCGGAGCCTGTTGGAGGCTTCCCGCGTCGGGCCCGATCGCGGCCCTCTTCCAGCCTGATTGCGCAGAGACCGCCGATGCCTGACGAAACCGATACGAATGCTCCGTCCGTGAGCGACGCCGACACCCCGGCCGAATCCTCAGCCGACCAGCAGCCAGGCGCGGCCGACGGCGAGCAGACGACCAAGAAGCGTCGCCGGCGTCGCCGCAGACGCAAGCCCGCCGGCGAGGGCGGGGAGTCCGCTCCAAACTCGGACGAACGTTCTGACGACACCCGCGACGACACCCGCGACGACACGGATCCCTCCGAACCCACCAGTGAAGACGGCGACAAACCGAAGCGGAAGCGCCGCCGACGCCGCGGCAAGAGCCTCGGCAGCGGCGACACCAGCCACCTCGACGACAATGCGCCGCTGCGCGCCGACGGCCGGCCCGAATCGACCGCCGCCGATGCCAAGGTCGAGCGCAAGCGCACCAAGCGCGACGCGTCCAACGTCGACATCTTCGACCACGACAAGACCTTCGCCGACCTGGGCCTGAGCCAAGAGCTGTGCGACCAGCTCGGCTCGATGCACTTCCAGCACCCGACGCACATCCAGAGCAAGCTGATCCCGCCGGTGCTCCAGGGCAAAGACGTGCTGGGCCAGGCCAAGACAGGCACGGGCAAGACCGCCGCCTTCGGCCTGCCGCTGCTCGACCTCGTCAAGCCGGGCGAGGCCAACCAGGCCCTCGTGCTCGCACCCACCCGCGAGCTGGCGATCCAGATCCACAAAGAGATCGAAGAACTCGGTTTCAAAACCAACCTGCGGTCTGTCCCGATCTACGGCGGGCAGAAGATCCCGACCCAGGCCGCCAAACTGGAAAAAGGCTGCGAGATCGTCGTCGGCACCCCCGGCCGCGTGATGGACATGCAGCGTCGCGGCTACCTGCCGTTCAACAACTTCAAGTTCGTCGTGCTCGACGAGGTCGACCGCATGCTCGATATCGGCTTCCGCGAGGACATCAAGTATGTCCTCAGCCGATGCCCGAAGGAGCGGCAGACGATGTTCGTCTCGGCCACGCTCAGCAGCGACATAGAAAAGCTCGCCAAGAGCTTCATGACCGACCCCGAGAAGATCGTGACCACGGCCGGCTCGCTGACGGCCAGCATGGTCAAGCAGTTCTACCTGCCCGCGCAGCCGTGGGACAAGAAGAAGCTGCTGCACCACCTGCTGACCCACGAAGAGCCGGACCTGACGCTGGTTTTCTGCCGGCTCAAGCGGGTGGTCGATGAGCTGGCGCGGTACCTGTCTTCGAAGGGCATCGAGGCGCACGCGATCCACGCCGACCTGGCCCAGGGCAAGCGCAACAGCGTGATGGAAAAGCTCCGCGCGGGCAACCTGTCGGTTTTGATTGCATCCGACCTGGCCAGCCGGGGCATCGATGTCGACGGGATCACCCACGTGATCAACTACGACCTGCCCGAGGATATCGAGCTCTACGTGCACCGCATCGGCCGCACGGCCCGGGCTGGTTCCGGCGGCACGGCCTGGTCGTTCGTCCAGCCCGAGCAGGGGGGTCTTCTTTCCGGCATCGAGGACCACATCAACGCCGAGATCCCAAAGCTCGAATACCCCGACTTCACGCCCGGCCCGCTGCCACCCGACTACCTCGAGCAGCAGAAGCGCCGCGAGATGGAGATGGAGCGGCTCAAGGCCAAGGCCAACCGCTACGCCGTCGAAGTCCCCGCGGTCGAGGAGAAGGCCAAGCTCGACCCGAGCAAGTTCCCGGGCGGCGTGATCCCGACCAAGCTGCCACCGAAGCGGCTCGGCGGCAAGGTGCGGGGCCGGCGTTGAGCGCGTTCGAGCGGCTGCTCCTCGACCTCACCTCGATCCCCACCGTCGCCGGCGGGGAGTCGCGTGTCGAGGCGTACATCCGCGAATGGGCCGACGAACGCGAGGGTGTCGCGGTCACCGCCGACGACGCGGGCAACCTGGTGCTGTCGCTCGCGGGCGACCGCTCGGGAACGCCGATCGTGCTCACCGCGCACACGGACCACCCGGCGTTCGTCGTCGAGCGGATCGTCGCGCCGGGGGTGGTCGAGCTCGCCTTCCGCGGCGGCGTGATGAATGAGTACTTCGACGCCGCCCGCGTCGAGGTGATCACCGCCGACGACCGACGGCTGCCCGGCACGCTGACCGAACGGGTCGAGGGCGCGAAGTCAGAACTGTCCGACAAGCATTTCCTGTGCGATATCGACGGCGATGCTGACCCGATCGCCGTCGGCGACATGGCCCGCTGGCTGCTGCCCGAAGCCGAGATCGAGGACGGCATCCTGCACACGCACGCGTGCGACGACCTGGCCGCCGCTGCCTGCGCGCTCGAGGCGTTCGACCGCGTGCGCGTCCGGGCGATCGCCGGCGAGACGGCGGCCGACGCACGCGTACTGTTCACCCGCGCCGAGGAAGTCGGCTTCATCGGCGCCATCGCCGCGACCAAGCACGGCACGATCCCCGACAACGCCAAGGTCATTGTGCTCGAAAACAGCCGGGCCTTCCCCGAAGCGCCCATCGGCGGCGGGCCGATCGTGCGCGTCGGCGACCGGCTGACCATCTTCGACCCGCGGCTGACCAACGACGTTGCCGCCGTCGCCGAATCGATCGCCGGCGGGCCCGCCTCCCCCACCGCCCAGCAGAAGCAGAGCGATCTTCCCGCGTGGAAGTGGCAGCGGAAACTCATGGCCGGCGGCGCGTGCGAGGCGACCGTCTTCTGCAACGCCGGCTACGCCTGCACCTGCGTCTGCCTGCCGCTGGGCAACTACCACAACATGGCCGACCTCTCCGCGGTGCAGGCGGGCACGAACGAATCGCCGGCCCGCGTCGGCCGCGAGCATATCGCCGTCGTTGATGCCCAAAACATGGTCGACCTGCTCGCCGCCTGCTACGAGCGGCTGGCCGACCCGCCCAAGTCCAAGACCGCCGAGCGGATCGATACGCTCTGGGCCGAGCGTCGGTCGGTCCTGGGCCCGGCCGGGCCCGGCTAAACCCATCGCGAACCGGTCAACCGCCGATCCCGAGCCCATCGCGGACGCCCCGCAGCAGTTGCATCGGGTTCAGCAGCGAGCCGAGGTCGCTCGCGAATGTTTCCAGGTCGGGCTCGACCCGCAGCTTGCCGGGGGTTCCCGAGACCTTCCACGGGATCATTGTCGCCCGCTCGAGCCCGGGGATCATCCGCGTGAACCGGGAGCCGAGGCCCGTGTTGAGCACACCGATCGCCTCGTCCGTTAGCGCCCCGAGCGGGACGTGCGTGGTCACGACGACGGTCTGCGTGCCGAAGTTGTACGAGCCCTGGCTGAGCACGTTGAACTCGCCGAGCGGGAGCGTGAACCGCTCGTAGCGGAGCTGCCCGTTCCGCACAGTCCCGTTGACCGGCTCGACCCGCCGGCCGACGGTCCCGTCGCGGTTCCCGCCGACCGCAGAGACGATCGAGCCGAACAGATCGCTCGTCGAGAACCGCGCGGTGCCGGCGTCGATGACAAAGTCCGCGTTGACGCCGCGCCAGCGCTGCGCGGCCGTCTCGCCCGCCCGCACCAGCGGGATCTCAACGCCGGTGATCGTCAGCGTCGCCGGCCCGTCGGCCGCGGTCTTGGTCACCTCGCCCAATACCGGCACCGCGGTCGAGATCCGCCTCCCAAGCTCCGGACGGATCTCGGCGACCTCCACCAACACCGGCTCGGTCGACCGCAGCGTGCCCTCGACCACGCCCGCGGCCACGCTCGCCGAGCCCCGCCCTCCGACGATCGACGCCGTAAACCCGCCGTCGTCCGTGCTCAGCCGGTGCGCGTCCACGCGCAGATCCGCCGTCGGCCCGATCAGCTCGACCACGACGTGACCCGCCCCGATCGCCGCGTCGACGATCGAGACCGGAAGCCGCTGCACATCCAGCCGCGTGTCGAGCGTCAGCGTGTCGGTCCGCGGCACGCCGCCAGAATCCGCAAACCCGCTCAGGCCGCCCTCGAGCATCAGCGTCCGGTTGTCGTCGCCCGTGCCCGACAGCTCGAACCGCACCGTTGTGCCGCCGTCCTCGACCGAGACCGATCCGTCGAACCCGCCGTAGGCCGTCTGCACCATCGAGCCTGCGCCGCCGTCGTCGTCCGGGTGCTCGATCACCAGGCGGTCGGCCTCGATCGACGCCGCAAGATCGAAAAGACCGGGCCGCAGCGGGCCGCGGTCGGAGCCCGACCGGCCCAGGATCACCCGTTCCAAGCCGAACCGGACCGTCGACGGCCCGACCGCCCGGACCGCCTCGTCCCCCGGCGTTTGCGACAGCGCGTGCCGTGTGATGAAAAGCGGGTCCGCCTCCCACGTGATCTCGGTCGGCGCCGCCAGCTGCAGCCGGTCCGTCTCGATCGCCAGGCGCAGCGGCTCGCTCATCGCCACCCGCGGCGACACGATCGACAGATCCAGCTCCGCGTCCCGCACACGCCCCGCCTCGGCCTCGCCCAGCAGCGCGACCGTCACGCGGCCGCGCGCCCCGAGCAGCCCGGCGAAGAACCCGTCGGCCCGCACCGCATCGTCGAACGCCCCAAGATCCGTCGCCGCCGCGTCGAGCTCGACCGCCATGGGCCCGTCGACACCGCCCGCGGCAAGACCGACCGAGACCGACCCATCGAAGACCGCGAACGCCGCCGCATCGCGGCCGACACACGCCCCCGTGATCGCCGCCTCGAGCAGCGCCGACTCATCCCCGAGCAGCGCCCCCATCGGCAGCGTCCCGCTGAGCGAGAAGTCCCGCAGCCCGATCCGGTCGACGCGGAACCGCCCGTCGGCCGGCGGGCCGTCGATGGTTGCCTCGGCCGTGATCGAGAACGCCGGCGAGCCCGTCGGCCGCGCGGAGCCGCCCTCGGCGATGCCGAACCCCTCGATCGACGCCCGCACCGTGGCCGGCGAGGCCAGCGTCGGGCCGAGGACCGCCGCCCGGCCGCCGGCAGCCATCTCGCGCAGCCGGGCCTGCTCGATCGTCTCCGGCGTGACCACGAGCGTGACCGACGCGCCGCCGAAGGCCATCGACCCGCCGCCGACCCGGGCCGACGCGCCCGCGTCCAGCGTCCCCGAGGCGCCCGTCGCCGCAAGCTCGATCGCGCCGGCGTCGGCCGACAGCACCAGATCGACCGTGTCGCCCAGCAAGTCGCGGAGCAGCTCGCGCGGGTCCCGCTGCCGCACATCCGCCAGCGCCCCCGCCAGCGAGACCGGGGCCCCGGTGACATCCAGCCGCCCGCTGGGCGCGGTGTCAAACACAGACGCCCCGCCGCCGAACACCGGCAGGCCCGGCAGCTCAAACCGGCCCGCGACCAGCAACGGCGACCCCGCGTGCGTCGGCGAGCCGTTGAGCTCAACCACCGGCACCCGTCCGGGCCGCGCCTCGAACGACGCCGCCAGCCGGTCCAGACCCAGCGTCTCGCCCGAGCGGTCGGTCAGCCGGAGCCCTGTGAGTTCGAACCCCGTCGCCAGCTCGGCTGCGACGGGCTCGCCGTCGCGCGAACCGAACCGGGCCGAGCGCACCCGCACCACCGCCTCGCCCTCGCGCGACGCCGGCTCGACCAGCGGCAGCAGCGGCCCGAGCACCGCCCCCGCCTCGTTGATCACGAGCCGTGCGCCGTTGTCCACCGCCCGCAGCACGCCGCGATCGATCTCGAACGCGGCCTCGCCGAACAGCAGCGACGAACGAGCCATCGCATCGACACGCACCGTGCCGTCCGCGTTGGCGACCGCGTCCGCCTCGATCGTCAGACGCTTGCCCGCCGCGTCGAGCGCCCCGCCCGCGGCCTCCGGCAGCCACGGCGTCACCAGCGTCGTCGGCAGATCCTCGATCGCCACCGACCCGACCACCGACGGCACGCCCCCCAGCCAGCGGCCCTGGGCGTCGAGCAGCCCGCCCGAATCGAACACCACCGACACCTCGCCCGGGCCCAACCGGTCGCCCAACCCCTCGGCCCGGCCCGTCAGCCGCCCCGAGACACCCTCGCGCAGGTCTTCGAGCTTGAGGCCAAGCGACGCCGCGGCCAGCCTCGCCCGACGCCGCTCCGGGCCGCCGCTCTCGATCGAGACCACCATCTCATCCAGATCGATCGCCAGCTCGCCGCGGAGCGCCCCCGGGTCGATCGTGTCCCGATCAAACCCGGCCAGGTCGATGCTCACGCCTTCCAACCGCACCCGGCCGGCGACGCCCGGCTCGATCGCCACGCCGAACGGCTCCAGCCAGGCCGACGCAACGCTCGCGATCTCCGCAAACTCCGCCCGCACGCCCACCGCGTCGGTCTGCAGCTCGCCCCCGCGGATCTGCAGGCCAGCGCGGGCATCGACCCGCTCAGAATCCACCGCGACGAACAGCCGCGGCACACCACCGCCGACAAGCTCGATCTGCGTCGCGAACACCTCGCCCAGATCTCGCGCCGTGACCAGCCCCGCCCCGGCGATCGCCGGATCGAGCAGCGGCCCGACCACCGCGGAACGCACCTCGTTGACCTCGAAGTCCAGCCGGCCCTGCGCGAGCACACCGGCAAGGTCGCTCAGCCATCGGCCGTCGTCGCCGAGCAGGTGCGCATCGCGGATCCCGACCGACAGCACGCCCGCCAGCTCGCCGCCAAGCCGCGCCGTCGTCGCCCCATCCAGATCCAGGCCCCTGGCCAGCGACGGCGCATCGACCGTGAGTACCAGCGGCTCGATCGACCAGGCCTCGCCGTCGAGCGTGCCGCGGAGCTCGTCGATCCCCGCCCGCGCCTCGACCACCGCCGATGCCCAGTCCGGCGTCAGGCCCTCGGCACCCAGCTCGAGCGCCAAGCGCTCCAGACCCAGCTCCAGCCCCGGCACACGCTCGAGCCGGAACTGCGCGCCGGTCGCGGTCGGCAGCGGCTCACGCGTCAGCCGCTCGAGCTCCGGCGACCACGCCGCGACCAGCCCCGGCTCGAGCCGGACCCGGCCCCCCTCGCCCACCGACAGCCGCAGCCGCCCCGCCGTCTCACCGAACGCGATCGGCAGATCCGCCGCAACGCCGTCGGCTTCCACACGCAGCCGCGCCGACCCGCCGCCGCCGAGCAGATCGACCTCCGCATTGATCGCGGCCTGGTCGCCCAGCCCCCGCGACGCCGAGCCCAGCCACGGCCGCACCAGCGCGATCGGGAGCGCCGGCGCCGCGGGGGCTGGGCGACCAGGCCGCGATCAATGCGGAGGTCGATCTGCTCGGCGGCGGCGGGTCGGCGCGGCTGCGTGTGGAAGCCGACGGCGTT
>JBCDEF010000098.1:0-10243 GCA_039179915.1 Planctomycetota bacterium | reverse complement strand
CGACGGACTCTCGCTGACGTTCGTGCTGCTGATCTGCACGATCGGCTCGTTTGTGCTGCTGTATGCCTCGTCGTATCTCGAGGGGAACCCGCGGGCCGGGTCGTTTCTGTCGACGCTGCTGGCGTTTATGGTCGCGATGCTGGGCCTGGTGCTGTCGGACAACCTCGTCCTGCTGTTTATCTTCTGGGAGCTGACGAGCATCACCTCGTTTCTGCTGATCGGCTTCGACTCCCACAGGGACGCGGCGAGGCAGTCGGCGGTGCGGGCGCTGCTGGTGACTGGGCTCGGCGGGCTCGCGCTGCTGGCCGGGGTGATCCTGCTCGGGCTGGCAACGGATTCGTTCGTGCTGTCGGAGATCCTGGCACCGGGCGGCAATGCCGGGCTGCACGAGCACCCGCTGTTCACGCCGATTGTCGTGCTGACGCTGCTGGGCTGCTTTACCAAGAGCGCGATCTTCCCGTTCCACTTCTGGCTGCCGGGGGCGATGGAGGCCCCGTCGCCGGTGAGCGCGCTGCTGCACTCGGCCACGATGGTCAAGGCCGGCGTCTACCTGATCGCTCGGCTGCACCCGGCGATGACCGGCTCGCCGCAGTGGGACACAACGATCTCTGTCTTTGGCGGGTTCACGATGCTCCTCGGCGCCTTCCTGGCGATCCGCAATGTGCACTTCAAGAAAGTCTTGGCGTACTCCACGGTCAGCTCGCTGGGCATCCTGATCATGCTGATCGGGATCGGCTCGAGCAAGGCCGCCGCCGTCTACCTGATCGCCCACGCGATGTTCAAGGGCTGCCTGTTCATGGTCGCCGGCTCGATCACGAAGCGGACGGGTGAGAAGGACGTCGAACAGATCGGCGGGATGCTGGGCCGGATGCCGGTGACCTCGGGCGTGGCGTTCCTGGCAGCGCTCTCGATGGCGGGCATGGTGCCGCTGTTCGGTTTCGTCAGCAAGGAGCTGATGCTCAAGGCCGGGCTCGCCGCCCCGCACCAGCCGGTCGTGTTCACCGCGGCGATCGCGGTCGCGGGCACGCTGACGGTCATGGCCGCCCTGCTTGTGGGTCTCAAGCCGCTGCTCGGCCCGTTGACGGAGAACGTCGCCGAATCCAAGCCCGCGGCGTTCCGCCAACTGCTCGGGCCGGCCGTGCTCGCTGTTGCGGGCCTGATCACCGGGCTGCTGCCGAACCTGACGCTCGAGCCGCTGCTGCTTGTGATCATGAATTCGATCGATGGGCACTCCCATGAGCCTGGGCTCAAGCTGAGCCCGTGGAAGCTGCTGTACCCGCCGACGACCGCGACGTATCTGAGCATCGCGGCACTAATCGTCGGGCTGGTGCTCTTCCTGGGCCGGTCGGGCGTGCGTGCTGTGATCCGGCCGGTGGCGCCGCTCGACGCGGTGGGCCCGTATCGGATCTGGGAGTCGGGCGTGGCGGGCGTGCTCGCGATCGCGGGCCTGTCGACCCGCCTGCTCCAGAGCGGGAACCTATCGAACTATGTCCGCACGACACTGCTATTCATTGTCGCGGTCGTCGCGTTCGGCGCGTGGCGAGCGGGGCTGCCGACGTTCGAGGGCATCACGCTCGAGGACGTCTCGCCGCTCGACTGGGTCGCCGGGATCGCCATTGTTGTGCTGACCGGCGCGGTGATGGTTCAGCGGACCGCGCTGGCCTCCGTCGCTGTCCTCGGCGGCATCGGCTTCATGCTCGCGATGATCTATGCGCTCTACGGCGCTCCGGACGTCGCGACGACCCAGTTCGCCGTCGAGACGCTGGTCGTGATCATCTTCGTTCTGGTGATCTTCCACCTCACGCGGTACCGCAATCTTTCGAGTTCGGGCGCGAAGCTGCTGGACGGCTCGGTCGCGATCGTGTTCGGCGTCATCATGACCGTGCTCACGCTCGCGGTGAGCCTCCGCGACGCGCCCGAGTCGATCTCGGCGTTCCACGCCGAGCGGTCGCTGACCGAGGGCTACGGCCGGAACGTGGTCAACGTCATCCTGGTCGATTTCCGCGCGATGGACACGCTGGGTGAGGTCTTCGTGGTCGCGATCGCGGCGGTCGGCGTGTTCACGCTACTCGCGTTGCGTTCCCGGCCGCGAGCACCGGTCCCGCTGCCGGGCGAGGAAAACGGAGCGCCGTCCACCGGACCGGCTGGGCCCGACCGACCGGAGGGCTCGCCGTGAAATCGCCGATCCTCCGCACCGCAGCGAACGGCATCCTGCCCGCCATGCTGGTGCTCTCGATCATCGTGCTGCTCCGGGGCCACAACGAGCCCGGCGGCGGGTTCATCGGCGGCCTGCTGGCGGCCGCGGGGTTCTCGCTGTACGCGTTGGCCAACGACTCCCGCGCGGCGCGCCGGCTGCTGGGTGTGTCGCCGCTGGTCATCGCGGGTGTCGGCATGCTCGTCGCCGCGATGAGCGGCGTGATCGGTCTGATCGCCGGCGAACCGTTCCTCAAGGGCCTGTGGCTCTCGGTGCCGGTCACCGGCTTTCCCGAGCCGCTGAAGATCGGCACACCGCTGATGTTCGATATCGGTGTGTACCTGGTCGTGATCGGGGGCGTGATGCTGATGGTGTTCTCGCTGGAGGAGGTGAGCGATGACGCTCCTGTTCGCCGTTAGCGTCGGTGTGCTGTTCGCCGCCGGGGCGTACATGCTCATGCGGCGGAGCATCGTGAAGCTGGTGATCGGTCTGTCGCTGCTTGGGCATGCGGCGAACCTGCTGATCTACGCCGCCGCCCGACCGCTCAAAGGTCGGGCCCCGTTGATCGAGCCGGGCCAGACCGTGCCCCCCCCGCCGTTCAGCGACCCGCTGCCCGCGGCGCTGGTGCTCACGGCGATCGTGATCGGGTTCAGCATCGTGGCGTACACGATCGTGCTGCTCAAACGCGCTTTCCAGGAGGTCGGCACAGACGACCTGACCGCTTACACCTCGACGGAACGCTGACCGGCATGCTTGTCACACTCCCAGTTGTGCTCCCGATGCTGGCCGCGGCGATCTGCATCGCCGCATGGGGCAGGCCGCGCCTGCACGCGGCGGTGGCGGTCATCGCTTCGGCGGTGTGTTTCGCGCTCGCCGTCGCGCTGCTGTTCCATGTGCGGGCCAACGGGATCCAGTCCGTCGACATGGGCGGCTGGTCGGCCCCGTTCGGGATCACACTGGTCGCCGACCTGCTCGGCGCGATCATGCTGGTGCTGGGCACCGGCATGGGCCTGGCCGCGTGCATCTATTCGACAGCAGCCGCGGACCTTGGCCGCGTGACCTTCGGCCATTACCCGCTGATGCTGTGCCTCAACGCGGCGATCAGCGGCTCGTTCCTCGCCGGCGACCTGTTCAACCTCTACGTCTGGTTCGAGCTGATGCTGCTCTCCTCGTTCGTGCTGCTCACGCTCGGCGGTGAGCGGGCGCAGATCGAGGGCGCGATCAAGTATGTCACCCTGAACCTGCTGTCCTCGGTCCTGTTCCTGAGCACCGTGGGCCTGGTCTACGCCACGACGGGCTCGCTGAACATGGCGGACCTGGCGATACAGCTCGACGCGATCGAGGACCCGGCGTTCACGACAGCGATCGGGCTGCCGCTGCTGGTGGCTTTTTCGATCAAGGCGGCCGTCTTCCCGGTTTTCTTCTGGCTGCCGTCGTCGTACCACACACCGCCGCCGGTGGTCTCGGCTCTGTTCGCTGGCCTGCTGACCAAGGTCGGCGTGTACGCGATCATCCGGGCCACGACGCTGATGTTCGATCAGGAGTGGGCGCTTCTGGCCGACGGCATCCTGCTGATCGCCGGGCTGACGATGGTCTCGGGCGTGTTCGGCGCGATCGTGCAGAACGACATGCGGCGGATCCTGTCGTTCCACATCGTCAGCCAGATCGGCTACATGCTCATGGGGCTGGGCATCGCGCTCGAGGTGCTCCAGTCCGCCGAGGACCCGGCCGCGGCCGCGCCGCAGGCCGCCGTCATCGCCCTGGGCGGTGCGATCTTCTACATCATCCATCACATCATCGCCAAGACCAACCTGTTCCTCGCCGCGGGCGCGGTCCACAAGCTGACAGGGACCTGCGACCTCAAGGCGGTCAGCGGCCTCTCGCGGACGCACCCGATCCTTGCCGGGCTGTTCCTGATCTCGGCGCTCGCGCTGGCCGGCATCCCGATCCTGTCCGGGTTCTGGGCCAAGCTCGCGCTCGTCCGCGGCGGGCTCGAGGCCGAGACGCACGGCATCGTTGCCGTCTCGCTCGTGGTCAGCATCATGACGCTGTATTCGATGGCCAAGATCTGGGTCAACGTGTTTTGGGGAGAGCCCACGCACCCTGACCGGGACGCGCTGCCCAGGCTGGGCCCGGCGATCCTTGGTCCGATGGCCGCTCTCGCGATCGCGAACATCCTGATCGGCGTCGGGGCGGCGCCGGTCTACGACCTTGCCGAGGCGACCGCGCTCCAACTGTTCGACCAGCAGGAGTACATCGAGGCCGTGCTGGGCGAGCAGGCCCTCGACGCGGCGACCGAGCCGAACGAGCCAGCGGGGCAGACGCCATGAGCTTCGGGATCAACCTCATGCTGGCCGCCCTGTGGGCGGCGTTGATCGGTCCATTCACGCCGACCAACCTGCTCGTCGGTTTCGTCGCGGGCTTCTTGGTACTGACACTCGCCGCCAGCACTGGCTTCAACACCGGCTATCCACGCCGCGTGGTCGCGATCATCGTGCTCGCGGTGTTCACGATCTATGAGCTCATCCTCGCGAATTTCCGTGTCGCCTGGTACACGATCTCGACCCTGCGATCCCTGCGGCCGGCGATCCTGGACGTGCCGCTCGAGCCCGGCATGTCCGACGCCGAGATCACGCTGCTCTCATCGCTCATCACGCTGACGCCGGGCACGCTCACGCTCGACGTCAGCAACGATCGTTCGATCCTCCGGGTTCATTTCATGCACGTCGAGGATCCGCAGGCCGCGATCGAGGACATCAAGGACGGCTTCGAACGCCGAGTGCGGGAGGCCACCCGATGACGACAACGGCACTGGCAAACAGCACCGCAGTGACGCTCTCGATGTACTCGCCGGGCGTGCCGGATTGGCTCTTTGTCGCGGTCGGGCTCGTGCTGGCAACCGGGCTGGCCGCATCGGTGGCTCGGTTGATCATCGGCCCCAGCCTCGCGGACCGTGTCGTGGCGCTCGATCTGATCGGGTTCCTGATTGTCGGTGTCGTCGCGCTGGTCGCTGTGGTGTCCAACGAGGACTCGCTGATGACCGTCGCGATGGTCGGGGCGATCATCCTGTTTGTGGCGACCGCGGCCTTCGCGCTCTTCATCGAGCGCGGCGAGCGGGCGGACTCGGAGAACTCCCGATGACAACCGCCGACTGGGCCGTCACTGTTCTCGTGTTTATCGGCGCTGGCTTCGCGCTGCTGGCCGCCGTGGGCATCGTGCGTATGCCCGATCTGTACATGCGGATGCAGTCCGCCACCAAGGCGGGCACGCTCGGCGTCGCGTGCCTCGTTGCCGCGGCGGCGCTGCACTTCGGCTCGGCGTCCGCCACCCTCGAGGCAACGCTCATCGTCGTCTTCCTGGCGATCACGGCCCCGATCGCCTCGCACCTGATCGCCCGCGCCGCCTTCCGCGAGGGCACGCAACCCTGGGGCAAGACGATCCGCCCCAGCAGCGACGACGTGAACGCCTCAACAGCCGGCGACGAAGCCTCCGCAACCTAGACGCCCCGAGCTTGAATTGGTCGCGAGCTGTCATCGTCACGGCGTTGGGCTTTCTATGGGCGGGCCCATCAGGCCTCGCTCGTCGATCGGCCCAACGGCCTTGGTGGCTCGATCGAACGCCACGGCGTGCAGGCTGATCGCCTTGACAAAGCGGACGAGCGACCGAACACGGCCCGCTGCATGTGCTGATCTCGTCGGTGGGTTCACGCGTGAAGGCCCAGGCGCAGACTACAGCCATTTCGCCGCAGAGCGAATCCGCTTTCGAGCGGCAGGGAATACACAGATCACTGATTTATGAGACGTTCAATTGCCGGCCGCAACCCGCATCGCCTGCCCGAGCTTTGCCCGCGGCCGAAGCCCCCCGGTGCAGTAGACTACAGCCGGTCCAGCAAGGGGACCACGATGCATGATGTGACACACCTGCTCAACAGCGATGAGATCACCGACGATGATCGGTCACGGCTGCTCATGGAAGCGGTCTATTTCCAGCTCCGCCGACAAGCGAACTCCTTACTCCAAGGCGAGCGACGCGACAGCACGCTGAGCGCAACTGTGCTCGTTCACGAATCCTACCTCAAGCTCGTCGGCGAACGCCATGTGCCGTGGGCGAACCGGGCGCACTTTTACGTCGCGGCGGTGGAAGCGATGCGGCGGCTGATCATCGATCACGCAAGGTCTCGCGGCCGGCTCAAACGCGGGGGTGACCGGGTTCAGTTTTCGTTCAACGACGCGTTCGAGCTGGCGGAACAGCCGCCGGAAGATGTCGAACGCTTCAACGAAGCCCTCATCAAGCTCGAGGGCCGCTCGCCGGTCGCGGCGCGTGTCGTGCAGTTCCGGTTCTTCGCGGGCCTGACGGTGGAGCAGACGGCCTCGGCCTTGGACCTCTCGGGCAGCACGGTCGATCGAAAATGGAGCTACGCCCGCGCCTGGCTCTACCGCGAACTCGATGGCGGCTAACGCGGGGTATGCCGCGAGTCGGACGTGAGTCGAAACAAATAGAAGATATTTCCACCTTTTTTTGCTTCGCTGGGGTGACTTCGTCTCGGATGGCGCTTTGTGAGCAGAGCCGGCGGCATGTCGTCGTCGGAGCTTCACAGATGCCGGAGGCACGAATCATGACCGCCACCCTGTCGCACGATCCAGGCACACAGTTCGACATGCTCCAGATCGAAGACGTCTATCGGTTCGCCTGCTATCTCGCCGAGAACGAAGAGGAGGCCGAGTCCCTTGTTCTTGAAGCCATGCGTGGCTACGCCGGCGTTTCGATGCTCAGCGGCCTGGATGCCGCGGCAGCGATCTGGCGGGCAAAATCACCGGTTGTCGAGACGTTGCAGACGAACAAGCCGACCGGCGGGGTGTTGACCGCGACCGCGGCCGCTTCGTTGGGTCCGGGCGAGCTGGATGATGCGATCCTCGAAGCCCTCCAAGAGCTGCCGGGCCCAGCCCGCGTGATCGTTGTCTTGTGGGGCAGCGACGGATGCTCACAGACCGCGATTGCCAGCGGACTTGGCTGCCCGATCGGCTATGTCCTCGATACGATCGATTCGTTCGAGCAGCAGGTCCTGATGGTGTTGCGAGATCGCTACCGCAGCATGGCCCGGAGGCGCCGAGACGACCGGGCCAATGGCGAAGCATGGATTCAAGAAACCGCCGAGGCACCAGCCAGCGATACAAGAGCCCTCGCTCCGGCACCAACCGCAACCCGCGGCACCGGCTTAAAACGAGCGCCGGTTCGGCGTGGATGCGACACACGGACCAGTCGCCCGAGGTGAAGCCGCGAAGGATTGTCAGCGGGCTGTTGCGGCTCCCAACCCGGCGTGTGCGGTACCCCGCGATGACCGGAGCGGTTCGGGGCCGCGATGCAGTTTCGGTCCTGACCGGTTTTCAACGCCCAGTGGGGTCTGAACATTGAAGCAGTCCGCGGCGCCAGCGTTAGGGCCGGCGATGTTGGCAAGGTCTGCAATGTGGGCCAAGTCCAGGCCACGCGTGTTTTTATCGCGATGTGGGGAGCCCGCTCCCCCACGACGCACATCAGAAAATGGGATATTTCTGTTTGGACAAAACGGACAAGAGGATACGATTACAGCCAGTTGAAAGAGGTTTTGAGCCCGTGCGGGCGTGCTCGGCCGATCTGCACGGCGCACCGGATTGGAGAAGGTGTATGTCGACAGATGCTGAAGAAAGGATCTTCGAGACGGCACGACGGCTCTCTGCTCCTCAGCAAAGCAAGTTCGTCGATCGCGAGTGCCACGGGAATCTGCCCCTTCGCGAATCCGTCGAACGTCTCCTCTCCGCGGAGCGGCAAGCCGAGCACTTTCTCCGCGGCGTGACAATCGCAGAGCCCTGCACAGCCGCAGCAGACGTGACTACCTCCGTTCCGGCAACAACGGCCGAGGGGATGCAGCTCGGCCGCTACATGCTGATCGAGCAACTCGGGGAGGGCGGGTTCGGCACGGTTTGGCTCGCCGAGCAGCTGGAGCCCGTGGTCCGCCGGGTGGCCCTGAAAGTCATCAAAGTCGGGATGGACACCAAGCAGGTCGTGGCACGCTTCGAGGCGGAGCGTCAGGCCCTCGCGGTCATGGAGCACCCTCACATCGCCCGCGTCTTCGATGCGGGCCAAACGGAAACCGGCCGGCCCTACTTCGTCATGGAGCTCACCCCCGGTCCCTCGATCGTCGAGCACTGCGCGGCACACGGGCTGAGCATCCGAGACCGGCTCGACCTGTTTGCAAAAGTGTGCGACGCGATCCAGCACGCGCACCAAAAGGGCGTGATCCACCGTGATATCAAGTCAAAGAATGTGCTTGTCACGGTTTCAGACGGCGACGCATCGCCGAAAGTGATCGACTTTGGGATCGCGAAAGCGACCGGCCTGAACGCCGCATTCGACACCGTCGCGACCGTCGCCGGTCAGATGTACGGCTCGCCCGCGTACATGTCGCCCGAGCAGTCGGAGATGTCCCAGGATATTGACACGCGGACAGACATTTACAGCCTGGGTATTTTGCTCTACGAGATGCTCACCGGGACAACGCCGTTCGATGCCGAAGCGCTGATGTCGATGGGCTTTTCCGAGATGTGCCGCGTGATCCGCGAGGATGAGCCCGAGCGCCCGTCGTCGCGGATCGTTGCCGCCGACACGGCCGCGGCTATGCCGTCGGGCTTCGGAGCGAGCCGCGAGCGGTTTGCCGACATGCTGCGAGGCGACCTCGACTGCATCGTGATGCGCTGCCTCGAGAAGGACCGCTCTCTCCGGTACCCGTCGGCGAGCGCGTTGGCGGCGGATGTGCGCCGCTTCCTTGCCGACGAGCCGGTCGCGGCCAGGCCGCGCAGCCGGGGCTACACGATCCGGAAGTTCGTCAGCCGGCACCGGTCCGGTGTTGTCATGGCGGGTATCGCGGCTGCCGCACTCGTGCTCGGGACCGCGGGGATTGCGACCGGCTTCGTCCGCGCGCTCCACCAGAAAGATATCGCCGAATCGGCTCAGGCAGACGCCCAACGCGAGTTGCTGCGGGCCAATGAGGTCAAGCAACTGTTGGCCTCGACACTCACGAGTGTCCGACCGGAGATTGCCGGCAGCGCCGACACGCCCATGCTCCGCGAGGTGCTGAACCATGCCGCAGCTCGGGTCAGCGACGGATCCATCGACGACGACCTGATTGTTGCGGAGCTACGCAGCACCATCGGCACGACCTTCTGGAAGCTCGGCGACCTCGAACACGCCGAGGATCATCTTGAGCAAGCCATCGCACTCTTTGATCGCAATTACGGCGAACAGCACCCGGAGACTCTGCAAGCAAGGATGAATCTCACGGCGGTCTGGAGGCGTCAGGGTAAAGCCGAGCAGGCGGAGTCGACGGCTCGTGCCGTGCTCGCAGCTTCGAGGCATACGTACGGACCGGATCACCAGCAAACGTACACCGCGTCTCGGAATCTCGCGCTCTGCTTGATATCGAGCGGGAAGCCCGAACGTGCGCTCGAACTTCTCGAGCCGATACTGGATGAACATGAACGCCGCTACGGCAAAGACCATCAACGAACAATTGTCACGCTCAGCGCATACGCCGGCGCATTGCATGCAACCAATAATCTTGAAGCCGCAGGGGCAGCGTTCAAGGACACGGCTGACCGTTTCGAGAGGCTGAGCGGACATCCCGAGGACTCGCGAGCGCTCCGAGCAAGGATGAGTGCGGCATCTTGCCAGATCAGACTCGGGGACGCTGAAGCAGCAGCAGATCAACTCACGCAGATGCTCCCATCGATCATCGAAGTGTATGGCAGGAACCATCCTCTAGCCGTCACGACATACAAGAACATCGCAACAGCCTGTCACTACATGAAAGACCTGCCCGGCGTCGCGGAGTGGCGAGGCAGGATCGCGGAAGCTCTAGAAGAAATCCACGGATCGACCCATGATCTCACGCTTCGCGCCAAGAGAGACTACGCGCAGGCCCTTGAAAGTATCGGGCATATGTTTGCCTCGGTTGCCGTGCTCCGATCGAGCTACGACGCTGTTCTAACAGCTCGTCCCGAGGGAGACCGTGAATCT
>JBCDEF010000097.1:0-10372 GCA_039179915.1 Planctomycetota bacterium | reverse complement strand
GGCGCCCGCGTCACAAGCAGCACCACAAACGCACCCAATAGCACCGACACCAACGCCGGGTAGACAAACGTCCGAACACGCAGGAACCGCGTCGGCTTCTTGTCCAAGACCGAAGCCTGCGACCCGTACCGGATCAGCCCCCGCGGCCTGCCGATCTTGTCCATCACCGAATCGCACGCATCGATGCACTGCGCGCAGTTCACGCACTCGAGCTGCAACCCATCACGTATGTCGATCCCCGTCGGGCAGCACGTCACGCACTGCTTGCAGTCGATGCAGTCGCCCCTTGGCTCATCCGAGACAACCTTCAGCCCCACGCCACCCTTGGGCGCACGCTTCTTCTTGCCCCGCGGCTCGCCCCGGTGCTCGTCATAACTGATGATCAGCGAGTTCCGATCCAGCATCACGCTCTGGAACCGCCCATACGGGCACGCCACGATGCACAGCTGCTCCCGGAAAAAACCGAAGTCGAACAGCATCAGCCCCGTCACCGCCATCACCAGCATGACCGGCCCGACATGATCCAACGGCGACCCGAGCACCCATTGCCGCAGGTTGTCCGTCCCAACGAAGTATGCCAAAAACGTGTTCGCCAGCGCAAACGAAAGCACCAGGTAGATCAGAAACCGCACCGGCTTCCGCCACGCGCCGACCTTCGCTTTCCGACCCGGCGTCCCCTCGAGCAGCCGCTCGATCGGACGAAACACGAGCTCCAAATACACCGTCTGCGGGCACGCCCACCCGCACCACACCCGGCCGAACAGCGCCGTCAGGAAGAAGATCGACAGAAACACGCTGAGCATGAGCAGCGCAAACAGCAGCGTGTCCGTCGGATACAGCGTCGTCCCAAAAAAAGTGAACTCGCGGGCCGCGATATCGAACAGCAGCGGCGGCTTGCCCGCGATCCGCAAGTGCGGGAGCGTCACAAACAGCGCGATCAGCCCGTAGCCAACCACCTTCCGCCGCGTGTGAAAACGCCCCGCCGCCGGCTTTGGCCGCAGCCACCGCCGCGAACCGTCCGCGTTCAGCGTCGAGAGCACCTGGGGTTGTCCGCTGGGCATCGTGGTCATGGCTCGGCTCCGATTGTGCTCCTTATTCGGCCCCGTTCTCCGGCCCGCTCGCCGGTTCTGCACCCGACGACAGCTCCGCCAGCGTCGGCCACGCCGGCATCGGCTCGCCCTCGGCCGCCCGGCCCGGCACATCCCGACCCCGCAGCGACGCCACGTAGCTCGACAGCAGCACGATCTCGTTCGGATGGAACCGGTTGCCCCACGCAGGCATCGCGCCCGCGTTCGCACCGTTCATCAGGATGTCATGAATGTCCGTCACGCCCGAGACGTTGATCGCCACCTCGTCGGTCAGGTTCGGACCCACGACGCCCTCGCCCATCCCGCCGTGGCACGACACGCAGTTGGCTCGGAACAGGCTCGCCGCGTACGGCATCCAACGACCGGCGTATTCCTCGGAGTCATCCTCGTAGTACCGAACAATCGTCGCTTCGTCGGCCTCAAGGTCGCCAAGGTCGCCAAACAGGCTCTTCACCCACGCGAGCTTCGCGGCCTCGTGCCCTTCCCGCGGCGAGCTGTACCACGGGCTCGCCACCGACACAAACATGTAGAACGCGCCGAAGCCCACAAACAGGAAAAACAGCGCGTGCCACCACCCCGGCGTCGGGTTGTCGTACTCGCGGATCCCGTCGTACTCGTGCTCCAGCAGCTGCGGCTCATGCGCCATCGCCGACCTCCTTCTCGCTCACTGCCACCGGCTCGATGTCATCCAGCGGCATCGCCGCCATCGCCCGGTTGTCCGTCCGCTTCGAAAACGCCACCCGGAGCACCACCGCCAGGAACGCGATCAGAAAGATGATCAGCCCCATCTCGGCGAACACGTGCAACTCCATGTGGCTCATGATGTCGGTCTTGCTCACGGCGCCCCCCCCTCGTCCGCAGCGGCGGTGCCCTCGTCCGGCGCCGGCTTGCTGATGTCTGTCCCCAATCGCTGCAGGTATGCGATCAACGCCACGACCTTCTTCTCGTGCACGTTCTCGATCACCGCCCGCTCCTCGGTCCCGTCCCCGAGGATCTCACCCGCGACGAACAACGCCTGCTCGCGGGCCATCTCCACAGAGTCCGTCACCGCCTCGCCGTAGGGCACACCCAGCATCGCCATCGCGTGCACCCGGCTCTCGATCTCTTCGAAGTTCAGGTCCTGCTCGATCAGGTGCTCGTAGCTCGGCATCACCGAGCCCCGGTTGAACGCCTGCGCGTTCTCGAAGTGCACGTAGTGCCAGTACGAGCTCTGCTTCCCGCCCTCGCGGTGCAGGTCAGGACCGATCCGCCGGCTGCCCCACTGGAACGGATGGTCGTACACAAACTCGCCCGGCTTGCTGTACTCGCCGTACCGGACCGTCTCGGCAAAGATCGGACGAACCATCTGCGAGTGGCAGTTGTAGCAGCCCTCCGCGATGTAGATGTCACGCCCGGCAAGCTCAAGCGGCGTGTACGGCTGCACGCTCGCGATCGTCGGCACATTCGAACGGATCAGGAATGTCGGGATGATCTCGAACAAACTCGCCACCGCCACCGCGATCGTCACGTACACCGTGAACCGAACCGGCAGACGCTCCCACCGGCGGTGCCAGTGGCCCTGCATCATCTTGTCGCCCCAGTGACCCAGGCCGATGTTCGCGTTCAGCCGGCTCTTGGGCTGCTCTTCCTCGGGACTCGCGTAGTGCTTGCTCAGCGGCGGCGCCTGCACCACCGGCACGTCGTAGCTCGGCGGCCGACCCTTCCAGGTCATAAACACGTTATACACCCCGATGCCCGAAGCGACCAGATACAGCGTCCCGCCGATCGTCCGGATCCAGTAGAACGGCATCAGCTGCGTCACCGTCTCGATAAACTCCGGGAACTTGAGCGCCCCCGTCGCATCGAATGCGCGCCACATCAGCCCTTGGGTAATACCGGCCGTGTAGATGCTGATCACATACAGCAGAATGCCGATCGTCCCGATCCAGAAGTGCAGGGCGCTCAGCCGCTCCGAGTAGATCTTGTTCGTCTGGAACAGCCGCGGAGCCAGCCAGTAGATCATGCCGAACGTCATGAACCCGTTCCAGCCGAGCGTGCCCGCGTGCACGTGCGCGATCGTCCAGTCCGTGTAGTGGCTCAGCGCGTTGACCGTCTTGATCGAGAGCATCGGCCCCTCGAACGTCGACATGCCGTAGAACGTCACGCCGACAACGAAGAACTTCAGAACAGGATCTTGCGCTACCTTGTGCCACGCACCACGAAGCGTCAGCAGGCCGTTGATCATCCCGCCCCAGCTCGGCATCCACAGCATCAGGCTGAAAACCATGCCCAGGCTCGCCGCCCACTCAGGCAGAGCCGTGTAGTGCAAGTGGTGGGGGCCCGCCCAGATGTAGATAAACACCAGCGACCAGAAGTGAACGATGCTCAGCTTGTAGCTGAACACCGGCCGGTCCGCGGCCTTCGGCAGGAAGTAGTACATCATGCCCAGGAACGGCGTCGTCAGAAAGAACGCCACCGCGTTGTGCCCGTACCACCACTGCATGAACGCGTCCTGAACGCCCGCGTACACGCTGTAGCTCTTCATCGCGTTGCTGAAGCTGCTCAGCTCGCCGGTCTTGATCACCTCGACCACACCAACCGGGATCCAGATGTTGTTGAAGATGTGCAGGATCGCCACCGTCACCAGCGAGGCGATGTAGAACCAGATCGCAACGTACAAATGCCGCTCGCGACGCCGGATCAGCGTCCCCATGAAGTTCACACCGAAAAAGCCCGCCCAGACCACCGCGATCGCCAGGTCGATCGGCCACTCGAGCTCGGCGTACTCCTTGCCCTGCGTGAAGCCCAACGGCAGCGTCAACGCCGCCGACACGATGATCAGCTGCCACCCCCAGAAGTGCAGCCGGCTCAGCAGATCGCTGAACATCCGCGTCTTGCACAGACGCTGCGTGCTGTAGTACACCGCACAGAAGATCGCATTGCCCGCAAACGCGAAGATCGCCGCGTTCGTGTGCAGCGGGCGGAGGCGACCAAAGGCGATCTCCGGCAAAAAGTTCGCCGCCGGGAACGCAAGCTGGAAGGCCAGGATTACCCCAGCCAAAAACCCAACCATGCCCCAGATCAGCGTGGCCCAGAGAAACATCCGGACGATCTGATCGTCGTACGAGAACGAGTCGAGCCGTGAGCCCGACGATCCCGGATCACCGGCTGCCCCGGTCGCAAAATTCGCTTCGACTGCTGCGGCGGCTGCCATCCAACGCCCTCCTCGCTCTCAGACCGATTTCCCCGTCCGGACAACCAGAAATAGTTATCACGATCGATTTATCGCAGAAATCTAGATCGCTCTCCAGGCGATGTCTATGCTAAATCGATATCTTTATGGATAAATGTGCGAGTCGGCCCCGCCACACAACGATGCCAGCCCGCTCTCGACCGAGATGCAGATCAAGACAGGGATAGGGAGCCAGGCCGTGTTCAGCAAAACGACCCAGTACGCACTCCGAGCAGCCACCTACCTGGGCCAGCAACCCGGCCGACGCGTCACCTCGCAGGAGGTCGCCGGTGCCGCCGGCGTCTCGGTCAAATACATGGCCAAGGTCATGCTCCAACTCTCCAACGCCGGCGTCGTCGAGAGCCAGCGCGGGCCCACCGGCGGGTTCTGGCTCACGGCCGACCCCGCCGAAACCTCGCTGCTCGACATCGTCTCGGCGATCGAACCCATCCAGCGCATCCACGAGTGCCCGCTCAAGCTCGAACGCCACTGCGACGAACTCTGCCCGCTCCACTCCGCACTCGACGGCCTCGCCGAGGCCGCCCAAAACCGCCTCGCCGCCACCATGCTGACCGACCTGGCCAACCAGAACACCACCGAGCTCGGACTGCCCGGCCAGTAACGAGCTGGCTGCACACTGGCCGTTTCACCGCCCGTCGACAGCCACCCATTCGCCCAGGAACCGGTCCCGCGCCGCGGCCGCACGCCGACCCGCCGGCAGCGAGCATCGCGGCCGACGACCAAAAATCCGGTACCGCGTCTTGGCGATCAGCCGGTACACCGCGTCGCGAAGCCAACCCGGCACAATCCGAAAGACCCGCACCAGCCGCCACGGCAGCCGCATGTGCCCCGCCATCGCGAAGACCGCCGCCGACCGCCTAAACGCCTGGCCGTCCGCGATATACACCACGCTATCGATCGTGTCCTGATCCATCCCGTACGCGCGCAGAAGCTCGCCGCCCACATCGCTCTGATACGCCACAAACCGCAGCGAATCGTCTCGCTCCGTCCGCAGCACAAACCGAACACTCGCGCTGCACAGCCCGCACACGCCGTCGTACACCAGCACCGGCCCCGAGTCCGCGACCGCGGCCCGCTGCGCCGCCGTCGCATCACCTACCGCCATGGCACCCGCACCTCGCTCCAACCCCGCCCGCTCGCAGCCGGCGTGCCCTCGGGCGTGCCCGCCGCGAACCACAGCCGCCCGCTCGCCGCGTCAAACACCGCCGAGTAGATCGTCCGGATCCACCTCGGTGTCCGCATCTCCACACCGTCCGCCGCAAGCACACGGCTGACTCCATCCCAATCCAACAACCAGTCCGCCGGCCGTCCGCTCTCGGCCACCTTCGCCTCCATCGCGTGCCGCCGTGCGATCGTCCCGCTCTCGTTGCCAACCCCCTTCGGTCGCGGCGGATACGTTTTTCCCAGCGAGTGGTTCGTCACACACAATGTCCCGTCTGCTTCGACATCGTGCCGGGCATACACACCCCGGCCGCACTCGAACACCGCCGATCGATCCGCACCGGTCTCCGCCGCGATCGCGAACACCCCGCGGTCCCGAGCGGTCGAACCGATGAACCGCTCCAATTCATCCACCGTCGCGCAGGTCTCCAGCGCTTCCCGTGCCCAGAACAACCAACTCATCACCGGCCGACCCTCCGCCACCTCGTCCGTGGCGTGCAGCGTGTGCAGGTGCAGCCACAGCCCCTCCGCGTTCACGCCCGTGTCAACATCGATATCGCCCGCGATCCCCACCGCCAGCACCGGGATCCGGTGCGGCGTCCGGTGAACAACACCCGCCGTCCCACGCAGCAGCGTCGGTGTCAGCCAGTCGCAGTTCCGCCCGATCCACCCACACCCCGGACCGTTTGAAACAAGGCTCGAGCACAGCGGCCAGGCGTTCGGCGACGCGATATCGGCAAACAAAAACCGCTCAACATCGTTCGCCCCGACCCCGGCCCCTCGGGCCATCCCCTCGATCTCCTCGCGAACGTGCGACCCCAGCGACGCAGCCCAGACCGAAGCCCGCGCCCCCAGCCCCGCCGCATCGAAGCCAACCGCCTCCCGCACCCGCTCGATATACACCTCGCGGAACGGCTCCTGGAGCATCGCACCCAGCCACTCGCCGTGGGCCACACCCGCATCCCCCGGCGGGCCGGGGAGCTCAACCAACGGCATGCCGCTCAACGCAACCGCTCCCAATCTCACGCGAAGGTCATCCGTGACGCTTTCGGCACCGAACCACCACGGATGCCACCGACCATAGCCGTCCTCGGCGCCGGCCCCGCAGGCGCAGCAGCAGCCCGGACCCTCGCAGAGGCCGGTCTGCACGCCACCGTCTTCGACAAAGGCCGAGTCCCCGGCGGCCGCTGCTCTACCCGGCGTCGCCCTGCACCAGGCTTCGATCACGGCGCCCAGATCCTGCCGACCGATCTCTCCGAGCCCGTTGCCAAACTCCTCCGCGGCGCCCCGCTCGCCGCCTGGCCCGGCTCGCACCTCCGCACAACACCAGGCGGCACCGACCACCGCTGGCCCAGCCCGCCACTCGTGCCTACCCCCGGCATGCACGCCCTCATCGACGACCTGCTCGATCATCCCAACCGCATCAACATCGCCTGCTCCGTCCGCGTTGCCCGGATCGATCGCCTCGCCGGGTCGCTTCGGCTGACCGACGACAACGGCAACACCCTCGGCGAGTTCGACCGGCTTATCCTCGCGCTGCCCGCCCCCCAAGCCGCCGAGCTGCTCCGCGGCACCGAGCCGGACCTCGCTGACACAGCCGCAGCCGTCCGCGTCCTGCCTTGCTGGGCCGCGATGATCCGCGCCCGGCCGATCTCTGACCGTCACCTCGCGAGCATCACCGCAGATCAGCATCCCGCCGTCGCATGGATCGCCCGCGACAGCAGCAAGCCCGGCCGAGACCCCGTCGAGCACGACCACTGGGTCCTGCACGCCTCAACAACCTGGTCCACCAGGCACCTTGAGCTCGAAAAGCACGAAGCGGCCGAACTCCTTGAGTCCACCTTCCTCGATGCCCTCAGCGAGCTCGGCCTCAGCCCTGTCTTGATCGATACCCACGCCCACCGCTGGCGATACGCCTTCACCGGCACACCCGTCGGCGTCGATCACCTCGCCTCGGACGACGGCAGCATCGCCGTCGCCGGCGATTGGCTCCTGGGAGACCGCATCACCCACGCGATCGAGAGCGGCATCGCCGCCGCCGAAACACTTGTGCAAGAGCTCGCACACGCCCAGCCGACCGACCGCTAGAACCGGCCCCGGCTCCGCTGGTGCAGCTTCGGCGTCGCGTGAAACACCGCGACCGCCCGCCCGACACGGCGCTCTTTCTCGCCCGGCGACGTGATCGCCTGGTAGATATCCATCTGGATCTCGATGTCGAACTCGCTGCCCGATTCCAGCAGCGCGTCCGTGTCGTCTCGCGGCTTGATCTTGTATACCGCCGGCCCCAAACACGGCCGCAAGAACCGATACTCCAGCTTTTTGCACACGACCATGTAGTCGCCGCCGCAGATCCCAAACACGTACATCCCGCCCGCGATCTCGCTGTTACCCAGCAGCGCCGCGCCTGCCATCGCGTTGTACCAGTTCTTATTGAACTTCCGGAAAGGCAGCACCGCCTGGAACGTCTGGTCGTCCAGACGCCGCATCACAATCCCGCTGCGGAACGCGTACGGCAGCCAGATCAGGCTGCACACCCGGTGCCAGAAGTTGTTCCGCGTGCTCAGCCGGCTCACGAACGCCTCGATCCGGTCCAAGAGCGTCCGCTTCGCCGCGACCGCCTCGCCCGCACGGATCCGCCGCTCCCGCTTCCGCGTCGGCGGCTCGATCGGCTGACCAGACAACTCGCCCGCGACCTCGCCCGCAACCTCGGTCGAACCCGATGCATCGCGGCTCTCAACGGGAGACGCCGTCGCATCCTGATCCGTGGCCCCGGTCGCCGCGGCGGCCGAGTCCGCGTCAGGGTTGGGCTCCGCCGAGCGATCAAGCTTCGTCGCCGAATCTGCCATCGGTCCCATCCTATGGGCACCGAGGCACCGGGGCGCGACCCCGAGCCCGCCAACCCCTCCCCCCGCCTGCCCCCCCGCCTGCCAGCAGCCTGCCACCAGGCCGCCAACAGCCCAGCAGCAGCCCGCAAGGCAAACACCGTACTATCCCGTCCGCATGGCCAAGCACCCCGAAACACTCGTCCCGGCCGCCGACGCCGTCGGCATGGCCGCCGCCCACGCCATGGCCTCCGCCCTCCGAGACGCCGGCATCCAGGCCTTCGTCTTCGACACCGCCAAGACCGCACTCCAGTGGGAAGCCCCCGGCGTCATCGCCCCCTATCAGGTCCACGTCGCACGAACCGACCTCGACGCGGCCCGCGACCTCCTCGAACAGAACAACGACGACTCGATCGACATCGACTGGAACGATGTCGACGTCGGCCAGCCCGAAGACGACACCTCCCGCGAGCTCGCCGGCCACACCCATGCGCCGTGGTCCACCAGCACAAGGCACCGGCCAGCCAGAGACGCCGCCTTCGGGCTCGCCAAGCAGGGGCTGATCATCTGGGTCATCGGCGGCGCAGCACTCGCCGCCGTCGGTGCCATCATCGCCGTGGTCAGAGCCTTCTTCTGATCGATCCCCGCCGACTACCGACAGACGGAAACGCACAATGACCACGCGCTACCAATGGACACTCCTCCGCGCAGGCCGCTTCCTCCTCGACGGCGGCGGCATGTTCGGCGTCATCCCGCGATCCGTCTGGACCCGATTCGCCACCCCCGATGAGCACAACCGAATCGAGCTCCACCACAACTGCCTCCTGCTCAAGGGCGGCGGCCGAACCATCCTCATCGAGGCCGGCACCGGCGACAAGCTCGACTCAAAAATGGCCGGCATCTTCGGCCTCGACGGCACCACCGTCGAATCCGCCGTCACCGACGCCGGCACCGACCCAGAAGAGATCACCCTCGCCGTCATCAGCCACCTGCACTTCGACCACGCCGGCGGCCTCACACGCCGCGCACGCGAAAGCGAAACCCCCGACTGGACCGCCGCCCCCGGCGAAGCATCCGGCGACCAGAACGAACTCAAACTCACCTTCCCCAACGCACAGATCGTCGTTCAGAAACGCGAATGGACCGACGCGATCAACAACGACGCGGTCATGACCAAGACCTACTACCGCGATCATCTCCTGCCCCTCGACGCCGTCCCCCTCGGACCCGAACGCCCGCGCGTGCGGCTCATCGAGAGCCCCATCCCGTTCCCGGCCGACCACACCCCGCACCGCAACGAGCACCCCAAAGCCCCCGTCCACAACCGCCGCACCGAGATCGCCCCAGGCCTCTACGTCTTCCTCGTCCCGGGCCACACGTGGGGCCAGCAGGCCGTTATGTTCGAAGACGACCAGGGCCGGACCGTCGTCTTCACCCCAGACGTCATGCCCACCCGCTGGCACGCGGGCCAGGCCTACAGCCTCAGCTACGACATCGAGCCCTACACCAGCATGGTCAGCAAACGCTGGCTCCTCACCGCCGCAGCAGCGGGGGGGTGGCACCTGCTGCTCGACCACGAACCGGGCGACCCGCTCGCCACCGTCGACCACAACGAGAAAGGCTGGTTCGACCTCTCCGACCCAGGCCCATCCTCGTGACCCCCCAAACCGCCAATCTTGAAGCCCACGCCGACACCACCCCGATAACTCTCACGGGACGGCCGACACGGCGCCGCGCACACCGCGCACCCGCCGCCGGCCAACGCTCTGGGAGCCTCGCGTGCGAACCGTCGTCATCGTCAACCAGAAGGGCGGATGCGGCAAGACCACCACCGCCATCAACCTCGCCGGAATCTTCGCAAGCCGCGGCCTCAGAACGCTGCTGGTCGACCTCGACCCCCAGTCGCACTGCGCCGCCGGCCTGGCCATCCCCGAGCAGCGCATCGACCAAGACATCGCCGACGCCCTCGTCAGCGACGCGCCCATCGAACGCGACCGTCTCGTCTGGTCCGCAGGCCGTAGCCTCGACCTGATCCCAAGCCGAACCCGCCTCGCGGGCCTCGAAGCCGC
>JBCDEF010000096.1:0-10376 GCA_039179915.1 Planctomycetota bacterium | reverse complement strand
CGACCAGCTCGTCGCCGAGGGCGACTGGGCGTCGTACCGCCTGGAGCAGACCAGCGACGCGACGATCCGCGGGTTTATCTCGCTCGGGTGGGAAGACAAGGGCGCGGTCCCGTTCCAGCAGGGCCTGCTGCCCTTCGCCTGGGCCGATGCGGGCGATGAGCAGCGGCTGACGGCGTTCCTCGCGGCCGCGGCGCCCAACGAAGATTTCCGGGTCCCGATCAGTGAGTACTACCGCCTCCGTCGGACGCTCGGCACAACGGACAACGGCGACACGGTCGCCTGGTTTCCGTGGTCCGGAGCCTTGTTTACAGCCTTTTTCTCGCATTGCTGGATCGACTACGCCTCCCGCGGCGCAGACAACCCGGCCGCGTTCGGCGTGGCCAACAGGCCGCGGATCGATTGGTGGGAGAACAGCCGGCGTACCGCGGTGATGCATCGCGATCGGTCGATCGACAATCCGCAGCAGCTGCCCGGCTTCGGCCCCAATTCGTGGGGCCTGAGCGCGAGCGACGGTGAGGGGCGGTACATCGTGCCGCAGATGTTCCCGCAGCTCGCGGGCGATCAGTTCGGCAAGCCGGGGTTCGATCACCTGCTGATCCAGCCGCCGGACAATTGGGAGGACGGCACGATCGCGCCGTACACCGCGGGCTCGACGATCATCTTCGAGCCCGTCAACGCGGTGCTCGCGCTGCGGTTCTACCGCCAGCTCGCCGACGTGTTCGCCCCGGGGCTCTGGGAAGACCCGGCCGCGGGCGGGTACGGGTTCGCGGACTCCTTCCGGTTCGGGGCCGAGGGCGATGTCGAGTGGGTCGCGGGCGACCGCGTGGCGATCGATGCGGGGCCGCTGCTGCTGATGATCGAGAACGCGCGGAGCGGGTTTGTCTGGGAAACGTTTGAGTCCCACCCGTGTATTCGGGCCGTCCGTCAGCAGCGTGGCAGCCGCGTTCCTCCGAGCCCGATCGACCGGAGGCGAGCCCCGCGCTGATCGCGGTGTGATCCAAGCGTGATCATCTGGCGAGCGGCCGAATTCGTAGAAAATCAGTATCCGCTTGTATGCGAGCGTGGTTTTTGGTAGCATGAAATCGATTACATTGGGATGGGCGGCTCGTTCCCGTTCGGGCAGGCCGCCGGCACAGGACCCGGCGTGGGCCGCACGCGCCGACTGGCACACAAGGAGAGACGAGAGATGAGTACCTACTTCCGTTCAGCCGCTGTGGTGTTTCTTGCTTCCGCCGCCGGCTCGGCCGCGGGGCAGTTCGACAGCTTCGTGGTCGAAGAGCGTGTGTTCAACGATTTCGCGGGCAGCACGCTGAACGTCACGAACGACTTCCCGAACGAACTGACCTTCAGCGAGAGCGACTTCGGCTCGGGCAACTTCGCCAACCGGCACATGGCGTACCTGTCCGACGACGGCGGCGCGACCGCGTTTGACTTTGATTACGACGACGGGCTCGACTTCTCGGTCACGATGAACCTCGACGCGTCGCCCGTCGACGGCCGCGAGGCCGGCATCGTGACCGATCTCTTCGGCTTCGGCTTCTTCGGCGCGCTGCCCAACGGCGAGATCGCCGCCTTCGGCTCGTTCCTGCCGTTCCACTCGTTCGGCGTGGGTGTCTACACGAACGGCACCGATGTCGACCTCCGCATGATCTACACCCCGGGTGCGGGCGAGGGCCTGCTGCCGGCCAGCACGATCGAGTACATCATCGATACGGGCAGCGGCCCGATCTCGAGCGGCGTGAAGGTCTTCGACAACCTCGAGGGCGGCATCCCGACCGACTTCAACGCGCGGATCGGTCTGGGCGCGCAGTTCCAGGGCAATCCGGGCGGGAGCGCGACGGCCACGTTCACGAACATCGTGGCGATCCCCGCGCCCGCGACCGCCGCGACGGCGATGCTTGGCCTCGCCGCGATGGGCCGCCGTCGCCGCTGAACCGACGAAGAGTCACCGATACACACCGCGGAGTTTCGGGCGGTAGAACAAGTTGATGAGCACGAGGGGCACGAGCCCCGAGGCCGAGAGCAGGACGCGAGCAGCTTCAGATGACACGCACGACTTCGCACGGTTTTTTCGACGACGACGGCTTCGCATTCACGATCACCGATCGGGCCACCCCTCGGCCATGGTCGAACGTGATCTCCAACGGGAGGTACGGCCTTGTCGTGAGCCACAACGGTGGCGGGTTCAGTTGGCTGGACAACAGCCAGCTGAACGTTTTGACACGCTGGGAGATGGACCTCGTCGAGGACCGGACCGGCAAGCACCTGTATCTGCACGACATGGAGTCGGGCGAGACCTGGTCGGCGGCGCCGTCGCCCGGTCGGCCGGCGTACGAGAGCTACGCCTGCCGCCATGCGCCGGGATCGACCCGGTTCGAGACGGCATACAACGGGATCGAGACGGAGTGGACGCTGACGGTCGCGCCCGACCGCAACGTCGAGGTCTGGGCGGTGCGGATCACGAACACCTCGGGCCGGCCGCGCCGGATCCGGGTGTCGTCGTACATGGAGTGGTGCTGCGGCGTGGCGCCGGACAGCAAGCGGGAATTCCACCGGCTGTTCATCGGCACGGAGTACGACGAGTCTCGCTCGCAGATGACGGTCCGCAAGGTCATGTGGGACGTTCCGGACCGGACGGAGGCGGACCACTGGAACCGGGCCTGGCCGTACGTCGCGGCACATGTGTTCGTACCTGGCGACGATGTGCCGCGGTTCGCGGTCGGCGACAAGACCCGGTTCATCGGCGCTGGCACGCGTGAAGCGCCCGATGCGATCCGCGAGGGCGGCGTGCAGGCGGAGTCGTTCGGGCGGTTCAGCGACGCCGCGGGCGCGCTCGGTGGCGAGCTGACGCTTGAACCGGGCGAGACACGGAGCGTGGCCTACCTGACCGCGATCGCCGACGACGCACAATCGCTTGACGCCGAGCTCGAGCCGTACCGCTCGCTGGAGCGTGCGTTCGCGGTCCCGGCGGAGGCGGAACGCGCGTGGCGCGAGCGTCTCGGGACGACGGCCGTCGAGACGGGGCTCGACGATTTCGACGCGATGAACAACACCTGGCTCCGGTACCAGGCGATCAGTTCGAGGCTGTGGGGGCGGACGGGCTACTACCAGCAGAGCGGCGCGTTCGGCTTCCGCGACCAACTCCAGGACAGCCAGGTCTGGCTCCCGATCGACCCGGCCGAGTGCCGGGCGCAGATCCTCCGCCACGCCGCTCAACAGTTCCAGGACGGCAGCGTCTACCACTGGTGGCACCCGCTGACGAACGACGGCAACCACACGTCGTGCTCGGACGACTACCTGTGGCTCCCGTTCCTGGTCGCGAACTACATCAAAGAGACCGATGATCTGTCGATCCTCGACGAGCAGACCGCGTTCGTCGACGGCGGTTCGGCCAGCGTGGAAACACACTGCGACCTGGCGATCGACCGCGCGTTCTCGCGGACGAGCGACCGCGGCCTGCCGCATATCGGGGCGATGGACTGGAACGACGGGTTGTCGGCGTGCGGGCTGGAAGAACGCGGCGAATCGGTGTGGCTCGGTTTTTTCCTGTCTGGCATCCTGAGCGATTTCTCGGCGGTGCTCCGCGCCCGCGGTCGTGGCGGTCGGGCGGACGATCTGCTCGCCGCCCGGGACCGGTACACAGACGCGATCGAGACGCACGCCTGGGACGGGGCCTGGTATCGCCGAGCGACGAAGGACGACGGCGGCTGGCTCGGCAGCGCGTCGAACGAAGCCGGTCGGATCTATCTGAATCCGCAGACCTGGGCCGTGCTCAACGAGATGGGCAGCGCCGAACGCCGTGAGACCGCGTGGGCGTCGGTCCGCGAGCACCTGCTCCGGGATATGGGCCCGCTGCTGCTGGCGCCGGCGTACTCGATCCCCGATCGGGCGATCGGATACATCACGCGGTACACGCCGGGCTCGCGGGAGAACGGCGGGGTGTACATGCACGCGGCGGTCTGGGCGTTGGCGGCGGCGTGCAAGCAGCGCGATCGCGCGTCGGCGACGCGGATCTGGGAGTCGATTTCCCCGCCGAGACGCGGCGCCGACGCGGACGCCTACCGGGCCGAGCCGTATGTGACGCCGGGCAACGTCGACGGCCCGGATTCCGCGACGCCAGGATCCGCGGGCTGGACGTGGTACACCGGCTCGGCGGCCTGGTTGAATCGCGTCTCGATGGAATGGATTCTTGGCATACGACCGGTCTTCGGCGGGCTGCTGATCGATCCCTGTCCGATCGAGGGCATGGGGCCCGTCAGTGTGCGTCGCCTCTGGCGGGGCCGAACGCTGCGGATCAGCTTCGACCCGTCGGCGTACAACGCCGCGTCGCCGGCGGTCGTCTCGCTCAACGGCGAGGCGCTGCCGAGCGGGATGGTCCCGTCGGACCGGCTGCTTGCGGTGGACGGCGAGATCGAGATCACAGTGGACTGGGGGCCGCGGGCCTCGTCTCTCGTGGAGGCGGCCCCTCGGGACGTCAGCGCAGGAGCGACCAAGCAATGAGCCGAACCACAACGCGGAGCCGAACCCGTGCGTTCACCCTCATCGAGCTGCTTGTCGTCATCTCGATCATCGCGCTGCTGATTGGGATCCTGCTGCCGGCGCTCGGGTCGGCACGGGACTCCGCCCGGACGGTGATCTGCAAGTCGAACATCCGGCAGATCGGGCTGGCGTCGCAGCTGTATTTTGATGATCAGAAAGAGCCGGCGTATTTCGATCTTGAGCCTCGCTCGCAGTTCGCGTTCGATCACTGGAACGTCATGATCCTGCTGCGCGACATCCTCGACAACCAGGTCGAGAGCGGGATCTTTACGTGTCCCTCGGCGAGGGGCGAGCTGAGCGTCACCGACGAGGTGAACCGCGCGCAGCTCAACGCGGTGGGCCGGTTCTTCAACTTCGACATCGACCAGGTCGACCCGTATTCGATCCCGCCCGGCGGCGACTCGCTCGAGCCGGAGGAGGAGTTCACGGAGTACTGGTTCAACGATTCTCGCACACGCTGGTACGGCGGGGGAGACCCCAAGACCGATCCCAGGCCCGCGAACAGCAGCGGCCGCCAGCACGGTGTATCGGGCCAGAAGCTCCGCCTGATCGAGAACTTCAACGAGACGGTGATCGCCGCGGATGCCCTCGACGAGAAGCCGCGGCACGCGGGCAAGATGCATTTCTTGTTCGGCGATCAGCGGATCGAGTCACTCGAGCTCGAGGTCTACCGGGGCATCCCGGAGCAGGGCATCGAACCCGCGCGGGATCCGTACGGTGCCCCGGGGCCGTTCTTCAACTGGGGTCACTTCTACCCGGACAAGTACGGCGGCGGCCAGTGAATCGCCTCACACGCTCTGCCTCGGTATCGTGATCCCAATGGACTCCGACCCGATTTCGGCCGTGTCTCGCGCTGGTCGCCTCACGCGTCGCGCGGCGATCGCGGGGCTCGGTGCCGGGGCGGCGGGGCTGCTGCTCTTCGGTCCCCGTCCGCGGGGCGACGTTCCGCCGGGACGCACGGTCGTGGACTACTGGGAGAAGTGGACCGGGGCCGAGGGTGTCGCGATGCGGCGCCTCGTCGACGAGTTCAACGCGGTGCAGGACCGGATCCATGTGCGGTACCTGACGATCGGGGCGATCGATCAGAAGGCGATGATCGCGATCGCCGGCGGCTCGCCGCCGGATCTTGTGGGGCTGTGGAATTTCAACCTGCCCGCGTACGCGGAGGCGGGCGCGCTGATGCCGCTGGACGATCTCGCCGCATCGGCGGGGATCGATCCCGGTGACTACGCGTCGGGCATCTGGCCGATGCTGACGCACGAGGACCGGCTCTGGGGGCTGATCAGCACCTGCGGCTCGCTGGCGTTATACCTCAATCTCGACGCGCTGTCGTCGGCGGGTGTCCGCGAGCACGAACGCGGGCCGGGCCCGCAGACGATCGAGGAACTGGACCGGCTGCACGAACGCGTCTTCGCGGTCGACGCCGGCGGACGGGTCGAGCGTGTCGGGTTCATCCACACCGATCCGGGCTGGTGGTCGTGGCTGTGGGGCTACCACTTCGGCGGCCGGCTGGTGACCGAGGACGGCACGCGCGCAACGGCGATGTCACCCGAGAACGAGGATGCGTACCGCTGGGTTCGCTCGTATCCTGAGCGGTACGGCGTCGATGCGCTGCAGCAGTTCCAGTCGGGGCTCGGGTTTTACGGGACGGCGTTGCACCCGTTCCTGACCGGGCAGGTCGCGACAACGATCCAGGGCCCGTGGCTCGCGAACCTGATCGAGGCGTACGCCCCGGGGCTTCGGTACCGCGCGGTGCCGATGCCGGTCGAGGCGTCCATTTTGGATCCATCGCGGCCTGTGGGCCTGCTCGACGGGGACGTGCTGTCGATCCCGAAGGGCGCGGCCGAGCCCGAGGCCGCGTTCGAGTTCATGCTGTGGATCCAGGACCGCCGGCGTCTGGAGGCGTTGGCCTCGGCGCACGGCAAGAGCTCGCCGCTGGTCGAGGCGACGCCGGGCTTCCTCGCCGGCCATCCGAACCGATCGATCGCGGTGCACAACGCGGTGGCCAACAGCGAGCGGGTGTTCCATTTCCCGCGGCTTCGCGTCTGGCCGCGGTACGTCGCCGAGTTTGACGCGGCGGTGCAGTCGCTCTGGCAGCTCCGCACCACGCCAGGGGTGATGCTCGGCGGCATCGAACGGGTCGCGCAGCACGCGATCGATGAGGCCGCGGAGATCAGGCGGCGCCGTGCCGCGGGCGGGGCGTTGTGAGTCCCGGTGTTTCCGGTGCCCACGGCGGCGGCATGATCCGGGGTGTGCTGCGCCGGAACGCGGGGTGGGTCTGGGTCTCGCCGTGGATCGTCGGGTTGACGGTCTTCTTTTTGATCCCGATGGCGATGAGCCTGTATTACAGCCTGACGGATTACAACATGCTCGAGGCTCCGCTGCGCGTGGGTCTGAGCAACTACGCGTCGATCCTGCGTGACGAGCTGTTCTGGAAGGCGGTGCGAAACACGCTGGTGTACGCCGGGGTGTCGATCCCGCTGACGGCGTTGGTATCGATGGCGATCGCCGGCCTGCTCGATGTCGACACACGGCTGAGCGGCGTGGTTCGGTTGTTCGTGTTCACGCCGACCGTCGTGCCGCTGGTCGCGGCCGCGATGATCTGGATGTGGCTGTTCAACTCCGACGCCGGGCTGATCAACGCCGGGCTGGGTGCCGTCGGGATCCAGGGCCCGAACTGGCTCCAGCAGCAGGGCTGGGCGATGGCGGCGCTGATCCTGATGAACCTCTGGAGCGTCGGCCAGGCGGTGGTGATCTACCTCGGCGCGTTGCAGGACATCCCCGAGACGCTGTACGAGGCGGGCGAGCTCGACGGCATGGGCCCGATCCGCCGGTTCGTGCACATCGCGCTGCCCGGCATCGCGCACGCGGTCGTGTTCAACTCGATCATCCAGACGATCACGGCGTGGCAGGTCTTCGCGACCCCCTTCATCATGACCGAGGGCGGCCCGAATCGCTCGACCTATTTTTACTCCCACTACCTGTACGACAACGCGTTTCTGTTCCAGCGGATGGGCTATGCGAGCGCGCTCGGCTGGGTGCAGACGGTGCTGATCGCGGCCTGTGCGCTGGTGCCGTGGCGGTTCGCTCGCCGGCTCTGGAGCACGCGGTGAGGCGGCGCGGGTCCGGTCTTCCGTTGGGGCTCGGGTTCGGTGTGCGTGTCCTGCTGATGGTCGTAGTCGGCATTGTGTTTGTGTTGCCGCTGATCTGGATGGTCTCGACGTCGATCAAGCCCGAAGACCAGGCGATGTCGGCCGGGCTCTCGCTGCTGCCCGACCCGCCCTCGGCGACGCTGGACCAAGGGTACGAGAACTACCGGGCCGTGCTGACCGACGAGACGGTCGACTTCCCGCTGTTCTTCCGGAACACGATGATCGTGGTGCTGCTGGGTGTCTCGGGGGCGATGGTCTCGAGCGTGGTGGTCGCGTTCGGTTTGGCCCGCGTGCCGATGCGGGGGCGACGGGTGGTGCTGCTGGCGACGATCGGCACGATGCTCATCCCGTTCCCGGTGATCATGGTCCCGTTGTTCATCCTGTACAGCAAGCTCGGGTGGATCGGGACGACCCTGCCGCTCTACGCCCAGTTTTTCTTCGGCAACGCGTTCAGCATCTTCCTGCTGCACCAGTTTTTCCGCAACCTGCCGAAGGAACTCGACGAGGCGGCGCAGCTCGACGGCTGCTCGTCGTTCCAGCTCTTCTGGCACATCACGCTGCCGATGTCGCGGACGGTGCTGGCCGTGGTCGGCCTGCTGCACTTCACGTACATGTGGAACGACTTCCTGGCCCCGCTGGTGTTCCTGGTCAACCGCGACCAGTGGACGGTCGCTCTCGGGCTGCAGCTTTATCAGTCTCGGGCGGGCCAGACGCCGTGGAGCTTGCTGATGGCGGCGAGCGTGATCACGGTGCTCCCTGTTCTGGTGGTGTTCGTGCTCGCGAACCGAATGTTCAGCCGGGGGGTGACGGCGGGGGCGGTGAAGGGCTGACTGGAGGAGGCGAGGGCCTCTGAAATGGGCTGTGTTCGGGTGTCTGCAGAAAGCCTTGACGCGCCGCGAGGAATCGATCATACTGCAGAAGAGGCCGATGTAAACGATTTCATTCGTTCTGGGCTCCGTGGGATACACGATGGTTCGACAAGGAGTTTTCACATGCTGATTCGAGGTTTGATCACGGCCGCGCTCTGCGTTGCGACCGGCGTGGCCGGCGCCCAGTGCCCGGACAATCGGGTCGACAACCCCTCGTTCGAGGACATCGACCCCGCGAACTCGTCCCTGCCGCGCGGCTGGGGCGGGTTCAACACGGCCCGGCTGCGGACCGCCTCTGACGGGATTCTCCCGTTCTTTGCCCGCACCGGGGACAACTCGATCGAGTTCCCCTCCGGCTCCGACTTTTCCGGGTTTACCACCGATGTGCTCAACCCGCAGACGCTTCAGTTCAACAACCCGGCCTACGAGTATCTGGGCGGCGACGTCACGGTCTCGGGCTGGTACCTCATCCCGGCTGCCGATCCGCTGGACGGCGCGGAGTCGGGTATCAAGCTCGAGTTCCGCCGCGAGAACAGCTCGATCTACACCTCGTTCGAGGTGCTCGGAATCGACGGCGACACCGCGGATCAGTGGGTCGAGTTCTCGTTCACGGTGACCGATAGCGATATCCTGAATGTCGGAGACTTCCCGCCCTTCCCGGTGGCCGTCACCGTCTTGCCGCTCCGTTTTGGCAGCGTGGCATCGACCGGCACAATCTTCTGGGACGACCTGTGCCTCGTGCAGGCCGCTCCGACGGCGGACTGCCCCTGCGACGTGAACGGCGACACGCTCTGCACCTCCAGCGACTTCTTCGCCTGGGTGAGCGCGTTCGGCGATCTGGCTCCCGAGTGCGACATCAACGGCGACGAAGCGTGCACGTCCAGCGACTTCTTCGCCTGGGTCAACGAGTTCGGTATCGGTTGCCCGTGATCGCGTCGCTGTGATTCTCTGATCATCCCGTGTGTCGGTCTTCGCGGGCCGACACGCGCTTCACCGCGACCCGGGCTGATGGTTCATCGGTCTGCCCGGCGAAGAGCGGGTCCATGAGCTTCATTTTGGGGGTGTCCGCATGCGTGCATGGCGTGCTTGGCTGGCGGTTCTTCTCTCTGCGATGGTGTGCTGCGGCCCGGCGCGGTCGCAGGACGCCGGGACGCTCGAACTGATCGACCCTGCCCGGCCCACGGCGGGGTGGACCGCGATCGCGTCCGACGGCGTCCAGATTGGTATCTCCGAGGACGCGGCGGCCCCCGGCGCGATGCGGATCGACTACGACTTCACCGCCGGTTCTGGCTTCGGTATCGTGCGCCGGGCGGTCTCGATCCCGCTGGGCGAGAACTACCGGTTCGCGTTCCGGGTGCGCGGCGAAGGTCCGGCGAACGACCTGGAGTTCAAGCTCATCGACCCGGCCGACGAGAACGTCTGGTGGGTCAACCGGCGGGCGTTCCGGGCGCCCGAGACCTGGATGCCGATGACAGACAAGCGGCGTCACTTCGAGTTCGCGTGGGGCCCATCTGACGGCTCACCGCTGGAATCGATCGGGTTTATCGAGTTCGCAATCGCCGCCAGCGAGGGCGGCGCGGGCACCGTGCTGATCGATCGGCTGACCTACCGCCCGCTCCCGGAGGACACGCCCTACGACGGGGTTCCGATGCTCCGCGATCCGGCTTCGGCTGCCGAGGCGAAGCCCGCCGCGGACGGCCGAGCCGACTGGCGGTTCGAAGCGGGGGCATCCTCGCTTGTGATCGACTTCGGTCGGGACCGGCCGGTCACGGGCCTGGAGTTCGACTGGGCGTCGGGCGGCAGCGGCTTCGATGTG
>JBCDEF010000095.1:0-10639 GCA_039179915.1 Planctomycetota bacterium | reverse complement strand
CCGCCGCCGAAGCCAGCGCCAACACCCTGACCATCGGCCCGGTCGACGGCGACCCGGGCGTCGAGGTCAACCTCGCCCTGATCGGCGAGGAGAGCAACTCCGGCGCCAACTACTTCAACCCCGGCGACGACTGGACCGTCGCCGAGGGCAAGACGGCCGCCGGCGACGCCGCCGCGATGCCCGAGCTCGTCGACGCCTGGGGCACCCCGGTGCTCGCCTGGGCCGAGGACGAGTTCGCCCCCACCGTGCCCGATGAGGACGCCGAGATCGCAGACTTCGCCGCCATCGATTCCGAGACCGACCCCGCCCGCTTCTACTGGCGGCAGAACGCCGGCTCGCTCTCCTCGACCGGTCTCGGCCCGCGCAACACCAGCCAGCAGGAGAGCCTGCTCTTCGCCGGAGAGGCCAACATCCCCGCCAGCCTCGCCGCACTGCTCGGCAGCGTCGCCGACCCGATCAACCCCGACGGCGAGCTGGCCGATGCCACCGTCAGCGACCTCGTCCCCGGCAGCGCCCGCGGCGGCGTTGTGCTCCACTCCGCCGGTCGCGACCGCGTCTATCTCTCCACCGAGGACGACGGCTTCGCCGATGTCACCGGCCAGTTCGTCTACGGCTCCAACTTCTCGCCCGACCTCGCCTCGATGTTCGGCGACGCACCCTGGTCCTCCGCCGACGAGCAGGAGGGCACGCGCGACGTCGTCTCCGGGTTCAATGACCTGATCACCGCCGTCGGCGGCTGACCGCCGCGCCCTCCCTTTGGCAGCCCCTTGACAGCCCCGCCCCGACCCGTCACCGTACGGATCAGGTGGAACCCCCGATCAATCCCGCGCTCCCGGCCGATGCTGCCGCGCCATCGGTCCAAGCGCGCACCGCGCGGGCCCGCGCCGTCGCGGCGTTCATCGCTTTCGCCGCCGGCACGCTCGCGCTGATCAAACTCCCAGCAGCCGCCGGGCTCGGCCCGGGCACCCTCTTCGCCGCGGCCTGCACCACCGCCGCGGTCGGGCTCATCCTCCGGCAGAAGCCATCCGCGATCGCCCTGCTCATCGCCATCACCCTGCTCGGCGGCGCCAACGCCGCCTGGCGCATCAACCACCGCTCGCCCGACAGCGTGGCCGCGCAGCTTGAGCTGGCCCAGACCTCGCCTCACACCGCGGTGTTCGTCGAGATCGAGGGCATCGTCACCCGCCCGCCCGAACGCTCGCGGCCCACGCGAGGCTCGCTCAGCACTGTGCTCCCCGACTTCTTTCTCCGCGGCGATCGCTTCGGCTACGACCTGGCCGTGCGCCTGGCCCACACGCGCGGCGGTCCACAGCCGGCCAGTGGCGTCGCTCGGGTTTCGGTCGAGCCCGGCCCCGGCGCCGGGCCGCCGGCGGTCAACGCCGGCGACCGCGTGCGCGTCCGCGGCTTCGCGCGGCCAGTCACTGCGCCCAGCAACCCGGGCCAGCGCGACTTCCGATCCGCCGCCCGCGAGCGCGGCGACCGCTTCTGGCTCGACACGGGCAACGGCGCGACGACCGCCGTCATCGACCACCCAACCGCCGGCTCCCGTGCCCGGGGGCTCGTCGCCGCCGCGCTCGCCTGGCCCCGGCAGCGCGCCAGCGCCGCCATCGACCGGGCCACCGATGACGACGACGCCGGCGAGCTCGTCCGCGGCCTGATCCTCGGCGAGCGAGACTACGGCGCCCCTGGCCTGGGCAGCGCCTTCCAGCGCATCGGCCTCGCCCACCTGCTCTCGGTCAGCGGGTTCCACGTCGCGGTGATGGCCTTCATCGCGCTGCTGTTTATCCGCGCCACCGGCGACCGTGGCCCGCTCGAGCCGCTGATCGTCGCCGCCGCCATCGCCGTCTACATGCTCGTCGTGCCGGTACGCGCCCCGATCCTTCGCGCAGGCTTCACGGTGCTCGTGCTCCTGATCTTCGACGCGATGGGCCGGCGGCACGACCGGCTCGCGCTGCTGGCCTGGATCGCCGTTGCCGTCGTCGCGCTCCGGCCCACCGATCTGCTGACCATCGGCTTCCAGCTCAGCTTCGGGCTCGTCGCGTGGCTGCTGATCATCGCCGAGCCGCGACCCGACCGATTGACGCTCCGGGCAACCGAGGACAGCGCGACGGTCGCACTCTGGCGGCTGCCGCTGCGATGGCTGCGGACCGCCGCGTTCGCCGCCGCCGCTTGCTGGTCGGTCTCGATCCCGCTGATCATCTACCACACCGGGGCCGTCGCGCCGCTGGCGGTCGTCGCAACGGTGCTGACAGTGCCGCTGATCGTGCTGACGATGTGGCTCGGTGTGGCGGTGCTGATCGCCGCCGCCGCCGCGGGGCCGCTCGCCGATGCGCTCGCGCCCGTGCTCGCGCTGCCCGCGGGCGCATGCGCCGCGCTGGTCCGCGCGATCGACAGCCTCCCGCTGGCGACCATCCGCCTGCCCGAGGTCTCGCTGGCCTGGACGATCGCCGCGACGGCCGCCGCCGCCTACGCCTGGCGCCGCGGCCGCCTGCGCAGCCTGCCGATGTGGGCGGTGCTGCTCGGCTCGGCCGCCTGGCTCGCCGTCGAAGCGCGAACGGCCGCACCGCTCGACGCCGACACCGAGCTCCGCGTCACCATGCTCGACGTCGGCAACGGCACCTGCATCGTTCTCGAGCGCGGCCGCGACGCGCTGCTCTGGGACGCCGGCGCGTTCGGCGAGTCCGTCGGCGTCCGGACCATCCCCGACGCCGCCCGCGCCATCGGCGCCCCGCGCATCCGCGCCGCCGTCATCACCCACGCGAACCTCGACCACTTCATGGGCCTGCTCGACCTCGCCCGCCCGCTCGGGCTCGAGACCGTGATCACCGGCGAGAGCTTCGCCCGCGCCGCCGACCGCGACCCCGCAGGCCCCGCCGCACTGACCCTGGCCCGGCTCGGGCGCGCGGGCGTCGAGCACCGCATCGTCGCCGCGGGCGACACCATCGCGCTGGCCGACGCGGAGCTGCGCGTGCTGCACCCGCCCGCGGGCTTCGTGCCGCGAGCCGAGAACGACGCCTCGCTCGTCGCCGTCCTCGAACCGATCGCCGGCGGACCGCGACTGCTGCTCACCGGCGACATCCAGGACGAGGCCATCGCCCGGCTGCTCGAATCCGGCATCGATCTAACCGCCGACATCCTCGAGCTGCCGCACCACGGCAGCGCCCGCGAATCGGCCGCCGAGCTCGTTCGCCGCGTCGACCCGCGCGTCGTGCTCCAGTCCACCGGCCCCAGCCGCCTGGCCGACCCCCGCTGGGACCCGCTGCGTGCCGGTCGCACATGGCTCGTCACCGCGCGCGACGGCGCCGTGCGCGCCGAGATCGCCAGAGACTCGACGATCACCGCCGGACCGATCCGATAGCCGATCCGATAGCTGGCCCGTGAGCCGGTCCGCGAACGTTCAGCGACGGGCCGCACGCAGCCGCTGCGCGTCGCCCGGCTCGGTCACCAGCCGCTCGGCCGCATCGAGCACCCGGTTCGCCGCCTCGCTGCCGCGAACTCGCGCCTCGGCCCGCGCCAGGGCCAGCGCGTCGCGCACCAGCGTCCCCGAACGCAGCGTCGCCCGCAACGCCGCCGAGAGCGCCGGATCGAGCTCGCCGCGGAGCAGCGGCTGCGCGTGCAGCCAGATCGCGTCGGCCGCGCCCACCGCCTCTGCCCGCGCCGGGCCCAACGCCAGCACCCCCGCCGCGAGGGCCTCCGTCCGCCCCTCGCGGAACGCCGCCAGCACCACCAGCTCGGCGAAGCCGGCGTCGAACATCGACTCCTGATCCGCCAGCACCGACCGCGCAAGCTCCGCCGCGTCCGCGTCGCGGCCCAGCAGCACCAGCGACCGGCCCATCGCGGCGATGTCCCGCTCCGAAGCCGCCGCCGACAGCTCGTCGGTCAACGCGGTCGCCCCCGCCAGCCCGAGGTCGCCCTCCGTCCGCGGCCGGGCACGCCCCATCGTAAACAGCGGGTCGCCGAACACCGCAATCTTCCACAGAGCCGTCCGCCCGTCCGCGCGCGACGCGACGCCCCACGGCATGCCAACCAAGAGCCGCGTGGCCAAGGTCGGCGTCGGCACAAACGCCTGCAAGAACGGCTCGTGCACGCTGCCGATGTACGCGAACGCGCCGCGCTCGAACCAGCGGCCCGCCACCGTGTCGCGGTTGCCCACCGTTTGCGCCGACCACGAATGCACAAACGACACCGCCGCCGGCGTCCGCAGCACCGGCGCATCGCGGAAGAACAGGTCGCCGTCGGACACCGCAAACCGGTCGCGGCGCCCGCTGCTGTTGACCATCACGAGCCCGGCGTCGAGCGCACGGGCCGAGCCGAGCAGCCAATCGTTGCGCGTGTTCCGCGGCTCGTCGTACACCGTCGCCGACAGGCCCGCCAGCTCCAGCCGCTCGCCGGCGAGCGTCATGTCGAATTGGTTCCAGGGCGCCGTGCTCGCGTAGCCGTCGAACAGCCACGCCGACCCGGGCGCGATGAACAGGCTGCACATCGCCGTGTACGCCGCGTCGACGGCGCCGCCAAAAATCTGCCCGCTCCAGCCCCACCGCGGCGTGGGCGACAGCCGCGCCGCGTCCAGCGCCCCGTGCCGGCCGACCAGGTCCGTCATCGCGAACCGCTCGCCCTGATTCTCCGCGATCCCCGCCCGCAGCTTCGCCGGCATGTTCAGACACAGCGCCACCGCGTCGACCACATCCCCCGGCCGGTCCCACGGCAGGCCCATCGCCGTCATGCCCGATTCGATCCGCTCCAGCAGCAGCCGCGCGTTGTCTTCGTTCAGCCCGCCGCTGACGTTCGGCCGGCCCGGGCGATCGATCCACACGATCGGCTGCCCGTGCCCCGCCGCCAGCGCCAACGCCGCGACCCACGCCTCGTCCGACGGGTCCGCCACCGCCACGCCCATCGGCACGTGCCCCGCCTCGCGCCACGCCTCGGGCAGCCCGGCCACCGTTTCGGCCCCCTGCGAAACCGCCAGCGCCCGGTCCACCGCGCGACGCACCGCCGCCGCCGCCTTCGGCAGCTCCGCCCCCGACGCGTACCGCACAACCGACGCGGGCTCAAACCCACGCACAAACCGACCGATCTGCTGCATCGCACGCACCGACCCGTTGTCGATCAAGACCGGGTACACCCGCTCGGGCGACCACCCCGCGACCGCGTCTGCGAAGCTCGCCGCGTCCGGCACGATGACCACCACATCAAGCGTCGGCAGCCGAGAACGCCGCTGGAGCACACGCAACCCGAGCGTCTGCCCCGCCGGCCGCGGCTCGACCGCCGGGTTCGGGCCCGCCCCGGGCCGCGGGCTCGCGTCAGGCTGCGCCGATGCACCCACCACCAGAAGCACGCCATAAAGAAGCAAGAACACAGTCATCAATCGAGCAGTCATCACACACCATATGACGCCGCAAGCCCCAGCTAAGATCGCCCCGTGCCCAACCTTTCTCGCGACAGCTTCCTGAAACTCGTCTCCCGGCACCGAGAAGCCGCAGACGACCGAACCACCCTCGCCGTGCCCATCGGCATCCGCCTCCTCGCCGACCAGCTCACCCCCGTGCTCGCCTACCGCCGCCTCGTCGCGGGCGACGCACGCACCGACCCCTCCTTCCTGCTCGAATCCGTCGAGGGCGGCGAACGGCAGGGCCGCTACTCCCTGCTCGGCAGCCACCCCACCCGCCGCGTGCTCGCGACAGGCACCGACGCCACAATCACCGAAGAAGACGGTTCATCGCAGCGGCTCTGCATCGACGACCCCCTGACCATCCCCCGCGAGCTCTCGAAACAGACCACCCTGATCGAGCCGGGCCCGGACCGCGCCACGGCCCTCCTGCCCGCCTGCTTCCTCGGCGGCTGGGTCGGCTACGCCGGCTACGACACCGTCCGCTACACCGAGCCGACCAAGCTCAGTACCACGCCGCCAGACGACCGCAACCTGCCCGACCTCGCCTTCGACTTCTACCCCGGGGCCGTCGCCTTTGACCACGTCGACACCCTCGTCCACGTCGTGCGCTTGGCACTCATCGATGCCGAGACCGATCCAGACGCGGCCTACTCCCGAGCCCTCGCCGACATCGAGCAGACCGCCGAGCGCATCCAGACCCACAGCAAGCCGCTGCCGCTGGGCACCGTCGAACGCGAGACCGACACGCCCGAGCTCCGCAGCAACACAACGCGCGAGCAGTACGAAGCCGCCGTCGAACGCGCCATCGAATACACCAGAGCCGGCGACATCTTCCAGGTCGTCCTCGGCCAGCGCTTCGAGCGCGAATCCCCCGCCGACCCGTTCGACGTCTACCGTGCCCTCCGCGCCGTCAACCCAAGCCCCTACATGGGCTACATGCAGACCCCCGGCTGCATCCTCGTCGCCGCCAGCCCCGAGATCCTCTGCCAGGTCCGCACCAATACCGACGGCTCGCGCACCGTCACCAACCGCCCCCTGGCCGGCACCCGCAAACGCGGCAGCACCCCCGACGAAGACGCCGCGCTCGAAGCCGACCTGCTCGCCGACCCCAAAGAGACCGCCGAGCACGCCATGCTCGTCGACCTGGCGCGCAACGACGTCGGCCGAGTCGCCGAGCCCGGCTCGATCGCCGTCGGCCCCGTCATGGCCGTCGAACGCTACAGCCACGTCATGCACATCAGCTCGACCGTCACCGGCACCCTGCGAGCCGACCTCGACGCCTGGGACGCGCTCCACGCAGCCCTGCCCGTCGGCACCGTCTCCGGCGCACCGAAAATCCGAGCTATGCAGATCATCGACGAGCTCGAACCGGTCAAACGCGGCCCCTACGGCGGCGGGTTCGGAACCGTCTCCGTCGACGGCGACATGGACATCGCCCTCGCCCTCCGCACCATCGTCGTCCCCACCGCCGACCGTCCGGCAAACTCAACAGAAGATTGGACGTACCACATCCAAGCCGCCGCCGGCGTCGTCATCGACTCCGTCCCCGCCAGCGAGTTCGACGAGACCGTCAACAAAGCCCGAGCCCTCGCGAGAGCCATCGACCTCGCCGAGCACGCCTTCGGCAACGGGAGATAGCGCCGCATGCGCACCGCAAGCAAGCGAACCTCGCTGTCGGTCGGTTCGCGCGGCCTGCTGCTTGCCACGCTCTTCGGACCCCCGCTGCTGTTTGGACTCCTGAGAGGATCGCTGACAGCGGGTATCTTCGCGGTGAACCTCTCGTTCTGGACGACGGCTGCCGTGTTCTTCGTGCTGGTCTTCGCGACAAAGCGACATAAGGAACGCGCCCGCGACCGGTTCCGACGCGGAGCGTGCACAAGCTGCGGGTATCCGCGTTCGAGCACATTAGAAAAGTGCACCGAGTGCGGCCTCGACCCACAGCAAGCCATCGACGCATGGCTCAAGACCCCGAGCCTTCTGCTTGGACGGCGAGAGCGCTACGCGATTGCGGCCGAATTCAATCGAACGGGCTCAACTGTCGCACACGAGACACGCACGAGCCTCGATTCGGCTCTGGCCGTTCTCGACCATGCGACAAGCAGCTATCTCGTCACGATCCCGCTTGCCATCTTCTTGGCCTTCGCGGCGGCGCTTGTGTCGGCTGCGACGGACATGCCGGCCGTGGCCGTAGTCGGCGTCGGCTTTTCCATCGCCCTCGTTCTCAAGACTTTTGTCTCGCGATAGCACGCATCGCAAGCCAGCTACATCGGCGTAACCAGCGTGAACGCGCACACCACCGCGGCGAGCAACGCCGCGACGCGCGATACCCAGTCGCACACCCTCAGGTTCCGGCCCAGCGGCTCGTCGTGCAGCGTCCGCCAGCACAGCTTCGCCTCCACCGGCAGCAGGTACAACTCCGCGACACCGAGCACCCAGGGCACCAGCCCCACGGACGCCGCCCGCTCGACCATGCCTTCCCCACCCGCGACAGGGCGTGACACACGAACGGCGCAGCCGCGAACCACGCCGGCCGGATCAGCCGCGGCCAGCGTTCCCACCGCAACCTCGGCAGCGCGTACGGATCAAACCCGCCGCACTCCGGGCAGGGCGTGCCGACCAGCCCGGTCTTGTCATACCCGCACCTGCCGCAAACGAACGCCATGCCGACATCCCCTTCGATGCCTCGGACGATCACAGGTTAGTGGATGCAAACTATTCTGTCGAGCAGAATCGGCCCGCTTTTGCGTCATTCCAGATCCACCGCCCGCCCAGTCCGGGCCGACTCCCGTGCCGCATCCAAAATCTCCGCCACAGCCAGGTTCACCACCAGCCCCGAGAGCGGATCGACCGGCGTCTCGCCACGCACGACAGCCTTCAAGTACGACCACTCGTTCCGCAGGTGCTCCGGCCGATCGATGACCTCGGCCGCGACCGCCTCGCCGTCCGGCGCGCGCGTCGTCAGCTCGTCCCACTTGTCGGCGTGGATCGAGCCCGACTCCGTGTGCAGATCCATGTCCTTGTTGTCATGAGTCCACGCCCAGCTCGCCTGGATCACGGCCGTCGCCTCGGGATACGTCAGCACAATCGTCGCATCATCATCAACGTCCGGATACAGCCCCGGCTTGAGCGTCTGCGTCGTCGCCGTCACGGTCGTCGGCAGGCTGTAATCCATGAGCCAGGTCATGATCGCCGCCCCATAGCAGCCGAAATCAGTGATCGCGCCGCCGCCGTTGGCCTCCGGGTCGGTCAGCCACGCCAGGAACTCGTCCGCGCAGCCGATCTCTTTCGGGCCCTTGTGCCCGTGCCGTAAGACGGCCCGCCGTACGGGCGACATGCCGTCGCGCACCAGCCGCTCGGCCGTGCGCACCGAGCCGTACCAGCTCGTCTCGTAGTTCGTCAGCAGCAGAATACCGCTCGCTGTCGCGACCTCCGCCATCGCGCGGGCCCGCTCGGCATCGAAGTCCAGCGGCTTCTCGACCATCACATGCACGCCGCGCGGCGCGCACGCCGTCACCACCCACAGGTGCTCGCTCGTCCGCGTCATCACGCTCGCGGCTTCCGGCTCCGTCTCGTCGAGCATCGCCTGCACATCGTCAAAGAACAAGCCGTTGTCCAGCCCGTACTCCTCCGCGTACCGCTCGAACACCGCCCGGTCGCGCCCCCAGATGCCGACCAGCTCGATGTCGTCCCGGTTCGCCGCGTTCCAGAGCGCCCCCTCGACGTGCCCGTGCTCCAGCCCGATCACCGCCAGCCGCAGCGGGCCGTCCTGCGCCAGCGCGCGTCTCGCCGAGAAAACACACACAACAAGCAGCATCAGGCACACGCAGCGTCGGACCATGGGTCGTTTCCCTCAGACCCCCGATCCTACGGCCGCCGCGCGAGCTCACCGGACGCCGGGCAGCACCCCCCGGTCGTCCAGCCGGTTCACATGCCCGGCCGTCCGGGCCGCCATCCGACCGCCAACCCCCGGGCCGTGGAAGCCCGCCAGATCGACGAAAACCGCCGAGTCGGCCGGCTCGAACAGCCGCGTGATCTCGGTCCGCGACCGCTCCCCATCGGGGTGCGCCGCAAAGAAATCCACCGGCACATACCGGTAGCTCACACCGAGTTTCGGGAACAGCTCGCCGTCCGAATCGCACGCCCACGGCTGGCTCGGCTCGAACCGGCCGTCTAACGCTTCAGCCAGCGGCGTGTCCAGCACCTCGGCCAGCAGATCGAACGGCCGGTCGTACCCCCGCGGCAGGTCGGCCGGTACTGTCGCGAACGGCAGCAGACCGTCGCTGCCGTCCTGCCACAAAACCAGCCCGGTGTGCAGCGTCCGCAGGTTCGCCGAGCACGTCACACGCTTCGCCGAATCGACCGAGCCCGAGAGCGTCGGCAGTGTCAGCGTGATCAGCACACCGATCACGCCGATCGACACGAGCACTTCCAAAGCCGTGAATCCGCGCCGCGCCATCATCGCGGGCACCCAGCGCACGGCTCGTCCGCCATCGCTGACTCGATCGCGGGCAGCCCGTCATAGTCACGCAGCCGACGCTCGGCCACGCGACGCAGCCGCGCCTCGGGATCCTCGTCGCGGATACGCTCGAAGGCGATCCGCACGTCCGGCCGGTCTATCCACCCCGCGTCCCACGCCGCCGCCATCCCGCTCGAGCGGTACCCCTCATGCGGGTGCGCCATAGCCACCAAGACCGCCGCCTCGAACGCCTCCACCACCGGCTCCGGCGTGGGCACACCCAAACCAAGCCGCGTGCCGACCGCGCTGATCGCGGCCCTGTGCAAATCAACCCGCTCCCAAGCCACGTTGTGATCGGTGCCACGCTCCTGCGTGGGCGGCGTCATTGGCGGCTGAGGGATCGGCAGGTCGATCAGGGTGAGCAGCCAACGCTCGTCTTCGACAGTCCACGACGACCGGCGAAGTATGTCGTTGTTGATCCTGGCGTAGTCGCGCGTGTACTCGTCCGTAAATGGCGACTGCGGTGGGTTCACCGGGGAATACTCATCAACCTCAGCCCGGAGCACAAACCCATACGGGTCATGCAACACAAAAACAAGACGCACAAGCACACGGCCCAAGTACGCCGCAACGAGAACAACCCCAATCCACAGCATGATCCGACGAATGTTCATGTCAGGCCCCGATCAGATGAAGGCCAAAACGATCCGAGCGAACAGGCTACGCGGCGGAAACGCCGCGTCACGGCACGCCTGCAGACATCCCTGCTCTTCTTCGGCCGTGATTGTCCCATT
>JBCDEF010000094.1:0-10656 GCA_039179915.1 Planctomycetota bacterium | reverse complement strand
CCTCCCCCGCGCCCCGGGGGTGAGGGCCGGGGTGAGGGCTACTGCTTCTTCTGTTCTCTCTCAGCCTCGATCGCAGCGACACGCCTGCGGCACCGCCGGAGGATCGTGCTCAGCACGCCATCGAGGTTGCTCGACACATCGCCCGCCATAACTCGCAGCGTCTCAATACCTCGCTCGGCGAGCCACGCATCGCGCTCATTGTCTTGCGATCGCCGCGATTCGTGATAGCGGCTGTCAACTTCGACGCACAGACCCGCGGCTTGGCAATAGAAATCGAGGACGAACGGTCCAACCGGGTGCTGGCGTCGGAACTTGAAGCCGCCGAGGCGGGCGGCTCGGAGGTGTTTCCAGAGGATGACTTCGGGCGGGGACTGGTCTTGGCGGAGTTGGCGGGCGGTGCTCGTTGAGTCCGTACGTTTAGTCAGGGACCGAGCGTGGGGAGGAGTAGAAGAGTGGGAGCCCTCTCCCCGGCCCTCTCCCGCGGGGCGCGGGAGAGGGAGGAGATAGCCATGCCCTATGCCATCGACGAAACGCACGACCCGAACCTCGAGAGCTGGGTCGAGTCGGCCAACGACCCGGAGACGGACTTTCCGATTCAGAATCTGCCGCTGGGCACGATCATTGCTGAGGTCGAGGGAGAGCCCGATTCCGTTAGTCCGCATGCTGCCGTGAGGATCGGAGACTCTGTCGTTGCGTTGGACATGCTTGTCGAATTCGGCATCGTTGACGAACAGAGCCCCGAGTTTCAGTGGCTCTTTGTCGAAGAGATCGGCGAACAGATAGTTTCACAGCAGCTGCGTAAGACTGTCCAAGCGCTGCTGAAATCAGACAATCCCATTCTCCGTGACCACCCCGATCGAGACTCGATTGTGATCTCGGCCGGTCAGGTTGGGCATGGCGTCCCGGTCATCTCGATCGGTGACTACACCGACTTCTACGCCTCGGTCTACCACGCCACCAACGTCGGCTCGATGTTCCGCCCCGACAACCCGCTGCTGCCGAACTACAAGTGGATCCCGGTCGGCTACCACGGGCGGGCGTCGTCGGTGGTGCCCAGCGGGACGCCGATTCATCGGCCGAGCGGGCAGCTCTCGCCGGCCGAGGACGGCGGCGCGCCGGGCTTCGGGCCGTGCAAAATGCTGGATTATGAGCTCGAGCTCGGCGTAGTCATGGGCCGGGGCAACGAGCTCGGCTCGACCATCCCGATCGGCGAGGCCGAGGACCATATCCTCGGCGTCTGCCTGCTCAACGACTGGTCGGCCCGGGACATGCAGAAGTGGGAGTACCAGCCGCTCGGGCCATTCTTGGCCAAGAGCTTCGCGACGAGCGTCTCGCCGTATCTCGTGACCATGGAAGCCCTCGCGCCGTTCCGCAGCCCGGCCATGCCCAGGCCCGACGGCGACCCGGCGCCGCTGCCCCATCTGCACAGCGAGCACGACCAGGCCCACGGCGGGATCGACATCACGCTCGAGGTCTATCTGGCGTCCAAACAGATGCGGGACAAGGGCATGGATCCGGTCCGGCTCAGCCGCGGCTCATTCAAGGACATGTACTGGACCATCGCGCAGATGGTCACGCATCACGCCAGCAACGGGTGCAACATGCAGCCGGGCGACCTGCTGGGCTCCGGAACTGTTTCAGGACCAAGCCGCGGCAGCCGGGGCTGCCTGCTCGAGCTGACCTGGGACGGGGACCCATTCGCGGCCGAGCCGACCGTGGTCCCCGGCACACAACGGACGCCGATCGAACTGCCCACCGGCGAGACGCGTATCTTCCTCGCGGACGGCGACGAGGTGATCCTCAAAGGCTCCTGCGAGCGAGAGGGCTATCGCCGGATCGGCCTCGGCGAGTGCCGGGGGATCATCGGCGGGCCCGCGTCGTCCTGATCCGGCTCAGGCTGGGCCGCGCGATGGACCCGCCCGACCGGCGACTGCATACAATGGTTGACCGAAATATGTGGCCTGCTCCACGCGTTGAGACCACCAAGGCCGGTTTTCTGATCGGTTCAAGGGTCTTTCTAGGAGGCGGGCAGGCACGGATCGCATCACGACAGCGAGGCAGCACCCATGAAAAACCTAGTCTTGATCATCGTCATCCTCGGCGCCCTCGGCGGCGCGATCTTTCTCTTCACCCAGCAGGGCGGCAGTTCGATGCAGGCCCGCCAGGAAGCGGGTATGCGGCACTACGTCGACCCGACGACTCTCGACTCGGACAACCCGTCTGGGGTGTCTCTGACGGTCGCCGAGTTCAAAGATCGCGCTTCGAGTGGCAACCCGCTGGTCGCGCCGAATGGCTCGTCGGATCTCGTCCAGGCTGGTGTCTGCCCGACCGATGGCAAGTACTATGCGCTGGTCGGTCACGCCCAGAAGCCGGAGACCTGCCCGCACTGCGAAACCGATCTCTCGGGATACGACCACGACGGCAACCCGCTCTGATCGACACACGGACAGTCAGCTTTTGAGAGCGTGTTCATTCCTCCGCCCGGAACAGGGCGGCGGTCAGGGTCTGCGCGTGCAAGTGCGCAGAGCCGGCTGAGGTCGCGATCTCGCCCGCGGTCCGCATGCCGGCGATCGGGATCGAAGCCGGCTCAGAGAGGTTGTATTCTGTTCCACTCTTCGCGGACCGCTCGCCGCCGACTGGTATCCGGAACGCGCGGTGCACGGCCTCGGCGTCGTGGTGCGGGCGGCCGAAGAGCGAGGGCCCGCGGTCCTGTCCCGAGAACAGCAGCGCCCCCGCCGGTCGGGCGGAGAGCTTCTCTTTGTCGAGCAGCATCGCCAGATCCTCGCTGGCGGTCAAGGCGTCGAGCAGGTGGAGCCGGACGGTCTGGCCGACCTTGAAGAGGTCATCGGTCATGATGGCCTCGGCGTTTGCATCGATGCCTCGGACCGCGCGGATCAGGTAGTCGTCTCGGCCGAACCGTTCTTTGTACTCGTCGATGACCCGGCCGATGTAGAGCCCGTCTTCGAGCTGCCGCCGCTGCCCTTCGGGCAGCGCCATGCAGGCGTCACGCACAGCCTCGAGCGCGGGCCGGCCGCCGAGTTCGAGCAGCACGTTGCCGCGGGCCTTGGTCACGAGCATGGTCGGCCCGAACGAGCGGCACCCCTGGCTGACCATCGCGTCGACGCGGATCGGGCCGGAGAGGCTCACGCCGACCCCGCCGGCGTTCATGAACCCGCCGTTGATCGAGACGACGTTCTGCCCCGGGGCGTCGCCGCCCGAGAGCATGGCGCCAAGAAGCGGGCCCGAGCTGTCGCCGCGTGCTGCCGAGAGCATCGGCAGCAGCCGGATCAACGGGCCACTGTACGGGTCGGCGAGCACGAAGGTGCAGCGGAGGCTCGGGCCGACGCCGAGCACCTCGGCGTAGTGGTCCGCGGCCCATGCTTCGTCGGCGTCGGCGGGCGCTCGCGGCAGGTCCTGGAGCAGAAAGGGCCGGATCGAGACGCCCGGCAGCGTCGCGGTCAGCAGCGAAGCGGCGGACCCGCGGGCGAACTCCTCGCGGCCGGCGATGACGCCGCTGGCGGCGGCGGTCACGAGCGTGCCGGCGCCCAGCGCCGCACCGACCCGGTCCTCGATCTCGCGGGCGGACGACCGCAGCGATTCACCGAGAAACAGGAACGCCAGGTCCGCTGAACCCGCGGCCTCGAGCCGATCGAGCAGCATCCTCGCAACGATCTCGGGCTCGGTGTGGAGCGCGCTGCTCGCGTGGAGTTTTGGTTGTGCGGCGGCGTGGTCCGGCATCGCGACGATCGTATGGCCCGTGGACCCGCCCGCACCCGGAACCGCTACGCTTGGATCAGCCCGTGCTCAGGAGATCCACCCGTGTCCAATACCCCGCGTTCATCGTTCCGCGCCGCTGTCATCATGTTCCTCTACGGGGGCATCGTTGTGGGGCTCAGCTCGCTGGCGTTCGTGATCGCCCCTGAGGGCGCCAACGCCAGCACGGCGCTGATCATGGGCGGCGCGTCCGCGTTTCTGATGGTGGTCATGGGCGTGCTCGCGTTGCTGCTGCCCAGGAACCGGAAGGCGGGCATGGTCGGCATTCACCTCGGCCTGCTTCTGCCGCTGCTGTTCGCCGTGGCCTTCTTTATGCGTATCAGCGCGAACTACCAGTCGGCCGGTGTGCACAGCTACTTTTACTCGGCATACGAGCAGGCGGTCAACGAGGGCGAGGTCGCTGACACGTTTGAGGCACGCAACGCGTTTCTCGACGGCGGTCGAAACGCCGTCGGCGGGGAAGAGATCCCCGAGTACAGCAAGGCGTACCTCGGACAGATCTTAACGCTGCTGTTCGGCGTCAGCCTTGGCGCGTTTGCGCTGCTGCTCGGAGCCCGGCCGACGGTGCAAGCCGCGGAGGCAACACACGATCAGCAGCCGGCGAAAGAAGCCGACGGATCGATCGACCCGTTTGGCTAACCGGACAGCAGCGCGGCCGGGCCTACTCGCCGGTGACACCGATCAGATCGATCTCGATCGGCTCGATGACCAAGAGGTTGAGCCTCGGATCGAGCCGCGGCGAGCCGACGACCCCAACCGTCTGGTTGAGCATTGTCTCGAGCCCGAGCTTCGGGTCGGGGCGGAGGTAGCCGAGTGTTCGGGGGGCCTCGGTCGTGTCGATCGACTGGATCCGGTACATCCTCGGCAGGCGGGTGCCATCGTAGACCGCGCTGGGCAGCAGCCGGCCGATCGCCGAGTAGGAGCGGTCGACCTGCAGCCGCCGGATCTGGTTGTTGATATCGCCCGCGGCGTCTGCGGCCCGCCGGGCCACTTCGACGTTCTCCCGCCAGGCGTCCTGGACCCGCTTGCGGATCATCAGCACGTCGCGGCGTGATTCGATCGCCGGGCGGAGCCCGGAGCCGGCCGGCTCGGCATCGAGCATGCGGTCGACCTCGGCGAGCAACTGATCGAACTCGGCTTCGGCCAGCGGCTGCGACTGCACGGCGGAGAACGCCGATTCAAGGTCCTCGATCGTCTCGATACGGGCCTCGGTCTGATCACCAGTCCCGCCGATCTCGGCGACCGGGGCTGTCTCGGGATTGCTGTCGGCGTTCTCGATCGTCGGCTCGGAGGCCTCGGCCGGCTGCAGAGCAAGCACATCACCAGGCTCGGCGACCGCGGGCTCGAGCGAGTCTTCCATCGCCTGCTGCCTCGACGGCGTTGCCCCACCGCCGGGCGTCGCATCGGCTTCATGAGCCGGAGCGGCGTCTCCGGCAGCCGGTGCAACCGGGACCGCGGCCGTTGCGTCAGCAGCCGGTGCGTCAGCGGGAGCTTCGGCGTCCGGTCGCATTTCGAGGTCCGCGCTGGTCGCTCGCCGCGTGAACGATTCGCGGACGTACGCCCGCGCCGATGGCGGCGGTTCGACCTGGTACCCCACACGCTCACCCGTCTGCTCGTTGATCGCCTCGGCGATGACCCTCAGCTCGGTGCCGGCCGGCAGGGGTTCATCGAGCAGCTTGCTCCAGCTGCCGCGGGCACCGGTCGCCGCGTTGAGAGCCGAAAGCGAAGACGGCCGTGTGAGTGTCGCAACGCCGCGGTCGCTGGCGTAGTTAACGGATTCGGAGTCGACCAGCGCGGCGGCGCGTTCTGGATAGCGGACTCGGAGCCACCCCCCGGAGGTGCGGCCGTCGACTGTTAATACGCTGCCAACCGTGAGGCTCTCTGCAACGGGGTAGTACGCCGCACCGGGGCCGCAGCGGACCAATGATCTCGCATCGGTCGTGACAATCTTGTACGCCTCGGCCGGCTCGACCGCGGTGGCGAGTTGGGCTTCGACGCTGGTTGCCGCTCCCGCCGTGACCGCTAGCACGATCCCGAGGCAGACCGCTCGGAGCGTTGTTCCGGCGTGCGTGCGGCCGAGGCGGCCGATCGTCAGGTTCTGTTCGCGGGTGAGCCGGCGTGTCCTGGCTGTGGTCATGGTTGGGTCGCTCCTGCTGGGTGTCACCGGCTCGCTCCGCGGCCGGGGCGGTGTGTCGCCGCTGGGAGTGTACGGCGGAACGCCGTGTCGATCAGGACGGGCTGGTGAGACAGAGTCCCGGGGTGCTCGCTATCCTTGCCGCTGACGTGATCCGAGGTCACGCCCCCACGCCCCGAGAGGACCACAGCCCGATGCATGGAACGCACGCAGGGAAACGTCATGATCGGCTCCGAGCCGCATCGCTGGCTGTCGTTTGTCTCGCCGGGCTCGCCGCGGGCTGCACCTCGCCCAACGACGCCGAGCGAGAGGTGCTGCAGCGTTCGGTGATCGACGCGATCCGCCGGGAGATGATCGAAGCCGAACGCACTCCGGACTATCGGCTGACCGACCGGCCCTCCACGGTCGAGACGCTCCGCATCCCCGACGACCGGCTCGAGGAGCTCAACGAGCTCAGCGGCCCTGGGTCCTACGAGGGGATGGCGGACCTGTTCGACCGCGACCTGCTCAGCGAGGACCAGCGGGCGGTGCGGGTCTCGCTCGAGCGTTCCATCCGCTCCGCGGCGGAGCGGAACCTCAACCTGCAGTTCCAGCGGCTGAACCCGGCGGTCAGCGAGGCGGATCTTGTGCAGGCCCAGGCCGCGTTCGATTGGACCTTCTTCGCCGACGGCGTCTATCAGTTTGTCGACGAGCCGATCACCAGCTCGACCTTCTTCGGCACCGCGTTCCAGCAGATCCAGCAGGGCGACCTCTCGACCGGGCTCCGCCGCCAGCTCTCGACCGGCGGCAACGTGCAGTTCGACATGACCTGGACGTACCAGCAGAACGAGAACGACACGATCGTGATCGCCCCGGACCCGGCCAACTTCGTGACGGTCGGCGCACAGCTCACCCAGCCGCTGCTCCGCAACGCGGGCTCGGATGTGGCGCTCGCGCAGGTGCGTCTTGCCGAGAATACCGGCCGCGACACGGTGCAGTCGCTCCGGGCCTCGCTGATCGCGACGCTCTTCCAGACCGAGCAGGCCTACTGGAACCTGGAGCTGGCCGCGGACAGCCTGCGGATCCAGCGTCGCTTGCTCGCTCGGGGCGAGCAGGTCCGCGACATCATCTCGAACCGCATCGACCTGGACGCCACGCAGGCCCAGATCGCCGACGCCCGCGCCGAGGTCGAGAACCGCCGGGCCGACGTCATCCGGGCGCAGCGGACGCTGCGGGCAGCGAGCGATGCGCTCAAGGTGCTCATGAACGATCCGGAGCTGACCATCGGCTCCGAGATCGCCCTGCTGCCTGCGGACGCGGCGATCGACGAGCCGATCCGGTTCAGCCTGGCCGATGCGCTCACGACCGCGTTCGACGCCCGGCCCGAGGTCGCCCAGGCGATCATCTCGCTCGATAGCGCCGGCATCCAGCGGCAAGTCGCCCAGAACGGCGTGCTGCCTAGGCTCGACGCGAACTTCGAGGTCCGCTACGCCGCCATCGGCGCGACGCCGGGCGAGGCCTTCGAAGAGGTCTGGGACGGGAACTTCATCGATTTCGTGATCGGCTTCGCGTTCGAGCAGCCCATCGGCAACCGGCAGGCCAATGCGGCGCTGCGCCAGGCCCAGCTCCAGCAGATCCAGGCGGTCACAAGCTACCAGAACACGATCCAGCAGGTGACGCTCGAGGTCAAAGACGCGCTGCGGGATGTCACGTCGAACTACGAGCTGATCGAGCAGACCCGGACCGCCCGCGTCGCCGCGGCCGAGAACCTCCGTGCCCTGCAGGTGCAGATCGAAACGACCGGCGGCTACACCGCGTTCAACCTGGACCAGTGGCTGACCCGGCAGCAGCTTCTTGCATTGGCCGAGCTGGAAGAGGCCCAGGCGCTCGTCGCGTACAACATCGCGATCGCCCAGCTCTACGCCGCAATCGGCCGCTCGATCGAGCACAACCGGATCGAGTTTCTGGCTCCCGACTCGGCCGAGCTGGATTAGGACGCGGACCAGCGATGCCGCCCGGCGAGATCCCACAGCCACCGATCCTCGCGGCCGCCGATGAGCTGCGCCGCGGCCGCCTCGTCGTCTTCCCGACGGAGACGGTCTACGGCCTCGGCGCCGACGCGCTGAATGCCGATGCGGTGGCCGCTGTATTCGAACGCAAGGGCCGGCCGTCTGGCAACCCGCTGATTGTGCACGTCAGCGGCACCGAGATGGCCCGCGGCATCGTTGCCGAGTGGCCGCCTCTTGCCGACCGCCTGGCCGCCGAGTTCTGGCCCGGCCCGCTGACGATCGTTCTCGCCCGGGGCGACACCATCCCCGACGCGGTCTCGGCCGGCGGGCCGACGGTCGCCGTGCGGTGCCCGGATCACCCGCTGACACGTCCGCTGATCGACGCGCTCGGCAGGCCGATCGTGGGCCCCAGCGCGAACCCGTCGGGCACGCTCAGCCCCACCACCGCCGACCACGTCAGAGCCTGGCTGGGCGACTCGGTCATGATCCTGGACGGCGGCCCGTGCGAGCGGGGCATCGAGTCAACGGTCGTGAGCGTCGACGGCGGCACGATCCGTGTGCTCCGCCCGGGTGTGGTGACGCCCGGATCGCTGGCGCGTTTCGCCACGGTCGAGGCCTACGAAAACGCCGCGGGATCGCTCGCGTCGCCGCCGCCCGCCGAGACCGTGCCGCTCCGCTCCCCGGGCCTGCTCCGCCAGCACTACGCGCCGCGGACGCGGCTTCGGCTGTTCGAGTCGGCCGACCGGCGGGCGGTGCTGGACCGGCTGCACGCCGCGGGCTCGTCGCTGGTGGTCCTTTCCCACGGCATCCGGCTCGAGGACCCGCGGATTATCCGCATGCCGCCGGATCCGCACACCTATGCCCGCGAGCTCTACGCCGCGATGCACCGGGCCGATGCGTTCGGGGCGGACGCGATCCTCGCCGAGCTGCCCGAGGGCGGCGACCCGGTCTGGCTGGCGATCCGGGATCGTTTGCTGCGGGCGGCGGCACACTGACCGCCGGCCCGGCGTCTGTCTAAGGTGTCCTGCCGCGCCGTTCGGCCGCCGCAAGGGAGACACCGATGACCACGACCAACCCGATCCGCATCGCGCTCGCCCCGGGCGACGGCATCGGCCCCGAGATCATGCAGGCGTGCCTGGACATCTTCGGGGCCACCGATGCGATGAACCACATCGAGTTCCTGCCCGTCGAGATGGGCAAGAGTGTCTTTACCAATGGCGACAGCCGCGGCATGACCGACGCGGCCGTCGACACACTCGAGTCCTGCGGCCTGATCTACAAGGGGCCTATGGAAACGCCCACCGGCGGCGGCGGCAAGTCGATCAATGTCACGCTCCGCAAGACCTTCGGTGCGTTCGCCAACCTCCGCCACTTCCAGAGCCTGCCGGGCGTCGAGACCGTCTACAGCCGGGCGGGCGTGCCGGTCGACTTCTATGTCGTCCGCGAGAACATCGAGGACACCTACGGCGGTATCGAGCACCGGCTGACCGCGGACGTTGTCGAGTGCAAGCGGCTGATCTCGGCGCCCGGCTGCGATCAGGTGCACAGGTTTGCCTTCAAGACCGCGGACGCCTTCGGCATCGAGACCGTGCACTGCGGCCACAAGGCCAACATTATGAAGATGTCCGACGGGCTCTTCCTCGACCGGTTCTACCGCACAGGCCGCGACTACCCGGGGATCGAGGCCAAGGACGTCATCATCGATGCGCTGTGCATGAACCTTGTGCTCCGGCCCAATGACTACCGCATGGTCGTGCTGCCCAACCTGCAGGGCGACATCGTCAGCGACCTGGCCGCGGGGCTCGTCGGCGGGCTCGGGTTCGCGCCCAGCGCCAACATCGGCGAGAACGTCAGCATCTTCGAAGCCGTCCACGGCACCGCCCCGGATATCGCGGGTCAGAACAAGGCCAACCCAACCAGCCTGCTGCTCTCGGGTCTGATCATGCTCCGGCACATCGGCCTGCACCGCTCCGCGGCGCTGATCGAAAACTCGCTGCTCTACACGCTTGAATCGGGCGTCCATACGGGCGACGTCAAGGGCGCCAAGGACCCCGTCGGCACGAAGCAGTTCGCGGCCGCCATCGCCGAGAACCTCGGCAAGACGCCCAGCGGCCGCGAGGCCCGCCCCGTCCCCGATACGGAGGGGCCGCGCTTCACGCCGCCGAATCGCCCGCGTGAAAACCGGCTGATGCGCACATTCGAGACCTCGACCAACCTGATCGCGGGCTGCGACATCTATATCGATACGCTGCTGGCCCCGTCGGCGCTCGCCGAGAAGCTCAGCGCGATCTGCGTCGGCACGCCCTTCAAGCTGACCATGATGTCCAACCGCGGCACACAGGTCTGGCCGACCGGCTCGGTCTACACAGAAGTCGTTGACTACTACCGGGTGCGGTTCGAGCTCCGCGACCCGGCGCAGGCGGGCCATATCGGCCAGCTCCCAACCATCTGGCTGCTCGAGCGGGTCGCCGAGAAGTTTGTCATCACCGACTTCCAGCCGCTCAAGAACTACGACGGCCGCCCGGGCTATTCGCTTGCCCAGGGCCAGTAAGCCCGAGCGGCAGAATGCCCTCGGGGAGAAATCAGCCGCGGATCATTTTGTCGATCTTGCCGCCGTGGTCGACCAGGATCTCGTCGGCCTCGCCCAGGAACAAGCCGTGGTCGACAACGCCCGGGATGTCGTTGAGGTGGGCGGCCAGCTCCTCGAGGCTGTGATCCGGGGTCAGCGGCACATCGAGGATCAGGTTGCCGTTGTCGGTG
>JBCDEF010000093.1:0-10691 GCA_039179915.1 Planctomycetota bacterium | reverse complement strand
GCCGGAGATCACGGTGGAGACGGTGTGGCCCGGTCGGTCGCCGCAGGAGATCGTTGACGAGATCACGAAGGAGCAGGAGGAGCAGCTCAAGAACGTCTCGAACCTCAAGACGATGACCTCGGTCTCGAACGAGGGTCAGAGCACGATCAATCTTGAGTTCTACATCGGGACAGACATCAGCCGCGCGCTGCAGGAAACGAGCGATGCGCTGCGGCAGGTCTCGGACTACCCGGATGAGGTTGATGAGCCGACGGTCAAAGCGGCGGACGGCGCGAGCGAGAACGCGATCGCGTGGATCATCATCGATCTGGACCCGGCGGTTGCTGAGCAGTACCCGGATTTTGATATCACGACGCTGTTTGACCGGCTGGATAAAGAGGTCAAGCCGTACCTCGAGCGGATCGACGGCGTGGCGGAGATCAATATCTTCGGCGGCCGCGAGCGCGAGGTGCGGGTCAAGGCGGACAATGAGGCGTTGGCCGCGCGGAACCTGAACATCGGCAATGTGATCACGGCGCTGCGGGGCGAGAACACGAACGTGTCGGCCGGCTCGCTGGCCGAGGGCAAGCGGGACTACCGCGTGCGCGTTGTTGGGCAGTTTGAGACCGAAGAGGACGTGCTCTCGACGGTGGTGGCCTACCGAGACAGCCGCCCGGTCTATGTGCGCGACGTCGCGGATGTGGAGTTCGGGCACACCAAGAAGCGCGGCTTTGTAAGGTCATTTGGGAATCCGTCGATCGCGATGAACTGCATCCGGCAGACGGGCGCGAACGTGGTCGATGTGATGGACGAGCTTCGGCTGCGCTTGGATGAAGTGCGTGCCGAGATCCTGCCGCGGCTGGATCCGGAAGTGGGCCAGCACCTGCGGCTGCGCCAGGTCTACGACGAGACGATCTACATCGATTCGTCGATCAATCTCGTGCGGAGCAACCTGTACATCGGCGGGGCGATCGCGGCGTTTGTGCTGCTGCTGTTCCTGCGGTCGTTTACGACGACGGGGATCGTGGCGCTGGCGATCCCGATCTCGGTCGTGGGCACGTTTCTGATCATGCTCGCGCTCGGGAGGACGCTCAACGTGATCTCTCTGGCGGGGATCGCGTTTGCGGTGGGCATGGTCGTTGATAACGCGATCGTTGTGCTGGAGAACATCTATCGCCGGCTGCAGGAGGGCGACCCGCCGATGCAGGCGGCGTATCGAGGCGGCCGCGAGGTCTGGGGCGCGATCCTGGCGAGCACGCTGACGACAGTCGCGGTGTTCATCCCGGTGCTAACGATCGAGGAGGAAGCGGGGCAGCTGTTCCGGGATATCTCGATCGCGATCGTGGCGTCGGTGGCGCTGTCGCTGGTGATCTCGATCACGGTGATCCCGGCGGCGTGCTCGCGGTGGCTCAAGCCGAAGCATGACACGCAAAGCAAGCTGCGCACGGCGTGGCAGGAGCTGTTTGGGCTCAGCCGGCTGCTGGGCGGCGTCGTCAATGGGTACGGCTCGCTGATCGCGTGGCTGCAGCGGGGTGTGCGCGGGTGGACGGTGCGGCCGGCGATCATCGTGGTCATGGCGGGGCTGAGCATCCTGGGCGCGTTGACGCTCGCGCCGCCCTTGGACTACCTGCCGGCGGGGAACCGGAACCTGGTGTTCGGCGGCATGCTGATCCCGCCGGGGCTGAGTGTTGACGAGATGACGGAATATGCCCAGCGGATCGAGGGCGAAGTGCTGCCGTACATGACGCACGTGCTCGATGCCAACGGGCGGGACCCGTCGTCGCTGCCGGAGATCAACTACGCGTTCGACGACGACGGCAACCCGCTGAACTACGACCCGGTGGTGGTGCAGAACTTCTTTATAGGGTCGTTCGGCGGCGGGATGTTCGCGGGCGCAACGAGCGCGAACGACGAGGTGGTCATCCCGGTCGGTCAGCTGCTGACGAACTCGATGCAAACGCTGCCGGACACGTTTGGCGGTGCGCAGCAGAGCTCGCTGTTCGGGCGTGGTGTCGGCGGGGGGAACACGGTCGATGTCGAGATTCTTGGGCCCGATCTGGAGCGGGTGAAGCAGGCGGCGAACGCGATCATGCAGGCCGCGGGCGGCAACGAGCGGTACGGGTGGGGGCGCGTGCGGCCGGACCCCGGGAATTTCAATCTTCGGCAGCCGGAGCTGCAGGTGGACCTGACGCAGACAGCACGCGAACTCGGGCTCCGGACGAGCGATGTGGGCACGGTGGTGCGCGGGCTGTTCGACGGCGCGTTTGTGGATGACTTCCGGCTCGCGGGCGAGGCGGTGGACATGGTCGTCGTGCCGGGCGGCGGGGAGCTGGACTTCATCGAGCAGATGGCGGAGATTCCGGTGGCAACCCCGGCCGGGCCGGTGGTGCCGCTGGACACACTGGTGCACGTGACGCGGACGAACGCGGTGCAGGCGATCCAGCGGATCGAGGAGCTGCCGGCGGTGAAGCTGCTGATCTCGGCGCCGCCGGGGATGACCGTGGAGGATGTCAAGAACGACATCGAGGCGAGCTTTATCGAGCCCGCGAGGGCGGACGGCCTGATCGATCGTTCGATGCGGGTTCGACTCGAGGGCACGGCCGCGAAGCTGGACGAGGTGCAGACGGCGCTGTTTGGTCGATCATTGACTGCGAGCGGCGATACATCGGTGCCGGGCGGTATGGCGTCGGTCGCTCGGTGGGGCGCGATCGGGCTGTTTGCGGTCGGGATCGGGTTCGCGGTGTTCGGCTTCATCCGCGCGATCGCGGCGGGGAAGGTCGCGTTCGGCTACGGCGGCGTCGGTGCGATGATCCTGCTCGGTGTGATCGGCGGGGTGCTGTTTACGGTCGGCAGCGCACCGGAGCTGGCGATGGCGCGGTTCGTGTGGGCGCTGCTCGTCACGTACCTGCTGATGTGCGCGTTGTTCGAGAGCTTCATGTACCCGTTTGTGATCATGTTCACGGTGCCGCTGGCGGTGGTGGGCGGGTTCGCGGGCTTGTCGGTGGTTCACGCGATCACGGCGGCGAACCCGACGATCGCAGCCCAGCAGCTCGATGTGCTCACGATGTTGGGGTTTGTGATCCTGGTCGGCGTGGTCGTCAACAACGCGATTTTGATCGTGCACCAGTCGCTGAACTTCATGAGCGGTGTGGGCGAGACGGCCGACGAGACGATCGAGGCGATGGAGCCGATCGAGGCGATCTCGGCGAGCGTGAAGACGCGGGTGCGGCCGATATTTATGAGCACGATGACGTCGGTCGGCGGGATGCTGCCACTGGTGCTGGTACCCGGCGCGGGCTCGGAAATGTACCGCGGGCTTGGGTCGGTGGTCGTGGGCGGCTTGCTTGTGTCGACGGTGTTTACGCTGCTGCTGGTGCCGCTGCTGCTGGGGCTGATGATCGATTTCCGGCGCGGGCTAGGCGCACTGCTCGGGTCGAAGTCGGAGCTGGCATCGGGCAAGGCTGTGGCTGCGGCGTAGGTTCCAGGTTCGGGTGCCACGGCTTGTCTTCAGCAAGCCGTGGGTTTCTCCGGTTCGCTGCACGGCTTGCCCTTTGGGTCAAGCCGTGGCACCCGTCAGGAAAGAGCTTGGCCTATCTCTCTCGGAGGCTGGGCGGCTTAGCCCAGTGCAGCTTGTCGATGAGCGTGCGCCAGTAGCTGCCGGCGGGGTTGGTGACGAGTTGGACGGCTTCGCCGTTGCGGGCGATGGTGATGGTGTCGCCGTCGCGGACACGCAGCTGGGTGTGGCCGTCGAGGACCAGCGTGGTGCCGGCGGTGCCGTTGTCGTTGTTGATCAGGATCGGTGTGATCTCGATGACGGCGTCGGCGGGCGCAACGATGGGCCGGAACGCGAGCGAGTGGGCCGCGATTGGGGTGATGAGGGTGGCGTCGACGGCGGGGTGGCAGATGGGCCCGCCGGCGGAGACGTTGTAGGCGGTGGATCCGAGGGCGGTGGAGACGATGAGCCCGTCGCCGCGGACGGCGGGTCCGGGCTCGCCGTCGATCGAGACGCCGAGCTCGATAAGGCGGTAGGGGGGGCCGGCGGTGATGACGGCCTCGTTGAGTGCGTGGGCGGTCGTTGTGCCGGCGTTGCTGGTGAGATCGGCGCGGAGCATCGGGACTCGGCGTGTGGGCAGGTCGTCGGCGGTGAGCAGCGCTTCGGCCTGCTGCTCGAGGTCGTCGATGGTGAACTCGGCCAGAAAGCCCAGCCTGCCGGCGTTGACGCCGAGGATGGGTTTGTCGAGCGGGGCGTGTCGGCGTGACTCGCTGAGAAGCGTTCCGTCGCCGCCGAGGACGACGATGAGGTCGGCATCTTCGGCTTCGGGTGAGGCGGGCGCATCGTCGATGTGCTGGGCGCGGGCGAGCAGGTGGGTGTGGGCGCGGAGGACAGCTTCGAGCCGGTCGGCGTCGGCGTCGCGGTCGGGCTTGGCGATGAGCACCGCGGCTCGGCGGATGGGCATGGTGCGGCCTCGATCGGCGGGGAGCGGGTTATCGTCGGGTCGCGGCGGCAGTCGGTGTTTCGGATGATTTGGGCTCGATAGCGGCTGACCTGGGCGTTTCGGCGATGGCTCGGCGGACGGCGGCGGCGATGCCGGTCGCGTCGATGCCGGCCTCGGCGAGCTGATTGGAGCGGCTGTCCTGGTAGATCCAAGCGTCCGGCAGGGCGCACCGGTGAACGCGCGACGCGTCGAGGCCTCGCTGTTGGGCGGCCTCGAGGACAGCGGCGCCGAAGCCGCCGACGATGCTGTGGTCTTCGGCGGTCACGATCGGGACGCCGGCTTCGATGAGCGACTGGACCAGCTCGCCGTCGACGGGCTTGGCGAAGCGGGCGTCGTAGACGGCGATGCGGTGGTCGGCCGCGAGTTCATCGGCGGCTTCGAGGGCGGCGATCGCGGGCGTGCCGAAGGCGAGGACGGCGGCGTCGAGCGTGTTGCCGGCGAGGACATCGAACTCGGGCGTGAGGCAGCGGGCCTTGCCGAGGACGAACGGGGGCGCTTCGCCGCAGCGGGTGCTGCAGTCGTCGCGCGGGTAGCGGACGGCGGAGAGGCCCTCGTCGTAGCGTCGCATGAATTCGAGCGCGGCGATGAGGCTGGGCTCGTCGATGGCCGCGGTCAGGGCTGCCTGCGGGAGCGTTCGGAGAAGAGCGACGTCGCAGAAGCCGTGGTGGACGGCGCCGTCGCCGCCGACGAGGCCGGCACGGTCGAGGCAGAGCCGCACGGGCAGGCCCTGCAGCGCGGCTTCCTGGAATGCCTGGTCGAAGGCTCGCTGCAGGAAGGTGGAGTAGACAGCGAAGAAGGGCTTGAGGCCGGTCTTGGCGAGGCCGGCCATCATGTCCATGGCGTGAGATTCGCAGATGCCGACATCCCACGTGCGGGCGGGGAAGTCGGGGAGAACCTTGTCGATGCCGGTGCCGCCGGGCATGGCGGCAGTGCAGGCGACGACCGATTCGTCACGGGTCATGAGATCGTGCATGGCGTCGCCGAAGGCGCTGGTGAACGAGCGGCCGCCGCTGGCGATCTCGATGCGGCAGTTGTTGGTCTCGTCGTCGCGGTCGATGCTGAAGGGCTTGGGAGAGTGGAAGGTCGTCGCGTCGCCCTCTGCGACGTCGAGCCCCTTACCCTTAACGGTTTTGACGTGGAGGACCATGGGGCGGTCGAACTCGCGGGCCTCGGTCATGAATTCGATGAGCTCGGGGATGTTGTGGCCGTCGATCGGGCCGACGGTGACGAGGCCGAAGTGCTCGAACCAGGCGTTTTCGGCGAGCATGGCCTTGGTGGCTTCGCCCATGCGGTGGTAGGCGTCCTTGATCATGCCGCCGCCGGGGACGGATTTGAGGACGGATTCGCCGGCCTTCTTGAGGCCGGAGTATGTATGGCTAAGCCTGACGCGGTCGAAGTACTGGGCCATCGCGCCCTGCGGCTTGGCGATGGACATGCCGTTGTCGTTGAGGACGACGAGGAACTGGCGCTTCAGCGTGCCGGCGTTGTTGAGGCCTTCCATGGCGACGCCGTTGACGATGGAGGCATCGCCGATGATGGTGGCGACGCGTCGGCCGTCGGGGTTGGTCTTGGGGTCGAAGGCTTCGCTGTTGAGCGTGTCGCCGCGGGCCATGCCGACGGCTGTGGAGATGCCGGTGCCGGCGTGGCCGACGGAGAACTGGTCGTAGACGCTCTCGCGTGGCTCTGGGAAGCCGGCCATGCCGTCGCGTGTGCGGAGCTTGGCGAGCTTGTCGAATCGGCCGGTAACGAGCTTGTGCGGGTAGCACTGGTGGCCGACGTCGAAGAGGAGCCGGTCGTGTCCGAAATCGAAGACGTAGTGCATCGCGAGGGTGAGCTCGACGACGCCGAGATTGGGCGCGAGGTGGCCGCCGGTCTTCTGGACCTGGTCGATGATGGCGGCCCGGATCTCGGCGGCGACCTCGGTGAGCTGCTCGGGCGCGAGGCGCTTGAGGTCGGCGGGGGAGTTGATGGCGGGGAGGTGCTTCACGCGGTGGCTCCGAGGTGTCGCCTGGTGCTTTGGGCAGCTGCTTGGATTGGTTCTGTCGGCTGGTTCTGTCGGCTTGGAATTGGGTTTGATACAGACCAGAGTGCGTTCGTCGCTGGCCGATGGTTCGATTGGAAACCGCCGGGGCGGTTTTCACTATCTCTTGAAAATAGTGTAGCGGCGGGTTCCGATGGTGGACGCTTGGGCGGGCGGCCTGGGTCAAACGGGATTATCGGTCGCGGCGGGCCATATAGGCCACGAGCGAGCGGAGCGCTGCGGGCCGATCGAAGCGGTCGAGCTCGGCGAGCGCGGCGGCTTCGAGGTCGGCGATGATCCGGCGTGTGGCGTCGATGCCGTGGACGGCGGGGTAGGTGAGCTTGCCGGCATGCTGATCTTTGCCGGTCTGCTTGCCGGCCGTTTCGGGCGGCTGCTCGACATCGATGAGGTCGTCGACGGCCTGGAACATCAGTCCGAGCTGGTCGCCGAAACGGCCGGCGGCGTCGACGAGGGAGGTGTCTGCTTCAGCGGCGATCGCGCCCATGCGGCAGGCGGCGCGGAGCAGGGCGCCGGTCTTGCAGCGGTGGATGCGTTCGAGCCGGTCGGCATCGGTGGCGTCGGCCGGGAGGCCGGCGTCGAGGTCGGGGCGGATGTCGTAGGTCTGGCCGTCGATCATGCCGGCGGTGCCGGCGGCGAGCTCGCGGACGAGAGCGACGGCGGTGTGCGGGTCGTCGACGCGGTGGGTGATGGTGTCGTAGGCGAGGCTCAGCAGGGCGTCGCCAGCGAGGATGGCGATGTCCTCGCCGGCGTGGATGTGGAGGGTCGGTTTGCCGCGGCGGAGGTCGTCGTCGTCCATGGCGGGCAGGTCGTCGTGGACGAGGCTGAAGGCGTGGACGAACTCAAGGGCGGCGGCCGGGGGGAGGCAGGCGTGCGGGTTGCCGCCGATGGCCGCGGCGGTGTGCCAGCAGAGCAGCGGGCGGAGCCGTTTGCCGCCGTCGAGCGAGGCGTGGCGCATGGCGTCGCCGAGCGGTGCGGCGGGTGCGGCGCGGTCGAGCTCGGCGGCCATAAAGGCCTCGATCTCATCGACGGGTGCGAGCAGGGCGGGTTCGAGCTTGGCCTGTGTCACGCGGCGGTGGCTCCTGTGGTGCCGGGGTCGGCCTGTTGGTCGGCCTGTTGGTCGGCTTCGCGTAGCATGCAACTTCTGATTCGCACCGAGTGAGGTGGTTGGATGACACGCGCGTTCGAGATCTTTGCCGCGGCGGGCTGGGTGGCGTGGCCGCTGCTGGCGTTGAGTGTGGTCTCGGTGGCGGTGTGCTTGGAGCGTGCTGTGGCGTTTTGGTGGGTCCGGCGTCGGCTGGACGGCCCGGCGGCGGTGGCCGGGGTGCTTTCGGGGCGCGGTGTCGAGGGGCTCGCGGGGCGGTTTCTGGCCGAGGTGCGTTCGTCGGCGGGAGACGGTCCGGTCGGTGAAGCGGCGGTGCTGGCGGCGTTGGAGTCGAGCCGGGCGCGGCTCGAGCGGTACCTTCCGCTGCTGTCGACAGCGATCACGGCGGCGCCGATGCTGGGCATCCTCGGGACGGTGACGGGGATCATCCAGAGCTTCGGGCTGCTGGGCGAGGCCGAGACCGTGCGGGACACAACGGCGATGGCGGCGGGGATCTCCGAGGCGTTGTACACGACGGCGTTCGGGCTCGGGCTGGCGCTGGTGCTGGTGCTTCCGTACAACCTGTTCCGTGGGTGGGCGTCGCGGAGTTTGTCGGAGCTGGAGACGGTGGGTGTGGCTGCCATGGAGGCCGGGCCGGGCGGCTGAACCGGAGCGCGGTCGCGGGCTGGGTGCCTCGCTTAGGCGGAGTCGGCTTCGGCGAGCAGGTCGAAGATCTCGGCGGGGTCGGCGGCTTCGTAGATCTTTTCGCGGAACTCGGGCTGCATGTGGAGCCGGCTGACGCGGGCGAGGGCCTGGATGTGGTCGCTGGTCTGGTCGGGGCGGCTGGCGAGCAGGACGATGAGCCGGACGGGCTTGCCATCGATGGCTTCGAACTCGATGGGCTCGGCGGGCTTGCCGATGGCCATGGCCATCTGAGAGAGCGAGTCGCTTTTGCCGTGCGGGATGGCCAGGCCGTGGCCGATGCCGGTGGTACGTGTCTGTTCGCGTGTCCAGACGGCCTCGGCGAGGGCGGCGGTGTCGCTGACGCGGCCGGCGTCGGCGAGGAGCTGGACGAGCTCGTCGATGACAGCGCGCTTGTCGGCGGCGGCCATGGGGGCGGCGATGCACTCGGGGGTGATGAGGTCGGTGAGCTTCATGGAGTGGTGGTTCTCTCGCCTCGGGGCAGTGACGGGCCGATTCGAGTCTACGCGGGCGGGGATTGGGGTGTGAGCAGCACGCTGTAGGAGCCGTCGACGGACGTGGCCGGGCCTTCGGGCGCGTCGGGGTGGGTCCGCCGCGTGCGGGAGGCTTTCAGGCCCAGTGTGGTGATGGCCCAGGCGGCGATGTCGTCGTTTTCTTCTCGTTCGAGGCTGCAGGTGGCGTAGAGGATGCTGCCGCCCGGCGCGAGCATTGGGATGCCGTCGGCGATGAGGCCGCGCTGGATGTCGACGAGTCGGGCGAGCGCTGCTGGTGTGGCGCGGTAGCGGGCCTCGACGCGGCGGGCGAGCACGCCGGTGTTGGAGCAGGGGACATCGAGCAGGATGAGGTCGGCCGCGCCGCGGAGACGTTCGACGGCCTCGGCCGGGGGCAAAACCTGGACGCGGGGGTGGTCTTCGAAGGTGGCGTGGAGGGTGGCGAAGCGGCGCTCGTCGACATCGGAAGCAACGATCTGCGCGTCGGGGAAGGTGGCGGCGAGCTGGCGGGTCTTGGTGCCCTGGCCGGCGCAGAGGTCGGCAACGAGCGCGGGCCGGAGGTCATGAGCGGAGCGGACGGCACCGGTGCTAGCCGGGTCCTGGGCCCAGAGGTCGGCGTGTGACTCGAGCAGGTCGGTCAGGGCCTGGCGGTCGCCGGTCCAGAGGTGGTGGCCCGGCTCGGCGTGGGGGGCGAGTGTGTCAGGGAGCGGTTGATCGGCGTGGCGTGTGTTGAGGATGGTCGGGGGCCGGGCGAGGGCGTGGTGGGCGGCGGCTGTGGCGTCGTCGAAGCTGAGGTGGCGGCGCCATCGGCGGAGGACGGTCGGCGGGGTGCTGGTGGTGATGGCGAGCCGTTCGAGGCGGTCGTCGGGCAGGGGGGTGGTGAGCGGGCGCCATCGGCCGTCGGGAAGGGGGATGGCGTTGCCGGTGTCGGCGTCGGTGGGCTCGTCGATGGCGGCGGCGGTCTTGCGGAGAACGGCGTTGACGAGCGAGCCGGCGCCGGGTCGGATGCGGCGTTTTGCCCAGGCGACGGCCTCGTCGACGACAGCGTGGGCGGGGAGACGATCGAAAAGGGCGAGCTGGGCGACGCCGGTCAGCAGGACGGCTTGGAGCGCGGGCTCAACGCCGCGGAAGGGCTGGGTCATGTGGCGGTCGATGAGCCACTCGAGTGTGAGCCATCGCCGGATGGCGGCGTCGTAAAGGGCGTGGGCGAGGGCGGCTTCCCGGTCGGGAAGCGCCTGGGTGGAGAGCTCGACTGGCTCGATCTCGGGGAAGCGAGCGGCCTGCGCGGTCAGGACGCGAGCGATGAGATCGCGGGCGGTGGTGGCTGGTGTATCGTGGCTCTGTCGTTTGCGTGGCCGATGGGCTCGGCGTGGTGTTGGCACGCGGCGACTGTAGACGGCGGGGCGCCGGGGGCGAGCGGGTTCGATGGGTGATCGGCGTGCAGAGGGTGGGCCTGGTCGCTCGTGGCGGGGCGCCGGGCTGCTCAGCGGGATGCGGATCCGCAAGAAGCTGCTGCTGCTGCACACGGTGTTCTCGGTCGGGCTGGCCGGGGTGCTGCTTGCGACGGTGCGGCCGGCGGTGACGGAGATCGTGACGCGGGCTGAGGCGAACGAGGCGGTGCTGGCGCTGAATCTGCTTGTGGATGACAGCGAGGCGGCACTGCGGTCTCGGGCGATGCCGGGGATCGATCTGCGGTTCGGGACGGCGGGGGAGCTCGGGCTGGCTGCGGAGACGGCCGAGCGGGTGCGGTCGGCCGGGGCCGCGGTGGTGCGTGTCGGGGGGTCGGCTGTGCGTGGGCTTGCGACTGGCGCGGGCGGCGAGCTGCAGTATGTCGTGGCGACGGCGCGGATCCCCGAGGCGCGGCGGGCGGTGTTCGATGTGTATCTGCTGGTGGTGGTGGC
>JBCDEF010000092.1:0-10863 GCA_039179915.1 Planctomycetota bacterium | reverse complement strand
GGCTGACCCCCCCCTCCCTTTGACCACCGCGTTCAGCGGAGTCAGACGGAGGTTGCAAAGTGGGAACCCTGGGGGAGGGGCTTAGGAGACACGCATGCCGCGTATTGCTGGTGTTGATATCCCGGACAACAAGAAGGTGTTCTACAGCCTTCAGTACATCCACGGCATCGGGCCGAAGTTCGCGGCCGCGATCATCGCCGAGGCCCAGATCAATCCCGATATGCGGGCTCGTGAGCTGGATGATCTCCAGGTCGCGTCGATCAACTCGATCATCGACGGCGGCTACATCGTCGAAGGTGCTCTGCGTCGTGCGGTCGGGCAGAACATCCAGCGGCTGCGTGAGATCCGCAGCTACCGGGGCGAGCGTCACCGCCGGGGCCTTCCGGTCCGCGGCCAGCGGACCAAGTGCAACGCCCGGACGCGGAAGGGCCGCAAGAAGACGGTCGCGGGCAAGAAGGGCATCAAGGGCTAATACGGCCCGCGGGCATGCCCCGCGGCCAGATCCGTGGCTCCTGGCCGCGTGACGGGAACAGGCTTCTATGGCGAAGAAGAAGATCCGCAAGAACGTCGGCCGCGGCATCGTCCACATCAAGGCCACGCACAACAACACTTTGGTGACCATCACCGATCTCAACGGCGAGACGCTGGCGTGGGACTCGGCCGGCACCATCGGCTTCAAGGGCACGCGGAAGGCTACGCCCTTCGCAGCAACCCGCGCCGGCGAGACCGTCGGAGCCAAGGTCCGCAAGATGGGCCTGAACGAGTGCGAGGTCCGCATCAAGGGGACCGGCCAGGGCCGCGAGGCCGCGATTAACGGGGTCGCCTCGACCGGCGTCCGCGTGACGGCAATCGAGGACCACACGCCGGTGCCGCACAACGGCTGCCGGCCGAAGAAGAAGCGGCGCGTCTGAGTCACAGACATCGTCGCACCGAGTGCGGCCGCGACAGAAGGGCACGCCGGCGCTCGCTCCCGACGCCGGTCCAGCCCGTGAGCGCGGCCCGATGAGCAATCATCCTGCAGGGAGCAGAGGGCAATCCATGCTCAGAGTTCGTTGGCGTGGTCTCGAGCTGCCGTCCAAGATTGCGGCGGACGCGAAGTTCAACGGCGACACGTTCGCGCGGTTCCACGTGGAGCCGTTCGAGCGTGGCTTCGGCACCACCATCGGCAACAGCCTCCGCCGCGTGCTGCTTAGCTCGCTCGAGGGCGCCGCGGTCACGGGCGTCAAGATCAAGGGCGCCGAGCACGAGTTCAGCTCCCTCCCGGGCGTGCTCGAGGATGTGACCGACATCATCCTGAACATGAAGAACCTGATCGTCCGTCTCGACGGCGACGAGCCCAAGACGCTCCGCCTGGCCGCCCAGGGCCCGGGCGAGGTGACCGCCGAGCTGATCGAGGGCGACACCGCCGTCACGATTATGAACCCGGACCTGGTCATCGCCACGCTGACGACCGAGGTCGACTTCGAGATGGAGATCCGCGTCGGCAAAGGCCGCGGCTACGTGCCGGCCAGCGAGCAGTACGACGACGATGAGGACCAGGAGATCGGCCTGATCCCCGTTGACTCGATCTACTCGCCCGTGCAGCGGGTCCGCTACAAGATCGAAGAGACCCGCGTCGGCCAGAAGACCAACTACGACAAGCTGATCATGGAGATCTGGACCAACGGCACGGTCAACCCCGAGATGTCGCTGGTCGAGGCCGCCAAGATTCTTCGCAAGCACCTCAACCCGTTCGTGCAGTTCTTCGAGCTGGGCGAGGAGCGGGTCTCGCAGGAGGCCGCCGCGGCGGCCGGCGTCGACGAGGAGCTGATCCGCAAGCTGAACATGCCGCTGACCGAGCTGGACCTGTCTGTCCGGGCGAGCAACTGCCTGGAATCGGCCCGGATCGACACGGTGGCGCAGCTGGTCACGTTCCAGGACGCCGAGCTGCTCAAGCTCCGTGCGTTCGGCCGGACATCGCTGCGTGAGGTCAAGCGGAAGCTGCAGGACATGAACCTGGACCTGGGCATGCAGCTGCCCGAGGGGTACCAGGTCCAGGCATGAGCCCGGACTGGGCCTAGAATCGCCGCCCGGAAGCGCCGGGCACGCTGGAGTTTTCGATGCGACACCGCAAAGCCGGCTACAAGCTCAACCGGACGTCCTCGCACCGCCAAGCGATGCTGAGGAACCTGGCCGCCAGTCTCTTCGAGCACGGCCAGGTCGTGACGACGCTGCCCAAGGCCAAGGCCGTTCAGCCCTTCGTCGAGAAGGTGGTCACCCGTGCCAAGCGTGGTGATCTGCACGCCCGCCGGCGTGTGATCGCGATGCTGGGCCGCGACCGCCGGGCCTTCGACTGGCGTTACCTTCCAAAGGATGCCACCGACCAGGAGAAGGCCAGCTTCGAGACCCAGACCGAGGTCGCCGAGCAATTCTTCGACCTCCCCCCGGCCGAGCAGACCGAGCGGAACCGCTACGGCGAGCTGCGGAAGGCCCCGCGGCTGGTCCGGCACATCTTCGAGAACGTCGCGCCCCGCTATGCGGAGCGTGAGGGCGGCTACACGCGGATCATCAAGCTCGGCAAGCACCGCCTGGGTGACGCCGCCGAGCTGGTGCTCATCCAGTTCGTCGGCGCCGAAGAGGGCCCGGAGATCTCGGGCCGCCCGAGCACCCGGCGTCGCACCGCGGACCGCCGGTCGGCCTACTTCGCGAATCTCAAGGACAAGGTGACGGCCCCGGGCGCCGCCAAGGCCGCGGCCCCCGCCGCCGATGCAGCGCCCGAGGGCGATGCCGCCGAGTCCGACGCCGGCGAGAGCTGATCCCAAGCTTGTCTCAGTCCGCCGTACGCTGATCCCGGGGAGAGGCCGCGTGTCCGACTTCCTGACCGAGCTCGACCGACTCGAGGCCGACGCTGTCGCCGCGCTCCCGAGGGCAGGCGATGCAGCCGCGCTCGAAGCCTGGCGCATCGAGTACCTCGGCAGCAAGGGCAAGCTCAAGTCCGCGATGGCGGGCATGAAAGACGTGCCCAAGGCCGACAAGCCAGCGGCAGGCCAAAAAGCCAACGCGGTCAAACAGGCCCTTGAGTCGGCCTTCACCGAGCGGCAGGCCGGCGGCGGTGCGTCGTTATCCGGCCCGATGCTCGATGTCACCGAGCCGGGCGTGATCGATGTCAAGAGCGTCGGCCGCAAGCACATCCTGACCCGCGTCCGCGACGAGCTGATCGATGTCTGCGCGAGGCTCGGCTTCGATGTCGCCGAGGGCCCCGAGCTCGAAGACGACGAGCACAACTTCATCAAGCTCAACGTGCCGCTGGGCCACCCGGCCCGCGATCCGATCGACAACTTTTACGTCGAAGACCCTCTGCCGCGCGCGGGGCCGGGGTTGCGGGGGAGCCAGACCTCGCCGGGGCAGTCCGGGGTGTGGGCGGGGGCCGCGACACACGGCTCGGGCCCGCCGATCAAGGTCGTGTCGCCCGGCCGCGTCTACCGGCCCGACACCGTCGACGCGACCCACAGCTTCATGTTCCACCAGCTCGAGGGGCTGTACATCGACCGCGGCGTCTCGATGGTCGACCTGAAAACAACCCTGCTGCAGTTCGCCCGGGCCTACTTCGGCGCCGACGCCGAGGTCCGGCTGCGCCCGAGCTTCTTCCCGTTCACTGAGCCGTCGGCCGAGTTCGACATGATGATCCAGCTCCGGCCCGACAAGCCGGCCGAGTGGATCGAGCTCGGCGGCTGCGGCATGGTCGATCCGAATGTCCTCACCGCGTGCGGGCTCGACCCCGAGGAGTGGTCCGGCTTTGCTTGGGGCTTCGGCATCGAGCGGCTGGCGATGGGCAAGTATGGGATCCCCGACATCCGCCTGCTGTTCGAGAACGATCTGCGGTTCCTCAGCACGGTTTGAGTGCCGAGCTTCACGAAGACGATCAGCATCGGATCGGCCGCCGCCGACGAATCGGGTCGTATGCCAGCCGCATTCAATCTCCGTGGTCTCCGGTCCGGTGCGCGAACGCTCGCGGTCGTGCTGGGCGACCAGCTCGATCGGAACTCGCCGCTGCTCGAAGAGATCGACCGCGAGGCGGACGCCGTCCTGATGATGGAGGTCGAGCGCGAGAGCACGCACGCGATCAGTCACGTGCAGCGGACGGTCATGTTCCTTGCGGCGATGCGGCACCACGCCGTGTGGCTCCGCGACGAGGGCTTCCGTGTCGAGTACGTCCGGCTTGATGACGACGACAACACCCAGAGCTTCGAGGGCGAGCTCGCGCGGGCCGCAGAATGCCTGGGGGCCGAGCGCGTGCTCGTGCTGGAACCGGGCGAGCATCGCGTTCGCAAAGAGCTCGAAGCGGCTGCGAGCACCGCCGGCGTCGGGCTTGAGGTCCGGGACGACCCACATTTCTTGACGATGCCCGCGCAGTTCGCCGACTGGGCCAGCGGCCGCAAGCAGCTGACCATGGAGTACTTCTACCGCGAGCAGCGGCGGCGGCTGGGGCTGCTGATGGACGGCAAGGACCCGGTCGGCGGCGAGTGGAACTACGACAAGGACAACCGCGAGACGTTCAAGCGGGCGCCCCGGCCGACGCCGCCGCCGAGCTTCGAGCCCGACGCGGTCACGGCCGAGGTCGCCGAGGTTGTCATGAGCCGTCTGCCCGATCTGCCCGGCTCGATGGACGGCTTTGCCTGGCCCGTCACCCGCGAGCAGGCGCTCGAGTCGCTCGACGATTTCATCGACAACCGGCTCGGCAGGTTCGGGCCCTACGAGGACGCGATGTGGACGGGCCAGCGGACGCTGTACCACGCGCGGCTGTCGCCGGCGGTCAACCTGCACCTGCTCTCGCCGCTCGAGTGCGTCGAGCGCGCGGTCGCGGCGTATGAACAGAATGATGCGCCGCTGAACTCCGTTGAGGGCTTCGTGCGGCAGCACATCGGTTGGCGCGAGTTCATCCGGGGTGTGTATTTCTTCGAGGGCGACGGGTACACGGAGCGCAACGGCCTCGATGAGCACGGCGACCTGCCCGAGCTCTACTGGACGGGCGACACGGACATGGCCTGCATGGCCGACTGCGTCGGGTCCGTCGTCGAGGACGCCTATGCGCACCACATCCCGCGGCTGATGGTCATGGGCAACTTCGCGATGCTCGCCGGCGTCGAGCCCAAGCAGGTCAGCGACTGGTACCTGGGCATGTTCGCCGACGGCGTCGACTGGGTGACCGCGCCCAATGTCGTCGGCATGGCGATGCACGCCGACGGCGGCGTGGTCGGCACCAAGCCCTACGCGGCCAGCGGCAAGTACATCAGCCGCATGAGCAACTACTGCGAGAACTGCCGCTACGACGTCAAGAAGCGCACCGGCGACGATGCCTGCCCGTTCAACGCGCTCTATTGGGATTTCCTGATCCGCCACCGCGAGCGGTTCCGCACCAACAACCGGATGGCGATGATGCTCAAGAACGTCGACCGGCTGTCGGACGACGACCGTGTTGAGATCACGGTCTCGGCCGAGTCGATCCGCGAGCGGCTGGGCGTCACGCCAGCCTGAGTCGGATCGGGCCCCTAGCTGTCGAAGGATCGACCACGCGGCCCTGCTGTGTGATCACCAGTTCGCCCCGGTCGACAAGCCGGCGTGCGGCCATGCGGGCGGGCTCCATCAGGTCTCGCCATGATTCGGGTGCGACTGCCTTGGCCGCCTCGCTCGGGCAGATCGTGTTGCCGGTGTCACGCCGCGCGAGCAGGTCCATGATCGCGGCTTCGAGCGCGCGGTCGGTATCGGTCAGCTTCCGCCTGCGGCACGCGTTGGAGCAGTAGCGGACGCTGTCCCAGTCGCGTTCCCACTTCTTGCGCCACTGGATAGCGCGACCGCAGACGATGCAGGATTTCGGTTCCGGTGCGCTCACGCGGGGTCTGTTCGCCCGGTCTTGACCGCCCGGATGCCCATAAACATCGGGATCTCGCGCCGGGCGCGGTTTTCCTCGGCCGCCCGCGGCCCGGGCTGGCTCGTGCGCCGGCTGGGCCATTCTTCGACGGCATCGATCAGCAAGCCGGCGGTTGCGAACGCGCGGACATAGTGCTCCAGCGGGCGGTGGAAGGTCCAGGTCGTGATCGGCTTCTCGCCCGCGGCGGCCTTGCCCGGGTTCATCACGATTGGGTCGGACGACGGCGAGAGGTACGCATCGACGATCCGATGCTGCCGCTGGTCGGCCGCGGGGCCGTCGGTCCAGCCCCAGCCCGTCCGCTTGGGCGAGCGGAACGCCGGGTGCAGGATGACGGCGACGAACGGCGCGCCGAGTTGCAGTTTCGACGCGATGCCGGCGAGCACCGGGTCGATCGGGTCGATGTTCATCATCGCCATGATGCAGCAGGCGGCGTCGAACGGTTCCTGCATCTCGGGGTGCTCGAGGGTTTCGATCGCCCGGGCGTCGTGCGTGACGAACTGCAAGCCCGCGTCGGCCGCCGACTGCGCTTTGCCGACCAGATCTTCCGCAGCGTCGATGCCGACGACGTGTGCGCCGCTTTCGGCAAGCCGGCGGGCGAACGAGCCCTCGCCGCAGGCGACATCGAGCACGCGCTTGCCGGCCAGATCGCCGAGAAGCCGCTCGGCTCCGGGCTCGATGACCCGCTCGAAGTGGTCGCTGCGGGCGCTGGACTGGTACTCGCCGTACCACTCCGCGACCGCCTGCCAGGAGGTGTTGTCCGCGGGCGGCTTCTGACCGCGGTTGTCGTCGCTGTTGTGATGTCGATCCTCGGACGATCTTTCGGGTTGTCCATCGATCAGGCCCCGCAACGCCGGCGGCGCGGGCGAGCTGAACCGGACCGAGTCCCGCGTGGTCGGGTGAACGAAGCCGAGTTCGGTCGCGTGCAGCGCGAGCCGGCGGATCGGGTTGGCCGACGCGTCGAAGTCGCGGTCGCCGGCGATCGGGTGCCCGATGCTGGCCAGGTGTGCGCGAACCTGGTACTTGCGGCCGGTCTTGAGTCGGACCTTGAGCAGGGCGTGCGTCGCCGATTGCGCCTCGACGCGGTAGTGCGTCACCGCGGGTTTCGCGTCTGCGTCTGAGTGGCGGTTTTCGAGCGGGACCACCGTGACCGAGCCGTCGCGGTTCTCGCGGATCGGGTCCTGAACGATGCCGGCGATCGACTGATCCCGGGCTCCGTCGCCGCCGTCGAACGTGCCCTCGACAACGGCCGCGAAGAGCCGGTGCACCCGCTGCGTCCGCAGCTCTTCGCGGAGATGCTCTGCCGCCTTGGTCGACTTGGCGAACACGACCAGGCCCGAGGCGTCGCGATCGAGCCGGTGGATGGTCCAGAGCCGAACGCGTTTCGAGCCGTGCCGGAGCATGTGCCGCGTCGCGAGGTCGAAGAGCGTCGGCTCGTCGGTGGGGGTGCTCGAGGCGGTCAGCAGCCCGACGGGCTTGTCGACCACGATGGTGTCGCCGTCCTCGTGCACGACGCGGAGCTTGGGCGGCCGCGGAGCGGTCGGGCGGCGCTGCGCCCCGGGTGTGTCGCGGCGGGGGCGTGGAGGTGTGCGGTGAGGTGTGCGTTTGTTGTTCATGGATCAGTGATTCTGCGGGGCGTCGGTCGGCGTTGTGCGTTTTGTCTCGAGCCGCTCGGCGAGTTCTGCCACGAGCAGCTCCGCGAACCTGGCTTTGGGCATCGTTCCGACCGGCCGTTCGCCCGTCGCGTCGATCAGGACGGCTCGGACCCCGTCGGCGTCGAGCGTCTCGATCGGGTTGGCGATGATCAGGTCCGCCCGCTTGCGGGAGAGCTTGTCGCGTCCTGAGCGGAGCAGGTCGGCCTCGGGTTCGAGCGCGAAGCCGACGGTCATCTGGTCGTGCCGTGCGCGGGCGCTCTGTTCGGCGAGCAGGTCGGGCGTCGGGGTGAGCTCGAGCGTGAGCGGGCGGCCCTCGACGCGGCGGAGCTTTTCGGACGCGGGTTGGGCGGGCCGGTAGTCGGCGACGGCAGCGGCCATGACCAGGATGTCGCACGCCGGGGCCTGGTCTCGGAGCAGCTCTTGAAGTTGGGCGGTGGATTCGAACCGCATGATGCGTGGGCCCTCGGGGAGGCGGTCCAGCTCGTTGGTGCCGAGCAGGAGCGAAACTCGCCAGCCGGCGGCGTGCGCGGCATCGGCGATGGCGGCTCCCATACGGCCCGAGGAACGGTTGCCCAGGTAGCGGACGGGGTCGATCGGTTCGCGTGTGCCGCCGGCGGCGAGCAGAAGCCGGATCGGATCCTGGGCGAGTGGATGCAACGGCCTGTCGGTTGTGGTCGTATCTGGCATGGACGAATGGGGGTCCCGGGCCGGCCCGGCCGGTACACTATGCGTCTGCCGCGGCCGGTTTGGGGCATTGGGGACCACCGGCAGCCGGGGCGGGCGCACTGGCCGCGCCCGACACCGCCGGCACACCGCACTCGAGACCCGCCGGGATAGCCGCGGCGGCCACGCTGGAAGAACATGGCACGAACGCGAAAAAAGCTCGGTGAGATCCTTGTCCGTCACGGGGCCGCCAGCTCGGCGCAGGTCGAGAAAGCCCTGCAGATGGCCCAGGGGGCCGGCAAGCGGATCGGCGAAGCGATGATCGAGGCCGGCTTCTGCAAGGAGCGGGATGTCGCCAAAGCCCTCGCCGAGCAGTTCGGGTTCGAGTATGTGGATGTGTCGTCGAAGGAAGGCATGGCCACGATCAACCCCGAGCTGATCCCCGAAGACCTGATCAAGAAGCACTTCATCCTGCCGCAGTCGCAGGCCGGAAAACGGCTCCGGCTGGTGATCCACGACCCGATGAACCTCGAGCTGATGGACATGCTCCGGTTCAAGCTCAAGGCCGAGGTCGACCCGGTGCTGTCCGCGAAGTCGGACATCAAGGCCTTCATCGAGGGCCACTTCCGAGCCGGCGGCAGCATTGTTGATACGAAAGAGGTTTCGGCAGACGAGTCACTGGTCACCGCGTCGATCGACAAGTCGATCGACAGCTCGGTCGACCGGTCGATGGACAAGTCGATCGACGTCGCCGGAGACGACGCGCCGATCATCAAGCTCTGGAACCGGATCCTGACCGAGGCCGTGGGCATGCGGGCGTCGGATATCCATCTCGAGCCGATGACGGACCGCGTGCGGCTGCGGTACCGGATCGACGGCGTGTGCATCGAACGCGACAGCCTCCCGAAGCGGATGCAGAACGCCCTCTTGAGCCGCATCAAGCTGATGGCGGGTGTGAATATCGCCGAGAAGCGCGTGCCGCAGGACGGCCGGATCAAGCTGCCGATCGACGAAGACACGCAGATCGACTTCCGTGTTTCGTCCTGCCCGGCGTACCACGGCGAATCTGTGGTGATGCGTATCCTGCGACCCGACGCGGTGCGGATCGGGCTCGAGAACATCGGCTTCGAACCCGACAACCTCGAGGTCTTCAACAAGATCATCCGCCGGCCCAACGGCATCTTTCTGGTGACCGGCCCGACCGGTTCCGGGAAGACCACGACGCTCTACTCGGCGCTGAATGTGCTGAACCGGCCCGACAAGAAGATCATCACGGCCGAGGACCCGGTCGAATACAACTTCGAGGGCATCAACCAGTGCCAGGTGCAGGACAAGATCGGGTTTACGTTCTCGTCGATCCTGCGGTCGATGCTCCGGCAGGCGCCGAACGTCATCCTGGTCGGTGAGATCCGCGACCGCGAGGTCGGCGAGATCGCGATCCAGGCGGCGCTGACGGGCCACCTGGTCTTCTCGACGCTGCACACGAACGATGCGCCGGGCGCGATCACGCGGCTGATCGACATGGGCATCAAGCCGTTCCTGGTCGCCAGCTCGATCCAGGCGGTGATGGCCCAGCGGCTGATCCGCACGCTTCACGCGCCGTCGAAGGAACTGGCCGAGCCGCACGAGATCGACCACAAGTACCTGCGGCTGATCGGTCTGACGCCCGAGGAGGCCGAGGGCAAGGTGTACAAGCCGGTGCCGACAGCCGACGCCCCGACGGGCTACCGGGGCCGGAAGGGCATCTTCGAGATGATGCAGATGGACAGCGACATCCGCGAGGCCGCGTTCGGGCTGGCCCCGGTGGCCGAGCTCCGCCGGCTGGCGCTGCTGGCCGGCATGCGGCCGCTGGTCGCCGATGGCAAAATCAAGGTGCTCAACGGCGTGACCACGCCGGACGAGATCGCACGCGTCTCCCAGGTCGAAGAAGCCACGGGCGTGATCGACTGACCAACCGCGGCCCAGCGCCGTTTCCTGACGAGGTAGCAGCATGTCCACGATGCAGATCGACCGCCTGCTCGACACGATGATCAAGCTCGGCGGCAACGACCTCCACCTGACCGTCGGCCGGAAACCGACCATCCGCCTGCACGGCGCTCTCCGCGACCTGCAGACCAAGGTCCTCGAGTCCGACGACATGGTCGGCCTCATGAAATCGATCACCCCCGAGCAGAAGCAGCAAGAGCTCCAGGAGGTCGGCACGACCGACTTCGGCTTTGCCTACGGCGACGCGGCCCGCTTCCGTGTGTCCGTGTTCAGGCAGCGCGGCGACATCGCGATCGTCCTCCGGCAGATTCCCAACCGCCTCTTGACCTTTGACCAGATCGGGTTGCCCGACATCTGCAAAGACCTGATCCGAAGACCGCGGGGTCTCTACCTGGTCACCGGTCCGACCGGCTCGGGCAAGACCACCTCGCTGGCGACGATGATCGACTACATCAACATGACCATGGATCGGGCTGCAGTCCGAACAGCGGCGGCCGTCCGACACCATGGAGCCGATCAGCTTGCGCTCGGGAAAGCCGTCCGGGCACGCAGCCACCCCGCCGGTGGCGATGCACAGGTTGGGCTCGAAACGGTCCCCGGGCGCCGGGACGCACGAGCCCCCGTCGCCACAGCTCGGGCCGGACTGAGGACCGC
>JBCDEF010000091.1:0-11024 GCA_039179915.1 Planctomycetota bacterium | reverse complement strand
GGGGTACTTGCTGTCGTACTCGTCGCCGCCGTGGGCGAACTCGATCGTCTCCATGATCGCACGGGTGCGGGGGTCGTTGATCGCCGCGGCCGAGTAATCGGCGGGCTCGAGCATGAGGTCGTTCCAGGCGAAGCCGTCGCCCGCGGCCCGGCGGTCAAGCGCCTTGCGCAGCAGCGTCGCGAGGATGTAGACCATCGAGTGGTCGGCCGACTGCCGCGTCGTCGGGTTCCGCTTGGCCGGGTCGCCGATGATGCCGAACGCCGGCTCGTAGGCGATCACGCGGATGCCCGCGATCGATTTGCCGCTCGGGTCGTCGAGCAGGGTGGGCGCGGCGGCGATCAGATCGATCACGGCCTGGATCGCGCCGGCCGACTGGTGCTCGTACAGCCCCAGCTTGAAGTGCATGCCCATGACGGCGAAGTCGCCGCCGCTCATGCCCAAATGCAGGTCGAAGGGCGACGCATCGGCCGGGGCCGTATTGGCCGAGTCGGCGGAAACCGCCTTAAACATCTGCCCGGGGCCCTCAAAGATCCGGAAGACCGCCTCGGGGTTCCGGAAGATATCCCGCGGCCCGAGGAAGCCGGCCATCGAACGCTTGACCGCGGTGATCGCGAACTCGGTCGTGATCGCGGCCGAGCTGCCCTTCGAATCGCTCAGCTGCTTGCCGGCGCGGATGGCCCGGAAGGGCACGGCGTGCGCCACGACCATGCCGATGGCGGACTCGATCTGCTCGGCCGTCGCGCCGACCATCGCGCCGAACGTCGCGGCCGAGGCGATCCCGCCGTGCAGCACGTGGTCGATCTTGTAGGTCTTGAGGCTGAAGACCTCGGCGAGCCGGCCGCGGATCTCGTCGTGCAGGACCATGCCCTTGAGCGCGGCCGAGCCGTCGGCGCCCAGCATCTGGGCCGCGGCCAGCGACACGGCGTAGAAGTCGTTGTGCCCGAACTCGCCCGCGGTGTTGCCCCGGGACGGGTCGTAGCCGAAGTTGGTCCCGTTGCTGTCCCACTCGCGGACGGCGGCGCAGTTGGCCAGGATCGCCTTCTCGGATTTGACGCGGGTCGACGATCCGAACACCGTCGCGCCGTGGTGCTTCGAGTTGCCCAGGCCCGGGCCGTGGTCGCCGGCGGGCACGGCATACTGCAGGGCTTCGTTTCGGAGGATCGTCGGCGCGTTGGTTCCGAGTGCGAGCGCAGAAAGCCCGCAGAGCGTCGCGTCGGTGTTGAACCGCCGGGTCTTGTCGAGGACCGCCTGATCGGGCGAGCCGGCGGCCATGAACTCGATCGCGTAGCGGGCGATGCCAAGGGCCTGGTTGGTGTCGGCGGGCAGGTGGGTGTGCGTGTCGGCCATCGGTCGGGATCCTCCTGAAGGAGGCAACCCTATGGCCGGTTCCGAGGCCCGCGGGGGCCGGCTAGGCCCAATCTTCAAACGGTGTCCGCTGCCAGACCGCCATGCCCGGCGTGTACCAGGAACAGAAGGGCAGGTTCACCAGATTCCCGCCGAACCGGTCTTGTATCGCCCGAAGCGCCCCGTGCACCCGCTGGTCCTCATGGGGCTCGGCGATCCGGTACGTGTTGTCGAAGACCACGATCGAATCGGGCTCCAGCCTCGGTTCGACGAGCTCGAATTCGGCGATAACCTGTTCAAAAAGATGGCTCCCGTCGAGGAAGGCGATCGCGACCGGGTGGGGGCCCTCAAGCATCGCCGGCAGCCGCTCGATCGCGTCGCCCAGATGCTGCTCGACGAGGTCGCTCACACCCGCGGCGGCGAAGTTCTTGGCGGCTTTGGCGTGGTTGGCCTCGTCGATCTCGACGGTCCGCAGGATGCCCGTGCCCCGGGAGTCTCTGATGGCTTGCGCGAGCACGATCGCGCTGCTGCCGACGTTTGTGCCCGTTTCGATGACGAGGTTGAACGCGTCGGGCTTCAGCCGGCAGAGCACGAGCGAATACAGCAGCCCCCACGCCGGGTAGCCGACGCTTGCGCCGGTCCTGGCTTCCCAGTCGTCTCTGGTTTCGATGCCCTCTTCGAGCGCACGTAGGTGTCCGTTGGGCAGCAGCCTGCGGTCGTAGTCGGTCATGCGGTGGAAGACGGGTGGTCGCATGCGGCCAGTTTACAGCGCGTTCGCGGATCAGCTCGCCCCGACGGAACCAGCGAACACAAAATAGCCCGCGCCGGTTACGAAGGCCCACCAGCCGTAGAGCCAGTGCTCGATTGTGACCGCGAGGGTCGAGCGGGTCCGCTGGTAGGTCCAGGCGAACAGCAGCCCGCCGAAGAAGGTCATCAGCAGCGCCCAGGGGTTCCAGAACGGCGCGTGCAACCAGCTGAACGCGGCCGCGTTGACGATCAGGATCGTCTTGCCCGTGCCCAGCACCGGCTCGTAGCGGTGAAAGAAAAACGTGCGGTGGCTCAGCTCCTGCGGATAGCAGCTGAACCACGGGTAAAACACGAAGATGATCACCACGACGGCGGGCGCTCGCTCGAGCAGCATGAAGGGGCCGCGGTCGGGCGGAAAGATGTCGGCGTAGTGCAGAAAAAACGCGAAGCCGACGAGGATCCCGAACCCGATCGGCATCAGCAGGAACATTCGCTTCGCGTCGGCCAAGAACGGCCGCAGGTTCCAGAGCTCTCGCGGCCGGAACTTCGGATCGCCCAGCAGTGCCAGCAGCAGCGGCACAGAAAACGCGAACAGCGAAGGGAACACCAGCCCGCTGAGCGGCATCGGCAGCGTGATCACGTCGCCGATGCGCAGCCGAGCGAGCGCGGCAGCGAACCGCTGGTCGGGGTCGACCAGCGCCGCGGCGATCGCCGGCAGGCCGAAGAAAATCAGCACAAGCTCGATCAGCCGCGAGGCTCTGGCCCGCCCCGGCAGCACGGGCCCGATCTCGGGTTCGGCGTTACCCATGCCGCGGCTCTGCGGCCGCGTGCGTGTACTCTTCTTCACGCTCGCGCGGCAGCGACCCCGGATGCTCGCGATGGATGAACGCGACCAGCTTCTCGCGCACCTCACACCGCAGGTCCCAGTGGTCGGAAGAATTCGCGGCCGAGATCAACGCTCGCACCTGGATCGACCGGTCGTTCGCGTCGGTCACGAGCACCGAGCAGACCCGGCCGTCCCACTTCGGGTTGCCCTCGCAGATCCGGGCGAGCTCGGCCCGGACCTCATCAATCGGCAGCGAGTAGTCCGCGTAGAAATAGATCGTGCCCAGCAGCGAGGTGGAATGCCGCGTCCAGTTCTCGAAGGGCTGCTCGATGATGGTGCTGAACGGCACGATCAGCCGCCGCTGATCCCAGATCCGCAGCACGACGTAGGTCGTCGTGATCTCTTCGATCCGGCCCCATTCGCCCTCGATGATGACGACGTCGCCGATCTTAATCGGCTGCGTGAGCGCGATCTGGATGCCCGCGATGATGTTGCCCAGGACAGGACGGGCGGCGAAGCCGAGCACGATGCCCGCGACGCCCGCCGAGGCCAGCAGCGAGGTGCCGACGCGTTCGACTTCGTCGAACTGCATGAGTGCCGCGCCGATGCCGAAGATGCCGATCACGACCATCAGCGTCCGGCTGAGCACGGCGACCTGTGTGTGAGTCTTTCGTGCTCGGACGTTGCTGTCCGAGTCGATCTCGTGCCGGGCGAGGATCATGTCGTCCGCGCCCCGAACGACCCCGATCACGAGCCACGTGATCGCGAGCGTAATCACGGCACCGAGAAGAGAAGAGACGCCGGGCTGCTCGGTCGGTGACGGCAGGCCGAGCCGGCCGCTGAATCCCAGGCCCGCGGTCACCCCGATCAGCACGGCCGCGACACGCGCAGCCCGTGCCGTATGTGTCACGATCAGACGAGTGGGGTGCTTGCCGCCATCTCTCGAGACCCGCCGAAGCACCGCCCAAATCGTCGCCTGCCCACCTATGGCGACGCCCGCGAAGACGACCGCGATCGCCAGCACCCGCACCCACTCGGGCAGGCCGCTCAGAAAGATGTTGAGCAACTCTGCGAACATCTCGGCGCCGGGCACGGCATCGTCGACGTGCTTGGTGCCCTCGACCGCGATCGACGGTTTCGCATCGCCAGCGAGCGGCAGCGTCTCTTCGGGCAGCGGCGGGGCGGCAGTCTCGGGTTGGATGGTCCGCATCACGGTGCATGCTACCAGACCGAGCGGCTCCGCCTACCGTCTGAGGGTAGCTGTATACAGCCCCGCCCATTCCAAGCAGATTTCCGGAGAGCCTCTCGATGTCGAACCAGCCCGTGATCGTTGCCGCCAAGCGCACCCCCATCGGCCGCTTCATGGGCGGGTTCAGCCGCACGCCGGCGACTAAACTGGGCACATGGGCGATCGAAGCGGCGTTGGCCGACGCCCCGGCCGCCAAGGACCACATCGATGAGTGCGTCATGGGCTGCGTGCTGCAGGCGGGCCTGGGCCAGAACCCGGCTCGCCAGGCGGGCCTAGGCGCCGGGCTGCCCGACACGCTGAGCGCCAAGACCATTAACAAGGTCTGCGGGTCTGGTCTTGAGGCCGTGATGATGGCCGCCCAGTCGATCAAGGCGGGCGACAACGAGTGCGTCGTCGCCGGCGGCCTCGAAAACATGACGATGGCGCCGCACTTCGCCCACGTCCGCAACGGCGCGACCGGCCCCAAGTTCGGCCCGACCGCTTTCGAGGACCACATGCAGTACGACGGCCTGCGGTGCGCGTTTGAAGGCTGGGCGATGGGCAGCGCCGCGGACCACATCGCCGAGAAGTTCGAGATCAGCCGCGAAGAGCAAGACCGCTATGCCGCCCAGTGCCACCAGCGGGCCGCGGCCGCGACCAGCAAGGGCCACTTCGCGAACGAGCTGGTCACCTTCACCGGCGAGCAGCTCGGCAACCGCAAGAAGCCCGGCCCCGAGGGCGGCGTGCAGGCCGACGAGGGCATCCGCGGCGACAGCACGCCCGAGGGCCTTTCCAAGCTCCGCCCCGCGTTCAGCAAGGACGGCACAGTCACGGCCGGCAACGCGAGCCAGATCAACGACGGCGCGGCCGCGATCGTCGTCATGTCCGCTAGCAAGGCCGAGAGCCTGGGCCTCAAGCCCCTGGCCACCATCGTCAGCTACGCGACCAGTGGCATCACGCCCAAGGACATCTTCGCGGCCCCGATCGAGGGCATCAAGGGAGCCGTCGGCAAGGCCGGGTGGTCGCAGGACGATGTCGACCTGTTCGAGATCAACGAGGCGTTTGCCGCGCAGCTCTTGTGCAACATCAAGACGCTCGGGATCAGCGAAGACAAGACCAACATCGCCGGCGGCGGCATCGCGCTGGGACACCCCATCGGCGCCTCGGGCGCCCGCGTGCTGACCACGCTCGTGCACCAGATGCACCGCGTGGGTGCGAAGAAGGGCCTGGCGGGGCTGTGCCTCGGCGGCGGGAACAGCGTGGCGATGTGCGTGGAGGCGGTTTGAACGACAACTCAAGATCAGTGTTCACGCTTGAGCATGTAGCCGAAACCGCCATTCGCGTAGTTCGTTCGCTCCAGGCGCCATCCATTGCCTGACCAGTTGGATTTATTCGCGATTGCTTCCGCGAAATCCCGCGAGGGCTGCTTCGGATGCATCAGAATTTGTGCGCTTGATGCGAACTGTCGCATGATTTCGTTTTCGCGGTAACCAGGCCGCCAAAACTCGGCTTCGAGCTCCACGTTCCGGACCGTGTCACGACTCTCGGAGTCGATGTAGCAGGACACCTCGTTGTCGCCGAACTGCCGTCGTAGCACAGCAGTCCATATGCCATCGAATGAACTCTTTTGCCACCCTTTGCCCTCAGGACGCAAAAAACAAGTCATGCCCATAAATTCTCGCTGCTGGGACAGCACGTTGACCAGTTTGAATGGATAAGCAGGCGAGTCTTCTACATCTGCTGGCGCGCTCGAAACTGAACTTGCGCTGGCGGACATTGGTGTGGCGTTTGAGATACCGATGATGATGACAAGTACGAAACCGCAAAACAAAACGAGCCCTGCCATGGCGATCGGGCTGGATTTCCGCCACCGCCTTGATCCACAACTGGGGCAAGACTTTGCGCTTGTGCTGACGCGATGCTGACACTCTCTGCAACTCTTCAACGCCATAATGATCCTCCCCGTACTGGGATCGTCGCGCAACGGGGTCAGATAGAGTTGCACTCACGCATGTGACGTGATTGCCGCATCTTTTGGTCGTCTCGCATTCGGTTGGTCGAATGTGGATCCCATTATTGAGGGGAGCAAGCCACTGGACGTAGAAGCCCTTTTGCTACGAACGCTGGATCGAACTTGACCCGTTGACGACACCACGCACCAAAGACGGTGCGTGGTGGCATTTGGAAGCCGCAGCTTCATACCATCCCGCATGAAGAAGTCCGCCGCGTTATCACTCCTGCTACTCGCAACCTCAGCCGGCTGCCAGCCCGTGACGGGCGACGTGCCGCTGTCCGGCGAAGTCCCCAAGGCCTCGGGCTACGCCATCGAGTCGGTCCTGATCGGCCTCGAGCGGCCCTGGGCCGTGGCCTGGCTGCCGAGTGGGCTGCCGGGTGAGGACGGCTTGCTGGATGCCGACGACATGCTGATCACCGAGCGGCCGGGCGTGCTGCGGATCGTCCGCGACGGCGAGCTGCTGCTCGAGCCGGCGGCCGAGATCGAGGGCGTCTACGCCTCGGGACAGGGCGGGCTGATGGACGTGGCTCTGCACCCCGAGTTCGCCGAGAACGGCCTGGTCTATCTGACCTACTCCGAGGGCAGCCGCAACGCGAACCGGACCGTGCTCGCCCGCGGCGTGCTCGACGGCAACGCGCTCGGCGGCCTCGAAGTCCTGTTCCGCGTCAACATCGACAAGCAGGGCGGCCAGCACTTCGGCTCGCGGATCCTCTGGCTGCCCGACGGCACCATGCTCCTGGCGATCGGCGACGGCGGCAACCCGCCCGTCCGGCACGACGGCGACTGGATCCGCAACCAGGCGCAGAACCCCAGCGCACACCTCGGCAAGGTCCTGCACCTGACCGAAGACGGCGAGCCCGCGGCGGCCGAGCCGGCGTTCGAGGGCGGCCTGCCCGGGGTCTACTCGCTCGGGCACGGCAACATCCAGGGCATGGCGATCGATCCGACAACAGGCACCATCTGGGCGACCGAGCACGGCGCCCGCGGCGGCGACGAGCTGAACATCGTCACCCGCGGGGCGGACTACGGCTGGCCCGAGGTGACGTACAGCCGCGAGTACCGCGGGCCGCGGATCTCGGACAAGACCTCGGCCGAAGGCGTGGTGGATCCTCTGGTCGTTTGGACGCCGTGCAAGGCGCCGTGCGGGCTGGCGTTCTACACCGGCGATGCCTTCCCGCAGTGGCAGGGTGATCTGTTCAGCGGGGCACTGGTGGGCCAGCACGTCCGCCGAATCGATCTCGAGGGCACCGAGGTCGTCGGCGAGGAGATGATCCCGACCAGCGCCCGCGTGCGGGATGTCCGCCAGGGGCCCGACGGGCTGATCTACTTCCTGACCGACGAGCAGGCGGGCGAGCTGCGTCGGTTGGTGCCCGAGGGCTGATCGGTCGATATCTTTTCCATGGCCGACGAAAAGCCGGGCTGGCGCGAACGCCTGCACGACATCATCTTCGAAGCGGACACGCCCGCGGGCAAGGCGTTTGACGTCGCGCTGATCATCGCGATCCTGGCCAGCGTGCTGGTGGTGATCTTGGTGACGGTCCCAGAGATCGACGGTGATCCGGTCTGGAGTTTCCGGCTCTACATCGTTGAATGGATCTTTACCGGGCTGTTCACGATCGAATATGTCCTGAGGCTGATCGTCGTCAAGAAGCCGCTGAAGTACGCGCTGAGTTTCTTTGGGATTATCGATCTGCTCTCGATCCTGCCGGCGTTCATCGGGCTGTTTGTCGGCGGCGGCGAGCATCTGATGGTTGTGCGGACGCTGCGGCTGCTGAGGATCTTCCGCGTCTTCAAGCTCGCGAGGTATCTCAGCGAAGCGGTCGCGCTCCGCAAAGCGGTCTACCAGAGCCGGCACAAAATCATTGTGTTCGCGACCGTGGTGCTGATCGTCGTGATCATCTCGGCGGCTCTGATGCACATCGTCGAGGGCAATGCCGGCAACGAAGCCTTCGATTCCATGCCAAGGGCGATGTACTGGTCGATCATCACGATGACCACGGTCGGCTACGGCGACATCACGCCCTCGACGGGGTTCGGTCAGTTCCTGACCGCGGCGCTGGTGCTGATCGGCTATTCGATGATCATCGTGCCGACGGGCATCCTGTCGGCCGAGATCACCCAGCAGCGTCGTCGGCCGGTGAGCGGGCAGTCCTGCCGGAATTGCCTCTATGAAGGACACGATGCGGATGCTGAGTTCTGCAAACGTTGCGGCGAAAGGCTCTAACGGCCCGTAGAATGTGGGCATGTCTACCTACCTGATAACCGGAGCAAACCGAGGAATCGGTTTCGAACTCGCCAAGCAGCTGGCCGAGCGTCAAGATATCGTGATCGGTACGGCCCGGGACCCCGGCTCGGCGACGGCGCTGTTTGAGGCGGGCGTCGAGGTGGTCGAGCTCGATGTCGCGGACGATGATCTGCTGGCGGCACTACCGGAGCAGGTCGCGGATCGTCCGATCGACGTGCTGATCAACAACGCGGGCGTGTACAACGACAAGGCCGGTCTCGACGGCACGGACCTCGAGAAGTTCATGCAGAGCATGAGGATCAACGCGGCCGGCCCGCTGGCGGTGACCCGCGCGCTGCTCCCGCGGCTCGAAGCAGGCGGCAAAAAGCTGGTGGTCAACATCTCCAGCACGATGGGCAGCCTGACCAACACGGCTAACGGCGGGTCATACGGCTACCGGGCCTCGAAGGCGGCGCTCAACATGGTCACCCGCACGCTGGCGGTCGATCTCGCGCCGCAGGGTATCGGCGTCGTCTGTGTGCACCCGGGCTGGGTCGAGACCGATATGGGCGGCAAGGGCGCAGATCTGTCGCCGGAAGAATCGTCGCGGAACATCATCGTGACGATGGACGGCTTGCAGGCGGCCGATACCGGGCGGTTCATCGATTACAAGGGCGACGAGCTGCCTTGGTGACGGCAAGCCGTGCCGGTCGTGCGGCCGGGAGCGGGGCGAGGCTGGGCCTAAAGTCGCCCTCGACGAGCACCAACCGCCCCCCGCGGCGAACCCACAGCGAGCCCGACCGATGAAACGCACCCACACCTGCGGCCAGCTCCGCACCGAGCACGCCGGCCAGACCGTCACCCTCGCCGGCTGGGTCAACGCCTACCGCGACCACGGCACGGGCCTGATCTTCATCGACCTGCGCGACCGCGAGGGCCTCACCCAGCTCGTCTTCGACAAGGAAGATGCGGACGACGCGCTGCTGGCCCGGGCAGACGCGCTGCGGAACGAGCACGTGCTCTCCGTGACCGGCTCGGTCCGAGCCCGCGACGGCGGGCCGAACCCCAAGCTCGCCACGGGCGAGATCGAAGTGGTCGTGGCGTCGCTGGATGTGCTGAGCGAGACCGAGACGCCGCCGTTCCTGCCCAGTGATGACAAGGGAGCGTTGCCGCGGGAAGAGATTCGGCTCAAGCACCGCTATATCGACCTCCGCCGGCCGCGGATGCAGGAGATCCTGCGCATCCGCCACCGGGTGACCAAGACCGTCCGCGACTACTTCGACGAGCAGGGCTTCTGGGAGATCGAGACGCCGTACCTCTGCAAGTCGACGCCCGAGGGGGCGCGGGACTTCGTTGTTCCCAGCCGCAACCAGCCGGGCGCGTGGTACGCCCTGCCGCAGAGCCCGCAGCTGTTCAAGCAGCTGCTGATGGTCGCCGGCGCGGAGCGGTACCTGCAGATCGCGCGATGCTTCCGCGACGAGGACCCGCGGGCCGACCGCCAGGCCGAGTTCACCCAGATCGACTGCGAGATGAGCTTCGTCGATCAGGCCGATGTGATCGAGATCATGGAGGGCATGGTCCGCCGGGTTTGGAGCGAGGTCCTCGGCGTCGACGTGCCGAAGGTCGACCAGATCACCTACCACGAGGCGATGAACCGCTACGGCATCGACCGCCCCGACCGCCGGTTCGGGCTGGAGCTGGTCGATATCTCGGATATCGCTCGGGAAAGCGAGTTCAAGGTCTTTCACGCCGCGCTCGACAAGCGCAAGGGCTGCGTGAAGGTCATCCGCGTGCCGGGCGGTGTGGACAAGCTCACCCGCAAGCTGACCGACGGCTACACCGAGTTTGTCAAGCAGTTCGGCGCCGGTGGCGTGCCCACGCTCAAGGTCAACGCCGAGGGCAAGCCCGAGACCGGCATCGGGCGTTTCGTCGAGAGCGTCTGGCCCAAGCTCGCCGAGGCGACCGGTGCACAGCCCGGCGACACGCTGCTATTCGGCGCCGACTCGTGGTCGACGTGCCTGAAAGCGATGGGCGAGCTGCGGCTGAAGATCGCCAAGGATCTCGACCTGATCGACGAATCAAAGTGGGACTTCGTCTGGGTCATCGACTTCCCGATGTTCGAGCACGACACGGAAACCGGGCGCTACTACTCGCTGCACCACCCGTTTACCGCGCCCAACCCCGACCAGCTCGAAGCGTTTCTTGCTGCGGACGCGGGCGATATCGACGCGATCGAGGGCGTGCTCTCGGCCGGCTACGACATCGTCTGCAACGGCTCGGAGATCGGCGGCGGGTCCATCCGTATCCACCAGCAGAACGTCCAGTCGAAAGTCTTCGAGCTGCTGGGCATGTCGGCCGACGAGGCCAAGGACAAGTTCAGCTTCCTGCTCGATGCGCTCAGCTACGGCGCGCCGCCGCACGGCGGCATCGCCTTCGGCCTCGACCGGCTGGTCATGCACCTGGCGGGCACCGACAACATCCGCGACGTCATCGCGTTCCCCAAGTCGCAGACCGGCGCCGACCTGATGTCCGACGCGCCCGGATCCGTCAGCGACGAGCAGCTCAAGGAATTGCATGTGGTCAACGTCGACCTCGATGAGCAGGGCGGCTAGCGGTGCTCGAGCTCCGGCTGCTACAAGTC
>JBCDEF010000090.1:0-11035 GCA_039179915.1 Planctomycetota bacterium | reverse complement strand
TCGTCGAGAGCTTGCGGATCGCTTTCGAACGATTGCACAGTGACCGCCGGGCCGGGGGGCACGGGGTCGGGCGACGGCGGGGTGTCGGTCATCGGCCTGGCTCCGTCGGCAGTTCAAGCAGCACGCTACGGCCGCCCGGGAAGACACGGACCGCCCGCGTCGTCGATCGAAGCCACGAGGCGATCCGGTCCGGATCGAGCGTCGGGTCGCCCCAGCCCGTGGCGTGCAGCCTGCTTAGTTCCGCAAGGCCAAAGTAGACATGCGAGTACGACTCGGCGAGTTCCGCGGTCGCCTTCGCCGGATCTTCGGGCCAGCGGCGCAGCGCCGCGGCCGCCGGCGAGGTGTCCCACGTCGTGGCGTAGGCGGTCCCAGGCGGCTTGTAGAGCGGCGTGGCGTCGCCGATCAGCAGCACGTGCGAGCCCGCGGGAAGCTGCGATGCCATGAACTGCTCGGGCGACATCAGCTGAGGATCGTTCCCGGCGAACGCCGGGTTCACAAACGCCGCCGGCCCCGCCGCGAGCAGCGCGTTGGGCCCGCCGCGGCCGGCCCCCTCGCCGGCAAAGAGCCACACGGTGATCAACGCGGTGAGGGCGACGGCTCCTCGGGCGAGCATCGCACCGGCGACTTCGAACGCCCGGCCGCCCCGTCCGCAGCCGGCTGCCGCTGCGATACCAACCAGCAACGCCCCCGGCACCAGCACCGGCAGCAGGAACCGGCTCTGCACGTGCGTCAGCAGCGCCCACGCCGCGATCTGCGAAACGATCCCCACCGCCAGCACCGCGGCCGCGAACCGTGTCTGCCGCATCAGCAGCCCCGCGCTCCCGGCCACGGCCAGCAGCGGCGCCGTCAGCGCCCACTGCCGGTGCAGCAGCCCGCGGTGCATCGGGTCCGTGCCGGCGGCGGGGTCGGTCGGGTCTGCCAGCACCAGCAGCCGCAACGCATCGAAGATCGAGTCATCAAACGAGTGTGCGCCGGCGTAGCGAGCGACCTGCTCCGCCGACCAGTGGCCGCTGCCGAACAGCCTTGCGAGCTGCGGGAACACCGGGTTGCCGCTCGCGATCCAGTTCCGCGCGAGCCAGGGCAGCAGCATGGCGAATCCGACTCCGGCGCAAGCCGCGAGACACGCGAGCCACGATCGTTTCGGCACACACCCGAGCAGCGCGATGCCGACCACCGGCGCGCCGAACAGCAGGGCCGTCGGCTTGCACCCGCACGCCGCGCCCATCAGCAACCCGCACAGCACGCCCCGCCGGACCGGGGTGATGCGCTCGTCCGACGCCGCGAGCATCGCCCCGCCGACCAGCAGCACCACGGCCATCTCGTTGTACGCCAGCGACCCGGTGACGACCGCCCACGGCGTGGCCAGCGTCAGCCCGCCCGCCATGAAGCCGGCCAACTGTGTGTGGCCGCCGGCGCCCGCACGCTCGGCCCACGACCGGCCCGCGGCCGACATCACCCACGCCGCGCCAAGCGTTATCAATGCGTGCAGCAGCTTGCTCGAGATCAGCACCGTGCCCTGGGCTGAGACAAACCCGTCCCGAGGCACGCCCGTGATCGAGGCCAGATGCACAAACGCCGCCTCGACGAAGCTTGGCAGGTAGGAGTACACGTTGTGCTCAACAGGCCAGACCCGTCCCGCAGCGTGCCACTCGCGCGGGAGCTGCAGGTGATAGCTCAGCGAGTCGTACCCGCCGAACTCGCTGGCCCAGAGCCAGCCCGGCGGCGTGCACGCCGCGGCCAGCAGCACCCCGCCCGCCGGCATCGCCAGCAGCCACCACAGGCTCGGGCCTCCCGATCGCCGGGCATCGAGGATCGCCATCGGCAGCCGTCGCGCGACAAGCGCGACCCCGATCGCGACGGGCGCCAACGCGGCCGCCCGGTTTGAGAGCAGCCCCGCGATGCCCAGCCCGTGTGTGAGAGACAGCATCGCCGCCAGCCCTGCCGCGAACGCAAGCGCCCACGGGTGCCGCGTCCCGGGAGCGAGCCCGTGCACGATCGCCATCCCCAGGCCCATCGCCGCGAGCAGGTACATCGTCGGCGCTAGCCCCGCGACCGGCAACAGGTACAGGACCGAGGCCACGTTGCCGAACGCATCTGGCCCCTCTGCGCCGGTGCCGACCAGCGAGGCCAGGATCGCCGCGAACACCAGGCCGCCGGCCAGCGCGAGCGCTCGGACCGACCACGCCGTGCCGATCTCGGGTTGCTTGGCCGCGCCGTTCACCGCCGAGTCTAAGCGGGCGGGCGGCCTCGCCCCGGCGCGTACCATGCCCCGCCATGGACCTCGACCCGAACCCGCTGCCGACCGAGCCGGACCTCAACCGCGGCGACGCCGTGCCCGCGGTGATCGAGCCGCTCTGTGCCGTCTTCCGCCGCCGGCTCAAAGCCGACAACCAGAAATACACCCCCGAGCGGGCCCGCGTGCTCGACGCGGTTATCCGCATGGACGGCCTCTTCGACGCCGAGGAGCTCCAGGACGAGCTCAAGTCCGTCGGCTTCCGCGTCTCCAAGGCCACCGTTTACCGAACTATCAAGCTCATGCAGGACGCAGGCATCCTGCAGCGCGTGCTGGCCGGCGATGACCAGCCGCGCTACCAGCTCGTCTACGGCGCTCGGCCCAACGACCTGATCGTCCGTATCGACACGGACGAGACCGTCTCGATCGACGTGCCCGAGCTGATCGCCATCCGAGACCGCGTCTGCGCCGAGCTCGGGCTGCGCGCTTCGGGCCACAAGCTGCAGATCTACGCGACCAAGGCGTAGCGAGCCGGTCATTCGCCCTGTTCGAGGTCGGCGTCTTTCATGTCGCGCGTCAGCGTGTAGCTCTCGTGCATCCAGCGGTACAGATCGGCCAGCCGCGCCTGCTCGCCGGCGAAAGGCCATGTCGGGCTGTCGGCCGGCACCGGCTCGCCCGTGATCGGGCATCGGGTTGAGCCGCGGTCCGCCGGCTGTTGCCCGAGCTGCAACAGGCCCGGCCGGTCCAGCCAGCCCCGCGGGATGTCGATCGTTGCACGCCGCGAGTCTTGTCCGGTCTGCACCAGCGAAACCGTTGCCCGCTCCACCGGCAGCGTTTCCTCGATCCGCTCCGGCCACTCGAGAAGCACGATCGCTGAGCTGTCCATCAGCCGATCCCAGCCGATGGTTTCCAATTCGTCCGCCGCGCCGAGGCGGTACGCGTCGACATGCACCACCGGCGGCACGCCCTCGCGGCCCGGGTACTCATTGGCGACCACGAACGTCGGGCTCGAGACCGCGGCCGTGTCGAGCCCAAGCCCGGCGACGATCCCGCGAACCAGCGTCGTCTTGCCAGAGCCGAGCTCGCCCGAGAGCGCGACCACGTCGCCCGGACGGAGCAGCCCGGCGAGCTGACGGGCGAGGGAGTCGGTGGCATCGAGCGAGCCGCACTGTCGAACGATCTGCATAGACAAGTTGTAGGACGGCTCGCCCGTGCTCAGTCGCCGTGGTCCCACCCGAATACCGCGGCATCGTGCGCAGCGCCCGCTCCGTCGAGCACCACGGCGCCCGGCGGACCCGGAGCCACACGCCCGACCGGCCCGACAAACCCCTCGATCGGCTTCGACGAGCACAGCAGCAGCTCGTAGTCCTCGCCGTGGCCGATCGCTTGACGCCAGCCGCCGGCGTCCTGGTGCAGAGGGACAGCATCCGCCTCGAGCTCGATCCGCACGCCCGAGGCCCGGGCCACCCGGTCCGCGTCGATGCCCAGCCCGTCGGACAGATCGATCATCGCGTGCCCCCCCTCGGCCGCCGCCCGCGCACCCTCGGCCAGCCGCGGCTCGAACGTCAGGTGCCGCCCGCTCGGCAGCGACCCGCCGATGGGCCCCGAAAGATACACGCCGTCGCCCGGCCGCGCGCCGGACCGCGGCACCGGAGCAACACCCTCGGCCATCCGTCCGACGACCGTTGTCGTCAGCACCAGCGGCCCGGGCCCCGTCGCGAGATCGCCCCCGATCAGCGGGGAGGACCACGCCTCCGCCCAGCGCTTCATCGCGTCGAACAGCTCGGCGGCATGCTCGAAGCCGTCTGGCAGCAGGCCGGTCGCCGTCGCCCAGATCGGCGAGCCGCCCATCGCCGCGATATCACTGATCGAGCGCGACACCGCCTTGCGCGCGACCAGATCTACATCGGTCCCCGGCTCATAGTGCCGGCCTTCAACGAGCTGGTCGGCGGTGACCAGCAGCGTCTCGCCCGCGAGCTCGACCACGGCGCAGTCGTCACCCGGGCCGACGGCCAGCCTGCCGAACGGCAGCACCAGCCCGCCGCTGCGCTCAGCGATCCGGTCCAGCAGCTCGCGCTCAGTGTGCGGCATCGCGCGCCGCCGCTGTCGCGGTTTCGCCGAACAGATCCGCGAATCGGCGCTCGTCCCGCGTTCTCCACGACCCGCGGTGGTACGCGTCACTGACCAGCAGCGGCAGCAGCGTGCTCAGCTCGCCGAAGACCATCTGCTCGTCCACCACATCAACCTTGCCCCAGCTGCACGCCTCGCGGAGCGTCGATCCGGACAACGCCCCGTCCCGGCTGTCGGCCACGGTCAGCTGGACCGCGTACTTGTGCATCGCGACGCCGCCTTCCGAGGATCCGCCGCCTCTATCGGCCAGCAGCTCGGCTGCCACGACGATGTCCTGCGCAAAGTTCTTCGGCACACCCCCACCGAGCATCAGCAGCCCGGTGCCGCCCGCTTCGAGCTTCACCCGCGTCAGCTCGTCGAAGTCCTTGCCCGAGTCGAAGGCGATCGGCGTCTCGCCCCGCTCCAGCCGCTCGGACCGGTGCAGCACGATGCCGAACCCCGCCGAGCAGTCGCTGAACGCCGGGCAGAAAATCGGCACGGCTTTCTCGAAGCACCGACGAACGATCGAGGCGTTCTGCGGGTGATGCTCGGCGAGGTAGGCACCCATCCTCGCGATCAGCTCACGCGAGGAATAGGCCCCTCCGGGCAGCCCGTCGAAGATCCGCTTGGTCGTCTCGTCGCAGTCTCGCAGGGCCTGCTCGTCGATGTAGGTGTCGTAGATCCGGTCGATCATCAGCTCGCGGAGCACGGTGTCATCGACGACCGGCGCCTCGGGCGAGCCCGGCGCGGCAAAGTGTCGGTGGCCGAGCCCCTCGAAGAAGTCCTGGTCGACGATGTTCGCCCCGGTCGCCACGATCGCGTCGACCATGTTGTGCTCGACGAGCGTCAGGATCGCCCGCTTCAGCCCGGCCGAGACGAGCGAGCCCGCGAGCGTCAGGATCACCGCGCAGCCGCGGTCGGCCTGCATGCGGTCGACGATATCGCACGCCCGCGCGAGCGAGCGGCTGGAATAGGCCATCGACCGGTAGGCATCGATGATCGGCCGCGCATCGAACGCAGTCGGATCCACATGTTCGACTTGGTCCGCAAGCAGCCGGTTTTTCGTCCACTCCGCCATCGGTCAGCGCTCCAGATAGGTGTATCCCGCCAGCCCATCCTCATAAAACCGCGTGAGCGCTCGGCCCTCGCTAGCTTCCAGCCGACCGGCGTGCACGGCCCGCTCGATCTCGCGGCGGAAGTCCTTCCGCAGCCGGTCCGGGTTGTACTGCACATAGCCCAGCACGTCCCGCACGGTGTCGCCCTCCACGACGTCGTCGATCCGCCACCGGCCGTCGTGATCGAGGCTCACGTGCACCGCGTGCGTGTCACCAAAAAGGTTGTGCAGGTCGCCCAGGACTTCCTGATAGGCGCCGACGAGGAACGCCGCGAGGTAATACGGCTCCGGGTCGTCCGGGTCGCCGCGCAGCTCGTGGAGTTCCAGTCTCGGCTTCGGGCCGCTGCGTGTGTGGCAGGAAAACGACGACACTTCGCCGTCGGAATCGCACGTGATGTCCGCCAGCACGCCCAGCCGCGTCGGCTTCTCGTCGAGCCGGTGGATCGGCACGATCGGGAAGACCTGATCGATCGCCCAGTGGTCCGGCATCGACTGGAACATGCTGAAATTGACGTAGTAGATATCGCTGAGCTGCTCGGGCAGGGTGCGCAGCTCGTCGGGCAGTTCCTCGCCCTCGCCGAGCTCGGCGCTCGCCCGATCGACCACAGCGTGGCCGATCGCCCAGAACAGCCGCTCCGCCGCCGACCTCTGCTCCAGAGTGACGTAGCCCATGGCGAACAGGGTCATCGCCTCGTCACGAGCCTGCACGGCGTCGTGGTACGCCTCGCTCGGGTCGAGCCCGTCGAGGTTCTCGAAGGTCTCGACCAGGTTCCGGATCGGCTGGGCCGTCTCCGGGTCGGCCGCGAGCAGCGCCCTGGCCCGATCGATCCGCGGGTCGACGTCGAACCGGGTCACGCCGATCGTGTTGAAGACCAGCACGCTGGAAAACGCCGCCATCGCGCGTCCCGATTCGCTGATGATCGTTGGATGCGGCACGCCCGCGTCGTCGCAGACGCTCTTGATCCGGTGCACCACGCTCGAGGCATACTCGCGGATGCCGTAGTTCACCGAGCCGTCGTGCGGCGAGCCCGAGCCGTCGTAATCAACACCCAGCCCGCCGCCGATATCGATCGTCGTGAGTCCGGCGTCCAGGCGCACTAGCTCGCCGTAGATATGCGCCAGCTCGCCGACGGCACGCGTGAGCTGGCGCACATCGTTGATCTGGCTGCCGACGTGGAAGTGCAGCATCGTGAGACAGTCGAGCATGTTGTGCTCGCGCAGCTCGTCGACCGCGTCGATCAGGCCAGAGGCGCTCAGGCCGAACTTCGAGCGGTTCCCGCCGCTGGTCGCCCAGCGGCCGGTGCCCGTGGCCGACGGCTTCGCCCGGATGCCGATCTTCGGCCGCACGCCGTACCGCTCGGCGATCGCGATGATCCGCCGCAGCTCGCTGGGCTGCTCGACCACGGGCACGATCCGCCAGCCCAGCTTTGCCGCGAGGATCACGGTCTCGACGTATTCCTCGTCCTTGAACCCGTTGCAGATCACCGGCAGCTCGCCGACCGGCCGGTCCGAGCCCGCGGTCAGCCCGAGCACCGCCAGCAGCTCGGGCTTGCTGCCGACCTCGAGCCCGAAGCCCAGCTCGGCCGCCGCGTCGCGGATTTCTTCGACGACCTGCCGCTGCTGGTTGACCTTGACCGGGTAGACGCAGCTGTAGCCGCCGGTGTAGCCCTCTTCGTCGATTGCGCGGTCGAACGCTTCGCGGATCTCCCGCAGCCGCCGACGCAGGATGTCGCTGAACCGCAGAAGCACCGGCGCATCGAGCCCGCGCTGGGCCAGGCCCTCGACGACCTCGTGCAGATCGATCTGCCCGCGCCGCTCCCCGCCCGGCGCCGCGCTGGTTCGGCCGCCGCTGCAATCGACCGCGATCGTGCCGCGCTCGGTCACACGGAAGAACCCGTGCCCCCACGCCGCGAGCCCGTAGTGCTCCTCGGCTGCCTTTCGCCGATCGGGCCCATGCCGATCAGGACGATCGGTGAGCCCGCTGGGTGTCATCTGAGTCGTCATCGCGTCGGGATTGTAGGGTCGGCCTGCGTGTCCCAACGGACCAAGAGCTCCGGCGGTGCGCGTCCAGCCGCGAGACTCCATAGGGTTTTCTATGAACCGATGGATCATCGCAGCGGTACTGGCTGGCTTGTTCTTCGGCGGCCGAGGCGCTGCGCAATCGCCTGACCCGCGCGTGGCCGTCGCCGAGGCGAGGCTCGAGCTGCTCGGCGAGGACAAGCCAGAGGTCGAGAGCGGCTACCGCGAAGCATTGGCGCTGCTCGGGCTGATCGAGGATGCCCGCGAGCGAGAGGCCGCGCTGCGTGAAGCCGCCGAAGACGCCGATGCACGGCTCGAAGCGATCCGCGCCGAACTCGCCGAGCCGGTCCCACAGGTGCCGGACCTCGGCACCGAGTCGATGACCACGCCGGAGATATCTTCGTCGCGGGACCGGGTCTCCGCGGAGCTCGAGAAAGCAAAGGACGAGCTGGCCACACTGGGAACCGAAGCGGATCGCCGCCAAGCCCGGCGGACCGAGATCGCGCAGCGGCTCACCGAGATCGACACGGAGCTGGATGCGCACCGGGCCGAACGGGAAGCCGCGGATCACGAGGCGGACCCCGAGCTCCGCGCGGCCGAGGACTTCTTGCTCGGCGTACGCCTCGATTCGCTCGCGGCGGAGCGCGATGCGCTGCAAGCCGAGATCGAGAGCTACGAAGAACGGCTGGAATTGCTCCCGGCACGCCGCGACCTCGCGACCCGACGTGTGCAGATGCTCCAGGCCCTCAGCGACGCTTGGCAGCAGGCCCTGGCCAACGCGCGACAACAGGAATCGATGCAGACGGCACGCGATACTGCGGCCGTCCTCCAGCGGATCGCCGGCGAGCACCCGGAGCTGGCACCGTTGGCCCAGGAGATCCGCGACCTCACCCAGCGGCTGACCAAGCAGAACAACGCGGGCGGGCGGCTCCGTCTCGCCGCCGATCAGCTCGACGCCGCCGAAGGCGAGCTCGACACCCTCCGCGCCCAATACCGCGCTGTCCGGAGGCGGATGGAAGCCTCGGGGCTGAACCGGGCGACCGGCCTGCTGCTCCGCCGACAGTACCAATCCCTGCCGGACATCCGCGTGCTCGAGCAGCGCGTCCGCTCGGTCGACCGCACGCTCGAGGACACCGAGCTCGCGCTCGTCGAGCTCCAGGAGGCCCGCGAGATGGCCGGCGATCTGGATGCGGCGGTCGACGCCGCGCTCGTCGGCGTTGCCGAGTCGGAGCAGCTCCGTGCGGCCGCCCGCGAGCTGGCTGTGCTGCGGCGTGACCTGCTCGATCGCTCGATCGCACGAACAGTGGAAGACCAACAGACGCTGACAGAGCTCAACGCCGTCTCGCGTGAGGTGCTCGCCGCCGCACGCGCTTATGCCGAATTTGTCCGCGAGCGGATCCTCTGGGTCCGCAGCGTTTCGGCCGGAGACCGGCCGACGGGCGAGCACGTGGCCGATGCGGTCGGGTTCTTCGCCGACGCGGCCGCGTGGCGGCAATCGATCCGAAACGCGTGGCTCGAAGTCGCCCGAAGCCCCGTCCCGCCGGTGCTTATGGGGCTCCTCGTCGCCGCCCTCTGGATCCTTCGTTCCCGCAGCGGCCGAATCCGCGCCCGGATCGCCGAGCGTGTCCGACGGTTCCGGACCGATGCGGTCTCGCTCAGTTTCGCATCCCTCGGGCTGGCGTGCCTCGCCGGCTCCGCCCCGTCTCTGCTGCTCTGGGCTCTCGGACGCGCGCTCTCGGTCCCGGTCGATCAGCCGCTGCTCGCGGTCTCTGTGGGCACCGCCTTGCAGACGCTCGCAGTCGTGCTCTTCCCCATCATGATCCTGCGAGAGCTGCTCGCGCCCGGCGGCCTCGCCGATGCCCACTTCCGCTGGCCCGAACGAGCCGTCGCACGTCTCCGGCGGAACATCACGCTGTTCGCCGTCGTCGCGCTCCCGGCGATCGCCGTCACCGTCGCCGTCGATGTCTACGGCAACGACGGGGTCATCAATACCATCGGCCGGCTCGGATTCACGCTGAGCATGGTCGCCGCGGCATGGTTTATCGCCGCCACGCTCCGGCCTGCAGGGCCCGTGCTGGGCGCATGGTTCCATGAGCATCAAAAAGCATGGGCGACCCGGCTCGGCCGTGTCTGGTTCGGGCTGCTCTTGCTCACGCCGGCTCTGCTCGTGCTGCTGACGTGGCTCGGCTATTTCTACACCGCGCTGCAGCTCCAGGACCGGGTCCGGCTGACAGGCATTGTCATCGTCGTGCTTATCTTGATCAACGCGATGCTGAACCGCTGGCTCTTCGTCGCCCGCCGCCGCGTGGCATTTGAAGATGCCAAACGCCGGCGCGATCAAGCGATCAAGGACCGTGAAGAATCGCCGGACGCCGACACGCCCACCGAAGCCGCACCGATCGATGAGATGAAGATCGACATCCCCGCGATCAGCGAGCAGACCAAGCAGCTTTTCCGGACCGCGCTCTTCGTTGCGGGTGCCGCGAGCCTGTTCGTTGTCTGGTCGCCCGTGCTTCCGGCGCTTCGGCAGCTCGATCGGATCCAGCTCTACCCGACAATCCAATACGTCGAGGCGTCGGATACCGACATCATCCCCGAGCTCGAGACGAGGACAGGCGAGCCCCGAGCCAGCGCCGCGGCACCGACGACCGAAGCGCCCGAGGCTCGGCCCGCACCCGATGCGACCCCCGACGCCACGCTCGGACTCACCGGCGCAGTCGAGACCGAACCCGCGGCCCAAACGGAACTCGCCGCGATCAGCGTCGCGGACGTCGGCCTTGCCGCGATCATCCTCGCGATCACTGTGATCGCGTTCCGCAACCTGCCCGCGGTCTTTGAGATCCTCCTGCTCCAGCGCCTGCCGCTCGACGCGGGGACCCGCTACGCGATCAGCACCGTCATCCGCTACGCGATCGCGATCGTCGGCATCTCGGTCGCCGCCGCGGCCCTTAACCTCTCGTGGTCGAACATCCAGTGGCTCGCCGCGGCCCTGACCTTCGGCCTGGCGTTCGGCCTCCAGGAGATATTCGCCAACTTCGTGTCGGGACTGATCATCCTCGCCGAGCGACCGATCCGCCTGGGCGACACCGTCACCGTCGGCGAGGTGTCCGGCACAGTCACCCGCATCAAGATGCGCGCCACGACCGTCACCGACTGGGACCGAAAAGAGCTCATCATCCCCAACCGGTCGTTCATTACCGATCAGGTGATCAACTGGACACTGTCCGACCCGGTGCTGCGCCTGACGATTCCTGTCGGCGTCGGCTACAACGAAGATATCCGTCTGGCCGAGCGGATCCTGTTGCGCGTCGCCGACGAGCAGCCCGTCGTGCTTGACACGCCCAAGCCGCATGTCATGTTCGGCAGCTTCGGCGATAGCACGCTCGATTTCCAGCTCCGCGTCTTCATCCCAAGCATCGATCACCTGATCGCCGTCCGCCACGACATGCATATGCGCGTCGCCGAGGCGTTCCGCGAGGCCGACATCGAGATCGCGTTCCCGCAGCGCGATATCACGGTCAGGAACGCGGCCGAGCTGTTCGGCGTCAGCCGCGTGGGAG
>JBCDEF010000089.1:0-11180 GCA_039179915.1 Planctomycetota bacterium | reverse complement strand
GCTCAGGGGGCACTAGATCATCTAAGGAGACATCAGTAACCAGCTCCGGAGGCACCTGATCAGATATAATTTAAAGTCGCCGCGCTGGTCGAGGGGCTCAAGACGCTTAAACAGAACGACGAGTCGATCAAGGAGACGGCCGAGCGGCTGGACCTGACGCTCGACTACGACTTCAACGGCGAGTCGTACCAGACTGTGTCGGGCCAGAACAGCAACAACTCGGTGCGCATCCCTGACAGCTTCTTTGATGCGGTCGATGCCGGCGACCCGTGGCAGACGTACCTCCGGACCTCGGGCGAAGAGGCGAAGGCGTTGGATGCGAACAAGCTGTGGGACGATATTTCGTACGCCGCGTGGCGGTGCGCCGACCCGGGCGTGCAGTACGACAGCACGATCAACGCCTGGCATACTTGTCCGAGCGCTGGCCGCATCAACGCGAGCAACCCGTGCAGCGAGTACATGTTCCTGGACAACACGGCGTGCAATCTGGCGTCGCTGAATGTGTTGAAGTTCTTCGACGCTGACAGCAAGGCGTTCGACGTCGAGCGCTACGAGCACGCGACCGATATCTGGACGATGGTGCTCGAGATCAGCGTGCTGATGGCGGCGTTCCCCTCGAAGGAAATCGCGGAACTGAGCTACACCTACCGCACGCTGGGTCTGGGCTACGCGAACCTGGGCGCGATGCTGATGCAGGCGGGGATCCCGTACGACTCCGACGAGGGCCGCGCGGTCAGCGGTATGCTCACCGCGATCCTGACCGGTCGCAGCTACCGCCAGAGCGCGATGCTGGCCAAGGAGCACGGGGCATTCGCGGGCTACGCCGATGACAAGGAGACGATGCTGCGGGTCATCCGCAACCACCGCCGGGCGGCGCACGGCCTCGACCGCGCGGCCGACGAGTGGGAAGACCTGCGCATACGCCCCGTGCCGATCGACCACGAACTGGTCGGCTCCGGATCGATCGCGCTCGCCAACACCGAGAAGCTCCTCAAGCGCTCGGTCGCGGCCTGGGACGACGCGCTCGAGCTTGGCACGAAGCACGGCTACCGCAACGCACAGGTGACCGTGATCGCGCCCACCGGCACGATCGGCCTGCTGATGGACTGCGACACCACCGGCGTCGAGCCCGACTTCGCGCTGGTCAAGTTCAAGAAGCTGGCCGGCGGCGGGTACTTCAAGATCGCCAACGAGTCGCTGGCGCCGTCGCTCCGGACGCTCGGCTACAGCGAGGAGCAGATCACCGAGATCCTGACGTTCATCCTCGGCACGCTGAACCTGGCGGCGCCGATGCCCGAGGGCGTCGCGGTCAGCGAGGCGGGCGAGACCCTGGCCGAGTGGCTGATGAACAAGGGCCTCGCGCCCGAGACGCTCAAAGCGGTCGAAGCCGGCCTTCCGGGCGTGTTCGAGCTCGGGTTTGCCTTCAGCGCCTGGGGCCTGGGCGATGAGGCGTTGCGATCGGTCGGTATCGACCCGGAGCAGGCCAAGGCCGACCCGTCGTTCAATCTGCTCAGGGCGCTGGGCCTGACCCAGCCGCAGATCGCGCGGCTCAACGAGCTGATCTGCGGCACGCAGACGATCGAGGGTGCGCCGCACATCAGGAACGAGCACCTGCCCGTGTTTGACTGTGCGAACACCTGCGGCCCGACGGGAACGCGGTTCATCCGGCCCGAAGGGCACATCCTGATGATGGCGGCCGCCCAGCCGTTCATCTCCGGCGCGATCAGCAAGACGATCAACCTGCCCAACGATGCGACGGTCGAGGACATCAAGCGGTCCTACCGCACGAGCTGGGAGCTGGGGCTCAAGGCCAACGCGCTCTACCGCGACGGCTGCAAGCTGAGCCAGCCGCTGAGCACCAAGAGCGATATTGAGCTCGACGATGAGGATGCTGATGTTGAAGTCCTCGACGAGGCGAAAGACGAGGTCGCGGGCGCCGTCGCCGAGATGGCCGGCGCAATCGCCGGCGGTGACGTAGACAAGGCCGAGACCGAGAACGTCCGGATCATCCACCGGCCGATGCGCCGCCGGCTGCCCGACACCCGCCGTTCGATGACGCACAAGTTCAACGTCGCGGGCCACGAGGGCTACCTGACGGTGGGTCTTTACGAGGACGGCCTGCCCGGCGAGCTGTTTATCACGATGGCCAAGGAGGGCTCGACGATCGGCGGGCTGATGGACTCGCTGGGCACGGCCGTCTCGGTCGCGCTGCAGTACGGCGTGCCGGTGCCCTCGCTGGTCAACAAGTTCACGCACCAGCGGTTCGAGCCGGCGGGCATGACCGGCAACCGCGACATCCCGTTCGCCAAGAGCCTGGTCGATTACATCTTCCGCTGGCTCGGCATGCAGTTCATCCCGGGCTACCGCGAGGCCAACCTGCCCAGCCGCGGCGGCTCGACAACCAGTACCACCACCAGATCGGAGAGCAAGGACGCGCCCTCCCGCACGAGCACGCCGACGCACGACGCGTCGGCCCCAGGAGACGCGCGTTGGAAGACTTCACCGAGCCAGGCCTCACCGAGCCAGGCCTCACCGGCTCAGCCCTCTTCGGCACAGCCCTCATCGACCCGGGACAACGGGCCGATCGCCCGCATCGGCAGCCAGCAGGACGACACGCCGGAGTTGGGTGTCACAAGCGACGGCTCGACACTGCGGCGCGTCCGGACCGAGCCGGGCGAGCTTGGCTCGACAACCGAGACCGCTGTCCTGGACGGCTCGATTACCGAATCGACCGCGGCCGCCGAAGCTTCGCACGCGGAATCGGCCCTCTCGGCCGCCATGAGCGCGAACATGGGCGATGCGCCGCCGTGTGATGTCTGCGGCACGATCACTGTTCGAAACGGCCACTGCTACAAGTGCCTGAATTGCGGCAACAGCCTGGGCTGCAGCTAGGACGGCAGTCGTCACGACCCACCACCAGGGTCGCGCACGCGGGTGCAACGCCCGCATGGACCGCGCGATCCACCCTAGGACCCCCGGGCAGACCACCGTTGCCCGGGGGTCTTTGTGCGCCGTCATACCATGCCGACGATGACCACCAACGACAATCGTGCGATGACCTGGGCCGGCCTCTTGGGCAAGTGGAGCGAGTTTGCCCGCGGCGCGGTCGCGCTGCCGGATGACGGCGAGGGCGGCCGGGTCAAGCGGGCTGTGCCCGAGATCATCGCGCTGCAGTCGATCACCCACGCGCTCGGCGAGTTGCACGAGCTTTCGGCGGACGAGCAGGCTCTCGGCCTTGACCGGGCCGAGATCGGCATCCGCGAGCACGCGGCCGCGGTCCACGCGATCTGGGGCGACGAGCCGCTGCACCCGATGGTCGCCGAGCTGATCGACGACGCATTGGCCGCACTCGCGCTGGCGTCGAGCGCCGGGCTCGAGTGGACGGTCGACGGCGATCCGCTGGTCACCGGCCATCCGGCTGAGCTGCTCGAGGCATTGGCCGAGGTCGGGTTCCGGGGCGATCTGTTCTTGCCGACGCCGGGCGTGCCGATTTTTGCCGGCGCGCCCGCCGCGTTCTGCCGGTTCCCCAAGGGCGAAGACGACGATCCGACGGTCGTCGGCCTGGTCTGGACGCATGTTGAGGGGACTACTCCGGCGCCCGGCATCGCCCGGCAGGTCTACCGCCAGTTCGATTTCGCCAAGGGCGGTCCGGTCCGCGATCTGGTCGTGCCGCTCGAGTCGGACCTGCCCGCGGGGCAGCCGCTGCTGGTGCCGGCGGTGCTCGCGGGCGAGGCGCAGACTATCACGCTGCCGATCCCCGGGGCGGACCGCCAGTCGCCGCTGCCGGTCGAGTTCGGCTGAGTCGGCGGGGCCGGTTCTTCGGCGGCGTCGGCCTAGAGTCCGCTCCAGCCCGCGGGACGGGGCAGCCCGGGGCGTTTTCGACGAATCACCACTGTTTTCGGAGAACCGCGGCATGGCGACGGGGCGAGCAAAAATCAGCATCATCGGGGCGGGCAACGTCGGGGCGACCTGTGCGCACTGGGCCGCGCAGCGGGAGCTGGGCGACATCGTCCTGCTCGACATCCCCGAGAAGGAAGGCGTCGCCAAGGGCAAGATGCTCGATCTGGCGTGCTGCGCACCGATCGAGCGGTTTGACGGCATGCTCACCGGTACCAGCGACTACGCGGACATCGCCGGCTCGGACGTTGTGGTCGTGACTGCGGGCCTGCCGCGGAAGCCCGGCATGAGCCGCGACGATCTGATCGAGACCAACGTCAAGATCGTCAAGAGCGTCTCCGAGAACATCAAGCAGCACGCGCCCGACTCGATCGTGATCGTGGTCTCGAATCCGCTCGACGCGATGGTCTACACGGCCTGGAAGGCCACGGGCTTCCCGACGAATCGCATCATGGGCCAGGCGGGCGCGCTCGATGTCGCGCGGTTCCGCACGTTCATCGCGTGGGAGATCGGCTGCTCGATCGAGGACGTGCAGGCGCTCCTGCTCGGCGGGCACGGCGACGACATGGTCCCGCTGCCTCGCTGCACCAGCGTGCACGGCATCCCGGTGACCGACCTGCTCGACGACGCGACGATCGAGGCCTGTGTCGAGCGGGCCAAGAAGGGCGGCGGCGAGGTCGTCAAGCTCATGGGCACCAGCGCGTGGTACGCGCCCGCCTCCGGCACGATCCAGATGGTCGAGGCGATCGTCAAGGACAAGAAGCGGATCATCCCCTCGGCGGCCTACCTCGACGGGCATTTCGGCAAGTCCGGGCTGTTCGTGGGCGTGCCGGCGCTTCTGGGCAAGGGCGGCGTCGAGAAAGTTGTCGAGTTCAAGCTCGACGAGGCCGAGCAGAAGCTGTTTGACGAGTCGGCGAGCCATGTCGAAGAGCTTGTGGGTGTGGTCACGAAGATGTTCCCCGAGCTGGCGTGAGCCCCGGGCACTCGAGCCGCGGCGTCTGCCGCAAGAGAACCAACGGAGAGAACCGATGCGACGAATCGTGCACATGATGACGGCGGCGGCGGCGACGGCGGGTCTGGCCGCGATCGCGGGCCTGGCCGCGGCTCAGGATACCGGCGAAGCCGAGCGGCCCGAGCCGGTGCTGGTCGAAACCGACCAGAGCGAGCTGCGTTTCGACGACACCGATGCCGCGACCGTCGCCGAGGCGATGACCGGCACGTGGCGGTCGACTGGCCCGGTCGCGGGGAACCAGGACGCGGCCGTCCTCGCGTCGTTCGCCCCGGTCGAGCTGGCGGGCGTCGGGCCCGTGCTCTACGCCGAGATGGCCCGCGAGGGCGAGGCGCTCACCCCGTTCCGCCAGGTGCTTCTGCATCTGTACCGGTTCGAGGGCCAGCTCCGCATGCGGACGCTGGAGTTCAAGGATCCGGACATCAAGCCCGCGATCGTTGGGGCGTCGCTGGTCCCCGAGCTGTTCCCGCAGACCGTCACACTCGACGGGCTCTACGCGACGATGGACCTGGAGATCGATGTCGCCGGCTCCGGCTTCCAGGGCCAGACGCCCTACGCGTACCCGACGACAGAGTCGGGGGCCGTGCAAATGACCAGCGAGATCGAGGTCATGGACGGCGTCATGGCGACCGGCGATCGCGGCTTCGGGACCGACGGCGCGCAGCTCTGGGGCGGCGAGACGCTGTTCGAGCGCACCGAATCGGTCGTGACCGTCGAGCGCTGGTCCGACGGCCTGATCGAGATCATCTTCGATGCCGGCCAGGGCGAGCCGGTCACCAACGGGGACAGCCTGGCGATCCATTACACAGGCCGGCTGACCGACGGAAGCATGTTCGACAGCTCTCGGACCCGCGGGCAGCCGTTCGTGTACAACGCGCCGGGCCAGCTGATCGAGGGCTGGCTCCGGGCGACGCGGGACATCCGCGAGGGGGCGGCGATGCGTGTGGTGATCCCGCCGGAGCTGGGCTACGGCTCGCGGGCGAACGCCCGCATCCCCGCGGATTCGACGCTGCTGTTCGACATCGAGTGCCTGAACATCACCCGGGTCGAGCCGCCCGCAACCGATCCGACAGACGTGCCCATCGAAGGCGAATAAGCCGGGTTGGTTTCCGTCTGTCATGCGACGCGGGGCCCGCTTCGGCGGGCCCTGTTTATGCGCAGGCCTCGCAGCGCCGATAGTTTCCGAGGACCGCCCGATCCCGGGAGCCCCGATTCTGGGAGCAAGGAGACGCTATGTCGGAGCGCATGAATCGTGAGCTTGAGCGTATGGGGCGGCGGATCGAGGCGCTCGAGCGTCGCGGGCGTCGGTTCCGGGCGGCGGCGGTCGGGCTTGGGCTGGTGGTGCTGGCCGCGGCCGCGGCGCCGCGGTCGGCGGTCCGGGCGTTGTTCGAGGCCGAGGTCGTCCGGGCCGAGCGGATCGAGATCGTCGACGCCGCGGGCCGCACGCTGGTTACGCTCGGGTCGGACACCGACGGCGGGACGATCTTCCTGAGCAACACCGACGGCAAGGCCGTCTTCGAGGCCTACGCGGACCAGTCGGGCCGGGGCCTGGCGATGGTCAGCGGGTCCGACGGCTCGACGCAGATCGTGCTGGGCTCGTCGGGCGAGGCTGGGCTGCTGTCGGTCTCGAACAGCGTTGGAACAGGCGCGGTGATGGTTACCTCGGACGCGGCCGGCTACGGCTCGCTTGAGGTGTTCGGCCCGGACGGCTCGCCCCACGCGATGCTGTCCGCCGCCGAATCGGGCGGCCTGCTCCGGATGCGGAACACGCGGGGCCAGACCTCCGCGGGGTTCGGCACGTCCGCTGGCGGCGGGGGGGTCATCGAACTGTTCGACGACGCGGGCGGCCGCGCGGTCCTTGCCGGCTCGGATGCCGACGGCGGGCTGCTCAACCTGCTCAACCGCGGCGGCCAGCGGGTGGTCTCGCTCTACACCGATTTCGATGCGACCGGGACCGCGCAAATCGCCGCCGAGGACGGCTCGGCTCGCGTGTCCATCGGCAGTGATACGGACGGTGGGTTCGTGGGTGTGCACAACGCCGAACGGGAGAGCGTCGCCGCGCTGTACACAGATTCGGACGGCTTCGGCGTGGTCTCGGCCGGCGACCTCGCGTCGCTCTCGCAGGACCTTGACGGCGGGACGCTGACGATCCAGAACACCGCGGGCACCCCGGTGATGCAGGCCTATGCCAACAAGGCGGGCCGGGGCGTGGTGCTGCTGTCCAACGAGCAGGGCGGCGAATCGCTGATGGGCATGGTCGACGACGACGGCGGGGCGCTGTTTCTGAATAACGCCGCCGGGTCGACGGTCTTCGAGACCTATGCCGACGAATCGGGCGACGGGGTGATGATTTTGTCGGAGCGGAACGCGCTGACGCGGCTGGAGATGATGGCCTCGCGGGCTGCGGGCGAGGCCCGGCTCTGGGGCGGCGAGGCGGTCCGCATCCTGTCCGCTGTCGGCGATCGGCGTGCCGAGCCGGCCGCGGAGGACCGGGACGAGTTCTGATCGGTCGCCGGGGGCGAGCCTGGCCTGCGCTACTATCCAGGACCGATGGCGAAGCGCGACTATTACGCCGTGCTGGGTGTTGACCGCTCGGCAACCGAGGACGAGATCAAGCAGGCGTTCCGCCGGCTGGCGCGTGAGTTCCATCCGGATGTCAACAAGGCCGAGGAGGCCCAGGCACGATTTGTCGAGATTCAGGAGGCCTACGCCGTCCTGTCCGACGCCGAGAAGCGGTCGAAGTACGACCGGCTGGGCCACGCGGGCGTCGAGGGTTCGTTCGGCCCGGGCGGTCCTGCGGCGAGCGTCGAGTTTGACTTCGGCGACCTGAACTCGGTGTTCGATGCGTTCTTCGGCGGTGGGGGCGGCGGCGGTCCGGGCGGCGGGGCTCGTCACCGGGCGGGCCCGGAGCGGCCGCGTGCTCGGCGGGCCGAGCCGGTCACGACACGGTACGCGATCGACGTCGATTTCCTCGTGGCGGTCACCGGCGGCACGCGGGCGCTCGAGATCCAGCGTGCCGGTTCGACGCAGCGGGTCGATGTGCAGATCCCCGCGGGTGTGCGCGACGGCGCGAAGCTGCGGGTGCGCGGCGTCGGGCATGCCGATCCGGCGTCGCCCGGCACGCGGGGCGATCTGATCCTGACCGTCAGCGTGAAGCCGCACCCGCTGTTCCGACGCGGCGAGCCCACGCGGGGCGAGCGGGAGGCGGATGTCTACCTCGACCTGCCGCTGACCATCGAAGAGGCGACGCTTGGGGCCAAGATCGAGATTCCGACCCCGACCGGAGTCGCGACGGTGTCGGTGCCGGCGGGGTCGGCCAGCGGCCGAAAGATCCGCCTGCGGGGCCAGGGCTGCGCAAGCACGCCGGCGGGCGATCTGTACGCGATTGCGATGATCCAGTCGCCGGATCTCTCGTCGAGTGGGCAGAATCCGGATGACGAGACCCGTTCGGCGCTGCGAAGGCTGGCCGAGCGGACCGACGTCAGGTCCTCTGGCGCCTGGAATGCGGTGTCGCCTGCGGACGAGCCGGCCTCGTAGAGTCTCGTCGCGGACCTGTCGGTTGGTCGATACCCTCGATGGGTTCGGGTGCACGCGGAGGGCAGTCGTTCGTCGTGGTCAAGCAGAAGCACCAGTTTTTCGTCGCGATGCTGTGTCTGGTCGACGCGGCTGTGGTCGTAACGGCTTGTTATGTCGCCTGGCTCGCGCGGATGGCCCGCGAGGGCGGGGTGGTCGTCGACGATCCGGTTCGGCTGGTCCGCGAGCCCGTGGCGTACTTGGTTGTGCCCGCGGTGCTGTACGCGATGTGGGGCTTCGGCTTGTACCGGCCCCGCCGCGATCGGGCGCTGGTTGGCGAGGCGGGGCAGATCGTCCGGTCGGTCCTGATCGCGATCGCGATCGTTGTCGTGCTGCTCTGGCTGACGGGCAACGCGCTGATCCAGCCCTCAGGCCCGCGCGAGGCAGTCGCGACCCTCTTCTCGCTTCAGCTCGACGCCAGCCGCTACCAGCTCGCCGTGCTAACGCCGCTGCTGATCGTGCTGCTGACCGCCGAGCGGGTGGTGTTCCGATCGGCGCTCCGTTCGCTGCGCCGCCGGGGCTGGAACCTCCGGCACGCCTGCGTGGTCGGCGTCGGCCGGCTGGGCCAGATCACGTGCCGCACGCTCGAGCGGAACTCGTGGACCGGGATCAGCGTGGCGTATTTCGTCGGCCACCGCGACCAGACCCGCCGCACGCGGTGCGAGGACCGGCCCGTCCTCGGCGGGCTCGACGAGCTCGAAGACGCCCTCGAAAAGTGGAAGGTCGACGCGGTCTACCTCGCCCTGCCCGGCTCGTGCGCCGCGCAGATGCCCGAGCTGCTCAAACGCCTCGAGCGGTTCCCGGTCGATGTCCGCGTCGTCCCCGATGTCACGCCGCGGCACATGCCCCAGTCGATGGCGGTCAGCCAACTCGACGGCATGCCGATCTTGTCCGTCCGCGAGTCGCCGCTCTACGGCCTCGGTGGTGTTTCCAAGCGGGCGCTCGATATCGCGGGCGCGCTCGGCGCCGGGCTGCTGTTTGCGCCGCTGCTGATCGTGATCGCCGCGCTCGTGCGGCTCTCGGGCCCGGGGCCGGTGATCTTCCGGCAGCGCCGCGTCTCGCTCGGCGGCGAGGTCTTCGACATCTACAAGTTCCGCACCATGCACCACGCCGAGGACGAGGCCAACGAAGGCGAACCGAGCTGGACCTCACGCCGCGACGCACGCATCACTCCCGTCGGCCGCTGGCTCCGCCGGACGAGCCTCGACGAGCTGCCGCAGCTGCTCAACGTGCTGATGGGCGACATGTCCCTCGTCGGCCCGCGCCCCGAACGCCCCGAGTTGATCGAGCGCTTCCGCGACGACTGGCGCGGCTATATGCTCCGCCAGCACGTCAAGGCCGGCATGACCGGCTGGGCCCAGGTCAACGGCCTCCGCGGCGACACCAGCCTTCGCAAGCGGCTGCAGTACGACCTGTTCTACGTCCGCCACTGGAGCCTGCTGTTCGATCTGCGGATCCTGCTGATGACCCTCAGCAAGGGATTCGTGCATCGGAATGCGCACTAGCGCAGCACGACCTGCCACCACCCGACATCCAGCGCCTCGCCGAACTTTACGCCGATCTGTTTGAAGCACCCGACCTGCTGCATGCCCATCGATTCGTGCAGCCGCACACTGGCCGGGTTTGGCAGAGCGATGCCGGCGATGATGTTGCGGTAGCCAAGGGCGGTCAGGCGTGCGAAGAGGTCGGTGTAAATAGCTGTGCCGACGCCTCGGCCGCGGGCATCTGCGGCGATGTAGATGCTGACCTCGGCGGAGATGCGGTATCCCGGGCGAGGGTTCATGGCCTTGCTGCTGGCGAAGCCAAGTATGGTGCCGTTGTCATCAATGGCGACTATCCACGGGTACCGCTCCGGGTCGTCGGCGATCGCGTCGCGGGCCTCGTCGACCGGCCGCGGTTCTTCCCAGAAGCTCGCGGTGGTGGTGGCGATGGCGTCGTTGACGATGGCGGTGATCGCAGGGGCGTCGTCTGGTATGGCTTGGCGGGTTTGAAATGCTGGGGCGTCCACGCCGATCAGCATACGATCAGGGCATGCGGAGCGGGTATCGGGTTTTGGTGGTTGGCGGCGGGCACGCGGGGGCGGAGGCCGCGTGGGCGGCGGCCAATGCGCTCGATGAGTCCGGCTCGGCCGGGGTCGGCAGCGTCGGGCTGGTCACGCTCCGGCCCGACACCATCGGCGTGATGTCGTGCAACCCGGCGATCGGGGGGCTGGCGAAGGGCCAGCTTGCGCGCGAGGTCGATGCGCTCGGCGGGCTGATGGGGCTGGCGGCCGACGCGAGCGGGATCATGTTCAAGGTGCTGAACATGAGCCGCGGGCCGGCGGTGCGCGGGCCGCGGTGCCAGTGTGACAAAGAGGTTTATGCCGAGACGGTGCGGCGGCTGATCGCGTCTCGGCCCGAGATCGATGTGATCACGGGCGCGGTCGATGATTTTGTGATTGAGGGCGGCCGGATCGTGGGCGTGCGGGTGTCGCCGCCGCAGACGAAGAAGCCGCTGAGCGCGTCGAGCCCGTGCGCTGCTGTGGCGCAGGAAGCTTCGCGTGAAGGAATCGCGACCGAGGGCGTGATCGATCCGGTCGAGCTGCGCGCCGATGCGGTCATCCTGACGACGGGCACGTTCATGCGCGGCCTGATGCACACCGGGACCGACCGAACCCCCGGCGGTCGGCACGGCGAGGCGCCGGCGGTGGGCATCAGCAAGG
>JBCDEF010000088.1:0-11271 GCA_039179915.1 Planctomycetota bacterium | reverse complement strand
GCCTCCCGCACACCTCGCTCTGGTACGGCATCGAAGCCTTCCTCCAATCCGTCACGGCCGACGCTCCGGTCGTCTGCTCGGCCGACGACGGCCTTCGTTCGACCATTGTCGGCATCAAGACCCACGAAGCGATCACCACCGAAAGCGACGTGACCATCGACCCGGCTGAACTCGGATGAGCACCGCAACAACTTTCTTCCGGCTCCGTGAACTGGGCGTGCTCGCGCGGCTCGGCATCGCCGGCCTGGTCGTCACGATGCTCGGCGGCACCGCGGCCAGCGGCGTCTATCTCTGGATGCACCACGGCGACCGCGACGAGCAGCCTGGCCTGACGATCGAAGACATCAAGGCCCACTACCACGGCATCGTCAGCGAGTCCGCTCTTCGCCGATCGCTCGAGTCGGGCCACCCCGAGACGCTCGAAGACCGCGAACGCCAGCTGCTGATCGAGTGGCTCGGCGGCGACCCGGCGACACTCAGCCAGCGATACGACGACCTCGACCTGGGCATCGACGCGCCCGCCGAGATCATCGCCATCAGCTGCCTCGACTGCCACGCACGATCGGCAACCGGCCAAGTCGACGGCATGGATGTGTATCCCGAACTCCCACTCGAATACTGGGACGACGTCTACGACCTGGCTGTCAGCCGCAACATCAACCCGGTCGATACCGAGATCCTGGCCGCCTCGACCCACACCCACGCGCTCGGTATGGCCTCGATGGGCATCGCGATCGCCGTGCTCGCGCTGCTGACGATGTGGCCGCGGCCGCTGATCTCGATCACGCTCTGCGCGACGGGCGTCGGCCTCGTCGCCGACATCGGCGGCTGGTGGCTGACGCGTGAAAACGCCTCGCTCGCCACGCTCGTCGTCGCCGGCGGCGGTCTGTTCAGCAGCGGCATGACCGTGCTGAGCCTGCTGATCCTTGCAGACCTGTGTATGCCTCGCCCGAAAACCGACACCGCGCCGGAGTAGCTAGCTGTCGCCGCGAACCCGCTCGAGCAGCCGCTTCGTCGCGAGCACGCCCTCGAGTTCGCTGATGCCCCCGCCCTCCCACTCGATCCCGACCCAGCCGGTGTAGCCGGCCTCGCTGAGGATCCGCATCATCCGCTCGTAATCCGTATGCACCTCGTTGCCGGCCGCATCGAACTCATAGCTCTTTGCGCTGACCGCTTTGGCGTACGGCATCAGCTCTTCGACGCCCTGATACCGGTCGTACCACGCGTCCGGCTCGTCCGCCCGCGACCAGTCCATGCAGAAGTTGCCGAAGTCCGGCAGCGAGCCGATGAGCTCGTGGTCGACCATTTGCATGACGCCCGCGAGCCAGCCGCCGTGCGACGAGAGCCCGCCGTGGTTCTCGACCAGCACGGACAGCCCGAACGGCTCGGCTTTTTCGCACAGCGCCCGCAGACCATCGGCCGCGAGGCGTTGCTGCTCTTCGAACGAGCCGGCGCTTGCCGCGTTCACCCGGATCGCGTGGCAGCCGAGACGCTTCGCGGCACGTAGCCACTTCATGTGGTTCTCAACGGCCGACGCCCGAGCAGCACCGTCGGGGTCGCCCAGGTTCCCTTCGCCGTCGCACATAATCAGCAAACACTCGACGCCCGCGTCGTCCGACCGCTGCTTGAGTTCGGCGAGGTACGGCTCGTCGTCCGCCTTGTCGGCGAAAAACTGGTTCACAAACTCGACGCCGCCCACGCCGACCGAGTCCCGAGCGAACGCCGGGAACCCGAGATTGGTCAGCTCGCCGGCCCGGATCGTGCGGTGGAAGGACCATTGTGCGACTGAGATCTCGAAGTCCATCCGCCGCGGTCCTCTGTTCCCGAGGGATCGGGCGGCAAGCGTCGGGCCGGCCGCCATGCTTGCGAACGCTGCAGTACCCGCCATCGCCATGAAATCTCGCCGGTGCATGCCATTGCTCCTCTCCGATCGATGCTTCTTTGCCACAAAGGCAGACCCGGTCCCGGTGCCCCGCGGCGTTCGATCCCGCGTATCGGTCAGGATACGGCGTTTGCTCATGGAGCGGGTCGGTGGAGTCACGATCCGTTTGTTCGTGAGTGGTGATGCACCGGGGTCAGGGCGTTGTGCAGGGCGGCTGGATGCGGTCGAGGAGCAGCAAGACATCCGATGAATCAAGAACACCGCTGCCGTCCAGATCCGCCGAAGCGTCCCCGGCATCGAGCAGCCGCAGCAGCTCGGTAACATCGAAGAAGTCGAGTCGCGTATCGGCGTTCACATCGCCCGGGGCTGATGCACGGACGGTGACATCCTTGAACACGCCTGTCGCGAGCCCGCCGCCGCCCGTGACGGCCATGCCGATGTAGGTCTGGGCCTGCCCGCGGTTGATGGTGACCTCTTCGAGCTCGGTCCACGAGTCGGAGCAATCGAGCGCGTAGAAAGCCCTCGCCCGGTTGGTCGAGGTCCGCAGCAGCCGGACGTGCACGGGGCCGGTGACGCCGGTTTCGATCACGCGGACCGTCGTGCCGCCGCCGTTGCCCGGGCGGTTCTGATAGACGAGGTCGCCGCCCGCTGTCAGACCGATCATGGCGTTCTCGGCGACATTGGAGATCACCTGGCGATCGATCTCTGGGATGTACTCACGCTGCCCGCCGCGGAGCATGACGGCGGCGACGGCGTTCGTGCCGCCGCCGGTCGGCCGGTTGATCGTCGCAGCGATCTCGAGGTCCTGCGCGTCGAAGGACTCCTGATAGACGAAGTGGAACGAGTCGCCGTTGTTGTTGGGGCTGCCGCCGATCCGGACGCCGGTCCCGTTGACCACGAAGTCGGTCCCGTCCGTCGTGGTCGCCCACCCGGCTTCGCCGGTGTTGATGTCATCGTTCCGCCAGGGCGTTGGCAGCGGCTCGAACACGGCGTACTCGACGGTGTCGGAGGTCGATTCGAGCCCGTCGTCCGCGGTGAGGCTCAGGACATAGTCGCCCGGTCCGGGGAACTCGAGGGTCGGTGCAACGGGGTCGGGGCCCGAGATCGCGACGGCGCCCGGCCCCGCGAGCGTCTGCCACTCGGTCGTGAGCGTGCCCGTCAGCGGCTGGCCGTCGTCGCTGACCTGGGCATTGCTCTGCCAAGCCGAGGTCGAGGTTTGCACGACCTGGCTTGTGCCAGCCTCGACGATCGGCGCGTAGTTCGCGAAGCCGCGCGTGCCGTTGTACCGGCTGATGACCTCGCTGTGCGTGATGGCCCGGCCGTAGAGCGTGACCTCGTCGATCCGGCCGGTGTACCGCCTGTTGGTCGAGTTGGTCCTGGCGAGCACAACGGACTGAAGCGGGTACACATCGATCTCTCGCTGCACGGAAGCGCGCCGGGTGCCGTTGACAAACAGCTCGGCGCGGCCGGACGTATCCCACGACGCAACGACGTGGTGCCATTGCCCGTCGTTGAACGTCTGGTCCGTGGAGATGTTGACATCGCCCGCTGCGGACTCGATGAAGAAGCCGATCGTGCCGTCGGCGTTGAAATGGGTGTGCAGCTCGAGGGCGTTCCCGAAGCCGTTCGGCCCGGCGACGCGTTCGGCCGCGCCGTAGAAGAGCATCGCGCTGTCTGTGAACGCTGCATCGCTGTTGACCCACAGCTCGATCGCCCCTTCGCTGGTTGAGAGCGGGAGCGTCGGGGCGTCGGGCGTGAAGAACAGCCAGCTCGTGCCGTCGAATTCGACGCCGTTGCCGATGACCCCCGCGGCCGGCACCGCGCCGTCTTCCAGGGACGCGTCGAACGCGCCGATCGACGACTGTGTCCGACCGCTTGTGAACGATTCGAAGTCGAACGCCGCGTAGGGCCCATCGAGGCTCGGCGGCGGCTGGCTGTTGGACGTGAAGTAGCTCATCTTCGCGCCCAGCCCGAAGCCGATCCGGGTCGGCAGCTCGCTATCGGTGATGCGGCGGAGTTCGCCGTTGCGGATGTCGTCGACGATGACCTCGTGGTCGGGGATGCGGCTCGGGGTGGACCCGCCGTAGGCCGACTCGCCGATGATAACGCTCAGCTCACCCTCGTTGTTCACGAACATCGGCTCGCCGAGCGAGACCGACAGCGGGTAGGCGAGCCCGCCGAGGATCTCGGTCCGCCCGCCGTTGTTCTGGACCAGCCGCCCGTCCTGTTCCGTCTTGATGCCCAGGACGACGACATCTGCGCCGTCGTTGGTCAGCTTGGTGCCGGTGTTTTCGGCGTTGAGCTGCCGGTACCAGCCGCGGGCTGGGGCGGCGATGCGGTGCGGGCCGCCGCCGACATCTTCGAGAAAGAAGTCGCCGCCGGTGACCTCGCTCGCGCCGCGCGTGATGTTGCGGATCGCGAGCGTTCCGGGGCCGGGGTGGGCGATGGCGTATGTCCCGGTGAAGTTCATTTCGAGGTTGTCGATCGTCGCGGTGATGCTGCCCGACGTCGTGAAGAGCGGGCCGCCGGAGTCGGCGAGCGGCCCGATCGCCGCGACGCTGGACGACAGCCCCGCCAGACGGGTGATCGAGCCGCGCAAGACAACGGTCGACCCGAAGTGGTACCGGCCGCTCGGAAGGTAGACCACATCCGCGCCGCTGTCGATCGCGGCCTGGATCGCCGGGGCATCATCGAGCGCAGCGTCGTCGAGGCCGTTGGCTCCGAACGACTCGGCGTTGGCTGCTCCGGGGCCGATCGTCGGGAGCGGCGGGATCTCCGCGATCGGCAGTCCCAGCATCGCGTCGCCGCCCGGGTGGAGACGCTGGACGTGGTCGCTGGACCATTCGCCGGGCACGCTGGTGAAGCTACTCGCCACGCCTTCGGTTTCGAGCAGCGAGCCGTAGCCCTGGCTTGTGACGTTCCGCAGGTAGACCGCGCTGTTGGCCAGCAGCGCCGGCGACGACGGGCTTCCGCCGATCAGCGTGGCATCGATCAGTGTGCACATCGCCCATCGGAACTGGTTGGGGGTGTCGACATCCTGCCAGAGCACGGGCACGGCGTTGTCGCTGAACAGGCCGCGGATGGTCAGGATGTTCCAGAAGTTGCGGATGCCGCGGTCGGTCTGGTTCCGGAGCGTGATGTCTTCGAAGACCCACGAGTACTCGGTGCCCGGGGCATCGATGCCCGTGGCGAACCCGTCGACCGTGATGCCCCTGAGCATGCCGGGCCCGCGGTCGGACCCGCCGAGATTGATCCCGATCACGCCGCTTCCCCGCGCCGTGACGTTGCGCATAAACCCCTGGTTGTTGGTGTGGAAGTCGATCGCGATCGCGCCGGGATTCCCGGGGCCGACCTCGACGCTGAGGTCTTGGATCGATTGCCGGAACTGCACGGCGGTGGCCGCCGGGAACGACGACGTTTGCAGCACGCTCTTCGCGTTCGCCGGGTCATCGAACCCCGCGGCGTTGGCGGCCAGCCGGATCACCGTCGACGCCTCGCTCTCGCCGACGATGGTGACCCGGTTCGTCTCGCGGATGGTTGACACGACGATCGTGTCGGAGACGTCGTACACGCCGGCCGGGAGATACACGATCTTGCCGGCCGCACCCGCCGCTTGCGGCGACGCGATCGCGTCTTGTATCGCTTGGGTGTCATCGAGCCCATCGTTGGGGATCGCGCCGAAAGCCGTGACATTAACCGTGCGGGAATCGCTCGGCAGCGGCTCGGCCGCGGCGGTGGGGGACAGGCAGGCAGAGCACGCCAGCAGGAGGGCAATAATCGAGACGGCTTGCAGCTTCATATATGTCGCTCCCGCGCGATACCCGGCTGTGCTTCGAACGAACCGACCGCTCGGGACCGGCTCCGGTTCTGAATCATACAAGCGGTCGAAGGGTCTTCGGTGCAGTTCCGACGCCTCTCGCTGACGCGACAGCAGGGTCGGTTACGGCCACGGCGCGAGAATTGGGTCCGGGTGAAGATGATGACCCGTCGGTCTGGTATGAGCGAGCGGATCTGTGCAACTGCGAAAAGCAGGTACCGGCTGCGCGTTGCCGATTTCGGCTGCAAAGCCATCGACCTCTCAACGAGTTCAGGCATGGTCGAGGCTTCTCGTTCGAGCGTGCTTCGGGGGGTCGCCGGGTGAACGGTTCCTGGATCGTGATCACCCGAGGCATCCATCGGGGCCGGGCGGTAGTGCATCGCGAGAGTGAGAGCGAGACCGGGGGCGGGCCCACAGTTTTATCTGGGTAATTTTTGGTGTCGGCCGTGCGTCACATCTGATAGGCTGTAGGGGTCTTCGTGAAAGGCGGGTTTCGTCTTTCGGTGCAGATCATTTTTGGGTTCGCTCGTGTCCACGGCCTGTCTGCCTTTGCGGCGGGTTCAGTTTCTCGATGCAGACAGCGGATGTGCACAGCTGCGGTCTGATGAGGATGCGGGCAGGGAAACCCGTTGAAAGGTCGCGTTTGGCCGCTGCGTTGGCCGAATACACAATGAACCCGTACCGTGGGTGGCAGCATCGTTTCGGGATGGGGCAATGCGAGCACTCACCGGCCGCTGAACAAACAACATCAGCGTTCACGCTGATCATTGGGAGTAGAAAAACATGATGACGCTTCGAACAACCGCGGTGGCACTCGGTGCCGGCTTCTGTATGACCGGGCTGAGTTTCGCTGACGAGGCGTACGTTCGGGCGTACCTCGCGAGCCTCGAGTCGACGGCCTATCTGCAGCAGGGCGAGGCCCGGCTCGAGCTGATGGACGCGGGAGGACGGGCGCCGTCGGACGCGTTTGTCTTCCAGAAATTTATCGGCGATCTCCCGCTCCACGGCGCCCGGGTCTTTGTGACCGAGAACGCCGACGGGCTGGTCACGCGGGTCTTCGATGACTCGACCGAGGGGCTGGCGCTGGGGCCCGGGCCGCAGAACAACGAGCGGGCTGCGGCTGTCGATATCGCCGAGGCGCGCCGGCCCGAGGCGATCGGCTCCGCCGCCGAGCTGGTGTGGTTCCGCACGGGCGATAACGCGGTTATGGCGTGGGAGGTGATGACATCGCTGGCCGATCTCGGACTCCCGGCGAGCCCGACACACTTCGAGATGGTGCTCGATGCGGCGACCGGCGAGGTCTTGTCCGAGCGTCAGATCGACACCAAGACGTACGCCCCGGGCTCGCCCGAGACGGCCGACGGCGTCTTCCCTCGTATCGTGATCAACAACACGATCGGCGCACAGGGCTCGCGGGACTACGCCGCTCCGTTCGATGCTGTCGTCAGAGTGGGCGGTTGCACCGGCACCCTGATCGCGCCCAACATTGTACTCAGCGCGCGGCACTGCGGGATCGGGGCCGGGACCCTGGTCAGGTTCGGCGACAACTCGAACAGCAGCACCTTCACCGCCACGGTCCAGTCATCGACGCTCCCGGACGGCGGCGGCTCGCTCCTCGACGGCGGCGATGTCTCGATCCACGTGCTCACATCGTCCGTGCCGATGAACATCGCCGAGCCCATGCGGCTGATCGACGAGACGGACGAACTCGAAGGCATGATCGCGGCGACCGTCGGCTACGGCTTTAACGGCCTGGGCACCTCGGGGCACCAGTTCTCGGCGGACGGGTTCCGCTGGGGCGGCGAGAACATCATCGATGTCTACGGCAGCCCCGCGAACGCGGGCGGAACCAACATCATCTCGACCGACTTCGACAACGGCAGCAGCGGCACGAACACGATCCCCAGCAGCAGCTCCGACCCGCTCGAGTTCGAGGCGACCACCGCCCCCGGCGACAGCGGCGGCCCGGTTCTGGTCCAGGTCGGTGACGAGTGGGTGATCGCGGGCGTGCTCTCCGGCGGCACAACGAGCACGAGCGTGTTCGGCGATATCTCATGGTGGACCGGCACCGCGCTCTACCGCGATGCCATCGAGTCCGCAGGCGGCGACTTTGTGACCGGTCTCGAGATCCTGTTCCCGGATGCGTTGCCCGGCCTCGTGTCCTCAAGCGGCGGCGAAACACTCCGGGTCGAGATCGTCCCCTCGCCGGCCGACCCCGTCGTCCCCGGCAGCGGGACGTTTCATGTCGACACGGGCTCGGGCTTCCAGCAGTTTGCGCTCGCCGAGGATTCGGCCACGAGCTTCACGGCTACGTTCCCCGTCCCCGCCGAATGCCCCGCGGACGTTTCCTACTTCGTCTCGTTCGATCTTGAATCCGGGAGCACGGTGACCGCGCCTGCGGGTGCTTCGTCGACCTCGTCCAGCGTCTTCCGCGCGGTCGCCGCCGATGCGGTAGACCTCGACGACCTGTACGACTTCGAGTCGCCCGTCGGCTTTTCGGCAGGGGCTCCCGGTGACGACGCAACCACCGGCGTGTGGGTCCGCGTCAATCCGAACGGGACCGGCGCGCAGCCGGAAGACGACAACACCGCGGACGGCACTATCGCTTGGGTCACCGGCCAGGGCAGCCCGGGGGGCAGCGTCGGCGAGAACGATATCGACAACGGCACCACGTCGCTGGTCAGCAACCAGATCGATCTGAGCGGGACCGAGTCCGCCACGATCTCGTACGCAAGGTGGTACTCCAACAGCGCCGGCAGCGCCCCGAACCTAGACATTTTCGAGGTTCTTGTTTCGAACGACGACGGGCAGACGTACGTCCCGGTCGAGACCGTCGGGCCCTCCGGTGCCGGCACGTCGGGCGGCTGGATCGAGACTGGGTTTAACGTTGCCGATTTCGTCGGCCTGACCTCGGCGATCCGGGTCAAGTTTGTCGCGAGTGACCTCGGCGCCGGCTCCGTGGTCGAAGCGGGCATCGATGATGTCCGTGTTCTCGGGGTGTCATGCACGACAGACGACTGCGTGGCCGATATCAACAATGACGGTGTTGCCGATGGCGGCGACTTCTTCGCCTGGGTCAATGCCTTCGGCGAGCAGGCGCCGGAGTGCGACGTCAACGGCGATACCTCGTGCGATGGCGGCGACTTCTTCGCCTGGGTGAACGCCTTTGGCGAGGGCTGCTAGCCCCGCGTCGGATCAGGCAGGCATACCGACGGGCCTGATCCTGCTCTGGTGATTGATCAAACTGCGCTCGTGCTGCTGAAAGGCAGCGCGAGCGTTTTTCTCGAATCGTGTCTGGTGGAAGCCAGGTCCGCCCTCAGCGGAAACGGCGTCGCACGCCCGGAGTCATGCTTGCAAAAGAACGTGGTTCCGGCAAGGGTGGAGCCAACGCCTTCGGCGGCTCCTGCCATCGAACGCGAAACGATCAATCTCTCATGGACGCTTTGGACCGATCCTCAAAAATCCACACAGCCACCGCCGCCGCAGTGAGCACCGCCGGGTTGGGGGTCGCTGAAGACTGGTGGCCAGAATCATCCGCTGGTGCCGATCGAGCAAGGCCTCGGACGTTTGAACGTGTCGCGACCGAGCGAACGCCCGTATCGCGGCCAGATCCGTCGACGAAGCTGCATGGCTCATCTCGGATACTTTTCACGAAGAAGACGTCCACGGATCTTTGCTCCTAGGTGGGTAGAAGAAGGTACCGCTGATGTGCTCAGCGACAGCCGACTCCGTCCGTCGGCTGCAACGTGTCGAGCCGATGGCGACTGGCCCGGGCCGGGCATGAGCCCAGAGCAGCAGGGGGGCTGTCACACCCTGAGGCCCCGTGGCAGGATCGGATGCGGCGAGAAGCTGCTGAGCCCGGTGGCTCGCTTCCCTCTGGGCACTCCGATTGATTCGGAACGGAGCGTCGTAATTCTGGGAACAACTGAATGCAACCGTCGTTGTTTGGAAGAGACGCGTTTGGTCGCTCCCGAACGCCGCGCGTATGACGAAGCGTCAGCGCGACTGCGACGGATGGATCACGTAGCGATCGTGGACCTCGAAGACCATGTCCGCGACGCCATCTCCGGTTGCATCCTTCAGGATCACGTCTCGTGGCTCGAAAGTTCGGCCCTCGGAGCCGTCGAAGAGTCGGCGCTGGAAGGTCTCGAACTCGAATGCCTCGAGCAGCCGGCGCGACGATGAAAAGGTAAAGACCTTACAGCGCTGATCGCCGGCATCGAGGATGACAACGTCGGTGTAGCCGTCCGCGTTGATGTCGCCGCTGGCCATCTGATACTCGTACTGGTCTTCTTCATCCGAGCGGTATGTAGCGAACGGTGACAGGGCCACCCGTTCGCCGCGAAGACGGGCGATGGCGATGCCGTCGGCAGAATGGCAGAGGATATTGGGTTCGCCGTCACCGCTGAACGCGCCGCCCGTCAAGGCACCGAGATCGAACGCTGGGACACGCAGCCGATCCGCCACGGTCCAGGCACCGCTCTCGTCCTGTGCGAACACGACGAGCCGCTCGTTGCCCGTGTCGGCAACGGTGATGCCTGGTGCGCCGTTTGCTGTGGTCACCGTGAGGCCGGAGAATGAGGCCCGGGCATCGGTCACGGCCATCTGTTCGATAACCCGCCAGCCCGAATCGGCGTCGTAGGTGCAGGCCCGGACGAAGTTCTCGGCCGAGATCAGCACTTCGTCCGAGCCGTCGTTGTCGATGTCGATCGCGGCGGTGTTGGTCGGGCCCGCGGCCTGGAGGAGACCGACCTGCGGCATGAGCGTGTCGTCGAGCACCCTGCCGTTGGCGACCGAGGCCGGTTCGGGGTCTTCGACCGAGAGGACCATGACCGGCGGCTGGTCGTCGCTGGTCAGGAGGACATCTGTGGTGCCGTCGCCGTCGAAGTCGCCGCTGAGAATGGCCGTCGGCGGTCGATCGATCGGGTCGAGTTCGATCGCCCGGGGTTCCGCGTCCGGCGTGAGAACCTCGAGCCAGTGGTCGCGTCGTTCCCGGACGACGACCGCGAGGCCGAGCGAATCGGACCCGCGGCCGAGGACGGCCATGGCGACCGGGGTCGCGCCCGGGTTGGCAAGCCGCAGCGGCCGGGGAAAGCGAAGACGCCCGGTCTGCGGATCGAACGTGCTGACGCCAACAACGTTCTCATCCTCGCTCATGACAAAGACCTCGAGCGGCCCGCCCTCGACCCACTCGCCCGCCGCGAGCACGTTCGACTTCTTGAATGTGCTGAAGGTCGTGCCCTCGCGGATGCCGGTGTCCTGCTGCTGGAGGTGGAGCGAGAGCGCGTTGCCGTCGGGGTCGGCGACAAGGACGTCGTCGAGCCCGTCCTGGTCGATATCCGCCACGGTCACAGCCCGAGTTCCAGAGGTCGCGCCCGGGAACGCGTACACCTCGAATGGTGTGTCGCGTTCGGGCGCGAAGCCGGCGTTGTCGACGGTCTCGATCTGCTCCATGACTACGTCATAGAACACGACCCGGCGGCTCCGGGATTCGATCACGCCGATCGACGCGCCTGCTCTCTCTTCGAAGCGGACCGGCTCGACCTTGATCAGCGGCGGCATCTCGAAGCGG
>JBCDEF010000087.1:0-11431 GCA_039179915.1 Planctomycetota bacterium | reverse complement strand
GGCTGCCCGGTCTTCCACGTCAACGGCGAGGACCCGGAGGCGGTTGTCGCGGTCGCGAAGCTCGCGGCGGACTACCGGAAGGAGTTCAACAAAGATGTCTTCATCGACATGTGGTGCTACCGCCGCTACGGGCACAACGAGCAGGACGAGCAGTCGTTCACGCAGCCGCTGCTCGCCAAGCTGATCAAAGCCAAGGCCCCCGTGCTCGAGGGCTACGCCGCCAAGCTGCTGGCCGATGGGGTCATCAGCGAGAACGACCGCAAGGTGCTCCGGCAGCGGGTCGATTCCGACCTCGACACCGCACAGCAGAGCGCGAAACGCGAGCCCGAGACGCCCACGATCGATCCCGGCAGCGAGCGATGGCTCGGCCACAGCGACAGCTACTCGTTCGAGACCACCGAGACCGGTGTGCCGATGGAGCGGCTCCGCGAGGTGTGCGATGCGCTCTCGGCGGTCCCCGAAGGTTTTGCCGTCAACCCGAAGCTCAAGCGCCTGCTGGAGGCGCGGGGCGCACTCTGCGATGAGGGCGACATCAGCTACGCCGACGCGGAGATGCTCGCGTTCGGCTCGCTGCTGATCGAGGGGCACGATGTTCGTGTGTCGGGCCAGGACTCCCGCCGCGGCACGTTCAGCTCCCGCCACGCTGTGCTGTACGACCACGAGAACGCCGAGCCGTACGAGGCGCTGAACAACATCCGCCCGATGGGCCTGTTCGGGTCCGACCAGCCGCCGGGCAGCACGACCGACGGCGGCGTCGTCCGCCAGGCCAAGCTGTGCATCTACGACAGCCCGCTCTCGGAGGTCAGCGTGCTGGGGTTCGAGTACGGCTACTCGCTGGCCGACCCCAACATGCTTGTGTGCTGGGAGGCGCAGTTCGGCGACTTCGTCAACGGCGCGCAGGTGATCATCGATCAGTTCATGGCCTCGGCCGAGACCAAGTGGGAGCGGTGGTCGGGGTTGGTGCTGCTGCTGCCGCACGGCTACGAGGGCGCCGGCCCGGAGCACTCGTCGGCCCGGCTCGAGCGGTTCCTCAAGCTCTGCGGCGGGGACAACATGCAGATCGCCTACCCGACGACCGGGGCGCAGATCTTCCATCTGCTCCGCCGGCAGCTCAACCGGACGTTCCGCAAGCCGCTGGTCGTCCTGACGCCCAAGAGCATGCTGCGCACACCGACGAGCCGGATCGACGAGCTGACCGTCGGCGGCTTCCAGACGATCATCGATGACCCGGACCGGGCCGAGGCGTCCGCCGCATCGGCTGTCCGCCGGGTGCTGCTGTGCTCGGGCAAGATCTACCACGAGCTGGCCGAGCGTTGCCGGGCGATCGGGCGGTCGGATACCGCGATCGTGCGGGTCGAGCAGATCTATCCGTTCGATACGGCTCGGGCGCGTGCGATCCTCGATCGCTACAGCCATGACGCCGAGGTCTTCTGGGTGCAAGAGGAACCGCGGAACATGGGCGCGTTCCATTTCGTCGCCGACATCCTCCGCGAGAAGCTGGGTGTCGGCAGCGTCGGGTACATCGGCCGGGACGCGGCCTCGAGCCCGGCGCCGGGCTCGAAGAAGATGGACCGGGCCCAGCAGGCCGCGGTGATCGAGCAGGCGATCGGGCCCAAGCCCGCGGATGCCGACAAGGACGGAGCGAAAGCAACCAAACACGCCACCGCCGCGCGGTGACCTGACACGCCACCCGCGCCAGATAGGCTTGATACCCCGGCCCTCGCGGCCAAATGACAGAGCAGCCACCAAGGATCCCGACCGATGTCTACAGAAATCGTGGTTCCCACCATCGGCGAATCGATCACCGAGGGCGTGATCGCCGCCTGGCTCAAGCAGCCCGGCGACTGGGTCGAGCAGGACGAGACCGTGCTCGAGCTCGAGACCGACAAGATCACGATGGAGATCCCGGCCCCGGCGGCCGGTGTGCTCGAGGCGCACGCCGCGGCCGAGGGCGACACCGTGGAGGTCGGAGCCGTGCTGGGCCAGCTCAACGAGTCGGCCGAGAAGCCGGTCGACAAGCCGGCCGAAGAGCCCGCAGAGAAACCGGCAGCCAAGCCCGAGCCCGAGCCGGCGGCAGCGGCCAAAACTGATGCCGCCCAGGCGAAGCCGTCGCCCCCGGCCTCCGGCTCCTCGCCGGCGGCGGCATCCAACGGGACGACGAACGCGCCGTCCGCATCGGATCGAGGGCTCGCCGCGGCGACCTCGCTTGCGAAGAAGCTCGCCGACGAGCACGGCGTGGACCTGACCGCCGTCACCGGCACCGGCGCCGGCGGACGCGTCCGCGAGCAGGACATCCTCGCCGCGGTCCAGGCCGGGCACAACGGGCAGGGCGGGGGCGGTACGAATGGTGTCGCGGCCGGCCCCTCGCGGGCGGTCTCCGTCCAGAGGATGACGCCCCTGCGCCAACGCGTCGCCACCCGGCTCGTCGAGGCGCAGCAGACCGCCGCCATGCTCACGACGTTCAACGAGTGCGACATGTCGGCCGTCATGGCCCTGCGCAAGCGGCACAAAGAGGCCTTCGCCGAGACGCACGGGATCAACCTCGGGTTCATGTCGTTCTTTGTCAAGGCCGTGGTCCGCGGCCTGCGTGCGCAGCCGGATGTGAACGCCTCGATCGTCGAGGACGACGCGGGCAAGCCCGCGATCCGCTCGCACGAGTACTGCGACATCGCGATCGCCGTGGCCAGCCCGAAGGGGCTTGTGGTCCCCGTGCTGCGCAACGCCGAGTCGCTCTCGTTCGCCGAGATCGAGTCTGGCATCAAGGACCTGGCGGTCCGAGCCCGCGACGGCAAGATCACGCTCGACGAGATGAGCGGCGGCACGTTCACGATCACCAACGGCGGGATCTTCGGCAGCCTGATGTCGACGCCGATCCTCAACCCGCCGCAGTCGGGCATCCTGGGCATGCACGCGATCAAAAACCGGGCCGTGGAAGACCCCGCCAACCCGGGGCAGGCCGTGATCCGTCCGATGATGTACCTCGCGCTGAGCTACGACCACCGGATCGTCGATGGCGCGGGCGCTGTCAAGTTCCTGGTGGCGATCAAGGACGCGATCGAGGACCCCGAGCGGTTGATGCTCGAGATTTAGGCTTAGGCCGTCGCGGCCGCGTGCCGCGTGGTCTGCAGAGCGGCACGCAGCGCGATCGCCAGCGAGAGCGGGCTCAGCCGGTCGGCCCCGTCGACCGCGGGGATGCCGAGCGACTCGGCGAAGGCCACCTGTGCCCCGGCCGGCTCGGCACCGAAGCTGACCACAGATGTTGCCGACGGCAGCGCCAGATGGGCCGGCTCATCGGTCGGCAGCACCCTGATGCGGCGATCGGCGTTGGCCGCCCGCGCCCGGGCGATCCGGAACCGGTCGGCCGATCGCGGCAGGACCACCTCGGCGTGCACCCCTGCGCTGCCGAGCAGCGCGACCGCGGTGATCAGCCGGTCGGCGGGGATGCTCGACGGGTGATCGGCGACCGGAACGACGCGTGGATGCGGGCCGTGCGGCCCGGCCCGCATCTCGGGCTGCCAGGCCGTCCGCGGCTGCTCGGTCATGATGCCGCCGGCAAGCGTGCCGAAACGATGCGCAAACCCGGACGACGCCACGCACGGCGGCCGGCCCAGATCGTGGAACACCTTCGCGAGTCTGCGGTGGCCCAGGAACGGTGCCGCCCGGTGCAACCCGATGTGCGCGACGGTGCGGAAGCCGAAGGCCGCGGCTCGGCGGGGCGCACCGGCGTCGCCGAGGATCACCGCGGGGCCGTCGAAGGAGGCGGCGAATCGGATCAGCCCGTCGTCGGTTGTGAATCCGCGGGGCGGGAGGCCATGCCAGATGTCGACAAGCGCGAGGGTCACAGGCCCCGGTCCGCGATGCGCTGGGTCACCGGGTGCGTGTAGAACAGCTGCGCGACGGCGCGGCCGGCCTTGTCGGCGATCTGGAGCTCGGCCGACGCCTGGGCACCGCCCGAATTGGCGACCGTGCCCTGCCGGACGCTCTCGCGGACGACCACCGGGTAGCCGCTTGGGACCGCCGACGCGGGGTCGGGGAACAGAATCTCGTTCGCGTCGGCGTCGACCACACGGACCCGCATCCCGACCGACGGCTCGACGTTGCGGCTCGTATCGATCCGTGCGAAAGAGTCGATCGTCACCCAGACAACCACGCCGGCTTCCATGCGGCGTCCGATCTCGGTGACGCTCAGGCCCGTATCGGCCTCGTCGGCATCGGCCAGCCGCATCGCGCTCTGGCCGCTGACGACCGTATCGACCAGGCCGCGGTTGATGATCTATCTTCGGCGGCCTCGAGCAGCGCGATGCGGGCCGCGCGCCTGGGCATGAGGTTGCGAGGGTCTTCGACCAGGATCACGGTGGTGCGTTCGTCGTCGAGCCGGTGCTGCGCGGGGATCTTGTCGGGCCCGACGACCAGGAACAGGATCGGCGCGACGATGTTGCAGCCCTGAGCCACCAGCCCGAGGCCGCAGATGGCAAGGGCCGCGACCAGGCATCTGGGCCGGCTAATACGCGAGGTCATTGGGGATCTCCGCGTCGTAGAAGGGCCAGGTCGCTCGGTTCACGAAGCGGCTGGCGAGCACGGAAACGATCTCTTCGCGAGAGAAATCCTCGGGTCCGAACCCGCCCGCGTCGGGGAAGGTCACGCGGACGAACAGCTCCTGGGTGACATCGTCGGGTGTCGAGCCGTCCGCCTCGACAACATTGATGCTCGCCGCCGCGACGCCGTCGTAGAGGTACCGGTTGCCGGGGTCGTTGAGCCGGAACTCCTGGAGGTCGACCACGACCAGCCGCTCAACGCCGAGCTCGTCGTCGACCTCGCCGAAGGCCATGGCCGACCAGCTCGGGTTCTCGTACTGGTATTGCAGGATCACCGGGCCCGGGACGTAGCCGGCGACATCGACGTTCGCGACGAGCTCCTCGGCGATCCGCCGGCTGAGGCGGGGCACGATTTCGGGGTAATCGGCCTGGATGCCGCGGTCGGCCGAGATCAGCACCGCGAACGACTTGCCGACCAGCCCCTCGTACTGCGCGGGCTCGGTGTGGGTGCCCTGTTTGTCGATCTCGTTGGCGATAAAGAACGGGAACGCGATGACCTCGCAGCCGGCGGCCGCCGAGACGGCCGCGGCGAGTGCGAATGTGCCCGCGAGGCGCGGAATGGGTTTCATGTGCCGGCTCCAGAGTTCCACACGAGCAGCTTGTACCCCCAGGCCGCGGCGGCGAGCACGCCGGCGACGATCAGTGTCCGGCCCGTGAGCAGCCGCGCGAGCAGCGGCGCGAGCAGCGAGCCCGTGATGGCCGCGTGCAACGCGACCCAGAACCCGGCGGCGGTCAGCACGGCCAGCAGCATGCCCATCGGCTGCGTGACGAACGACGAGACCAGATCGCCGTCGGCCGCATGCGTAAAGGCGGTGGTCATCCCGCAGGTCATGCAGGGGGCATCGAACTGCTTGGCCCAGGTGCAGGCCGGCAGCCCGAGCTGCTCGTGCGTGCCGTGGCCCTCGTCGGCAGCCGACAGGCCCGCGGAGACCCCGAGCAGCACCGCCGCGCCCACGGCAACGAGGGCGGCCAGCAGCCGTGCCGCCGCCGGGAGCCGCGGCCGATCAATCGAACTTGAAGACACCCTTGCGGAACCCATAGAGGTATGCCACCACCGTGGTGAACAGGAAAAACAGGATCCGGACGAGCCATTCCGCCGCGCCCTCGGCCTGGAAATCGATGTTCGGGAAGGTCACCGCCCACGGGTACAAGAAGACGATCTCGACATCAAACACCAGGAAGACCATGGCGATCAGGTAGAACCGCACGTTGAACCGCTTCCGGGCGGTTCCGACGGGGTTCATCCCGCTCTCGTAGGACATCGCCTTGACGTCGCCGTCGCGGTTCGGGCCGAGCAGCTTGGTCCCGACGATATTGGCCACCGAGAACGTGATCGCCATCAGGACGATGATGCCGAGCGGCAGATAGCTGCCGAGATCCGTGGCCGCGAGCGTCAGCATGTCGCGATAGTAGACCGCGGGCGTGCGGAGGTCCCGTTTCATCGGGCCTGCCAGCATGGCAGCCGGCGGGGCGGGCGATGACACCGCGGGCGATGCACTTGGGCCGCAACGCGGCGCGGCGTGCTCATGAGCCCTCCGGCCCCGCTGGCACGGGCTTTGCCCCGCTCCGGCCGGCCGAAGGCCCCGACCTTGACACAGACACACGCCCGCCGGCGGATTCACGCACGGGCGACTCAGCGGAGACACGCGACCATGGCAGCGAAAGAGCTCACCTTCGATACCGACGCACGCCAGGCCCTGCTCGCCGGCGTGGAGAAACTCTCCAAGGCCGTCAAGAGCACCCTCGGCCCCCGCGGCCGCACGGCCGTGCTCGACAAGTCCTGGGGCGGGCCCAAGGTCACCAAGGACGGCGTGACCGTCGCCGAGGACATCGAACTGTCCGACAAGACAGAGAACATGGGCGCCCTGCTCGTCAAGCAGGCCGCCAGCAAGACCAGCGACGACGCCGGCGACGGCACGACCACCGCCACCGTCCTGGCCGAGGCCCTCTTCAAGCAGGGCCTCCGCTACATCGCGGCCGGCGTCGATGCCAACGCGCTCGTCCGCGGCATGAAGAAGGGCGTCGAGGCCGTCGCCGCCGAGATCGACGGCATGGCCACCCCCATCAGCACCACCAAGGACGTCACCAATGTCGCGACCATCTCCGGCAACAACGACCCCGAGGTCGGCAAGCTCATGGGCGAGGCCTTCGCCAAGGTCGGCAAGGACGGCGTGATCACGATCGAAGAGGGCAAGAGCCTTGAATCGATGGTCAAGGTCGTCGAGGGCATGCAGTTCGACCGCGGCTTCCTGTCGCCGAACTTCGTCACCAACGCCGACGAGATGAAGGCCGAGTTCGAGAAGTGCCTCGTGCTCATCCACGAGGACAAGATCGACTCGATCAGCAAGCTGGTTCCGCTTCTCGAGAAGGTCATGGAGGCCAAGAAGCCGCTGCTGATCATCGCCGAGGACATCACGGGCGAGGCGCTCAGCACCCTGGTCATCAATAAGCTCCGCGGCACGCTGCAGGTCTGCGCCGTCAAGGCCCCGGGCTACGGCGACCGCCGCAAGGCGATGCTCCAGGACCTGGCCGTTCTGACCGGCGCCGACCCGATCATGAAGGACCTGGGCGTCGAGCTCGACACCGTCGAGCTCAAGCAGCTGGGCCTGGCCAAGAAGGTCACCGTGGACAACGACAACACGACCATCGTCCAGGGCGCCGGCAGCGCCAAGGACATCGAGGCCCGCGTCGAGCAGATCCGCCGCGAGATCGACAACGCCACCAGCGACTACGACCGCGAGAAGCTCGAAGAGCGGCTCGCCAAGCTGACCAAGGGCGTGGCGACGATCGAGATCGGCGCGGCCAGCGAGGCCGAGCTCAAGGAGAAGAAAGACCGCGTCGAGGACGCCAAGCACGCGACCCGGGCCGCGCTCGACGAGGGCATCGTCCCCGGCGGCGGCACCAGCTACATCCGGGCACGCGCCGCGATCGAGAAGACCCGCGAGTGGAAGGCCGTCTTCGGCAAGGCCAACGAGGTCTCCGCCGATGACATCGGCCACGCCAAGTACGATGTCGCCGCCGGCCTCAACGTCGTCTACAACGCCCTCGAAGTCCCGCTCAAGACCATCGCCGAGAACGCCGGTGCCAAGGGCTCGGTGATCGACGCCAAGGTCGAAGAGCACGAGGGCAACGACGGCTACAACGCGCTGACCGCCAAGTTCGAAGACCTGGTCAAGGCGGGCGTGATCACCCCGGCCAAGGTCGACCGGCTCGCGCTGCAGAACGCCGCGAGCGTGGCGACCGTGCTGCTGACCGCTGACTGCATCATCACCAGCAAGCCCGAGCCGGAGCCCGCAGGCGCCGGTGCACCCGGCGGCATGGACCCGATGGGTGGCATGGGCGGTATGCCCGGAATGGGCGGCGGTATGCCGGGCATGGGCGGGATGGGGTTCTGAGTGACGAAATCGTCTCAGCCAATTGACCGAGATCACGTTGAGCGTGCCCTTGGCTGGTATGCCAAGTACCTAACCAATGTGTCCGTAGTCGCCGCGGCACTGTTGGCCAGTGCGACGGTTTGGATGGCAGAGCCGGCAACGGGCGCTCAACGCGTCGCTCTCGTCATGGCGATCGCGGCCCTTGGCCTCTTCATCATCGGATTTGGTGCTGTGGCGTACTTCGCCGAGGTCGTACTTGTAGCAGACGACCGAGTAGTTGATTCCTCTTTGGGTTCGCCTCACAACAAACGAAGTTGGGACGGACTCATGTGGTTGGTTCGAATTCAATCATTGATGGTCCTTGCAGCGGGTGGCATCGCTGCTTGGTCATTGATCTGAGCAACTGGAGTTTTGCATATGGCAGTCAAACCACTCGAAGACCGCGTCCTTGTCAAGCCGCAGGACCCGGAGACCAAGACCGCGTCGGGGCTGTTCCTGCCCGAGTCGAGCAAGGAGAAGCCGATCCAAGGCACCGTCGTCTCGACCGGCCCGGGCAAGAAGCTGGACAACGGCCAAGTGGCCAAGCTGCAGGTCAAGAAGGGCGACACCGTCGTCTACAGCAAGTACGCGGGCAGCGAGGTCGAGATCAAGGGCGTGTCGCACCTGATCATGCGTGAGAGCGAGCTGCTCGGGGTGCTGAGCTAATCGCGATGCTCGACGCCGTCCGCACCCAACTGAAGACCGGGCTGAAGCGATTCGCGCCGGAGCGTGTACAGGCGGCGGGCATCTCGCGCGCTGTCCGCGATGTGGCCGGCGCCGAGGAGCCCTGGCGGGTGCGGTCGAGCGTCGGCGGCAAAGCGGTCGACTACCGGTTCTTCTTCATCTGCGGCTTCGGCAAGAGCGGCACCAACTGGCTCAGCAGCCTGCTCAACCTGCATCCCGATGTCCGCTGCGAGGGCGAGTGTTTCTTTAACTCCTTTCATGAAGCACTCGACCGGTTCACCGGAGCGGATCACCAGATCGGCTCGCGCGAGCCGTACAAGGCTGTGGCTGAGCAATCGGTGCACGACCTGGTCCGGCGGGTGATGCTCTGCATGACGCGGGACAAGCCGGGGGCGACGGTGCTGGGCGACCGCTCGCCGCGGCCGCTGCGGCAGCTGCTGCCGGGGGCGCCGACGTTCTGGCTCGTCCGCGACGGGCGGGACGTGATCGTGAGCTACACGTATCACTACCTTCGGCTGCGGCCGCAGTTCAACATCGTGCACTGGACGCCGCAGATCAGGCAGCTCTTTATGCCCTATGCGGAGCGGTTTCACTCGGCACCGCCCGAGTCGAGCTACGAGGCGGCCCGTGACCTGCTCGCCAACGAGCAATGGGTGGCGTTCGTGGCCGAGTACTGGGCTCGGCGGATGACGATGGATCTGGACGCGGCCGAGCGGTGGACCGACCCGCTCATGCAGGTCCGGTACGAAGACCTGCACGCAAACACGCCCGGCGAACTCGGACGCCTGTTCGAGTTCCTGGGGCTCGATGCGGGCAAGGCCGACGCGGTCAGCCCCAGCACGCGTACCGCAGCGGGCTTTGCGAACGAGAACCCCGCCGACTTCTACCGCAAGGGCGCGGTCGGCGATTGGCACAACTACGACACGCCGGCCTTCCGGTCGGCGTTTGACACACACGCGGGCGAAGCCGCGGCCCGGTCGGGCTACGGCGATTGGACGAGCGCGGCCTGACCGCGCGGACACGACACACACCCCGGCGACACACGCCGGATGCTTGAGACTGGAGACTTGTCATGGGTCAGAAGCAGCTGATGTTCGACGACTCGGCCCTCGCCGAGCTGAAAAAGGGCGTTGACCGCCTGGCCGACGCCGTCAAGGTCACGATGGGCCCGAGCGGGCGGCACGTGGTGATCGACAAGTCCTTCGGCGGGCCGAGCGTGACCAAGGACGGCGTGAGCGTCGCCAAGGAAGTCGAGCTGCCCGAGGCGTTCCAGAACATGGGCGCGAAGATGGTCCACCAGGTCGCCAAGAAGACCGCCGACAAGGCCGGCGACGGGACCACCGCCGCGACCGTGCTGGCGCAGGCGATCTTCAACGAGGGCATCCGGCACGTGACCGCGGGCGCGAACCCGGTCGAGCTGCAGCGGGGCATCAACGCCGCCGCCGAGGCCGCCGCCGAAGCGATCGACGGGCTCGCCACGCCCTGCAAGGGCAAGGCCGACTACAAGAAGATCGCGACCGTCAGCGCGAACCATGACGCCGAGGTCGGCGAGCTGATCGCCGAAGCGATCGCCAAGGTCGGGCCCGACGGCGTGGTCGAGGTCGAGGACGGCAAGAGCGCAGAGACAACGCTCGACTTCGTTGAGGGCATGCAGTTCGACAAGGGCTACCTCTCGCCGTACTTCCTGACCGACCCGAAGACGGCCGAGGCGATCCTCGAAGACGCGCAGATCCTGATCTACGAGAAGAAGATCGCCAACATGGCCGATCTGCTGCCGCTGCTCAACAAGGTCGCCGGCGGCAGCAAGCCGCTGCTGATCATCGCCGAGGACGTCGAGAACGAGGCCCTCGCGGCGCTCGTGATCAACCGCCTCCGCGGCACGCTCAAGGTCGCGGCCGTCAAGGCCCCCGGCTTCGGCGACCGCCGCAAGCAGATGATGGGCGACATCGCTGCGCTGACCGGCGGCGTCTTCTTCAGCGAAGACCTGGGCCGGTCGATCGAGTCGATCGAGCTGAGCGAGCTGGGCAAAGCCAAGAAGATCGTCGTGACCAAGGACGACACCACGATCATCCAGGGCGCCGGCAAGAAGGCCGACGTGCAGGCCCGCGTGTCGCAGATCGAGGCGCAGCGCGAGAAATCGACCAGCGACTACGACAAGGAAAAGCTGGCCGAGCGGCTGGCGAAGCTGACCGGCGGCGTGGCGATCATCAACGTCGGCGGCGCATCCGAGGTTGCGATGAAAGCCGCCAAGGACATGGTCGACGACGCGCTGCACGCGACCCGCGCCGCGGCCAAGGAGGGCTACGTCGCCGGCGGCGGCGTGGCGCTGCTCCGGGCCCAGGAAGCCGTCCTGGCTGGTGCCAAGAAGGCCAAGGGCGACGAGAAGCAGGGTTTCGATATCGTCGCCAAGGCCATCGAGGCCCCGCTGCGGCAGATCGCCGACAATGCTGGTTTTGATGGCGATTTGGCCGTCGAGACCGTCAAGGGCGAGGCCGGCTCGGTCGGCCTCAACGCCGCGACCGGCGACTACATCGACCTGGTCAAGGCGGGCATCATCGACCCGGCGCTGGTCGCCAAGCAGGCGATCATCAATGCCGCCTCGGTCTCGGGCCTGATGCTGACGACCGATGTGCTGGTGACGGACCTGAAGGACGACGCCGAAGAGGTTGCCGGCGCGACGGCGTAACCCGGCTTCATCCTCCCCCGTCCCCGACGGGGGAGGTGGCCCGCCGAAGGCGG
>JBCDEF010000086.1:0-11453 GCA_039179915.1 Planctomycetota bacterium | reverse complement strand
CGCTGATCCACTGCGCGACCTCGGCGATCGGGTGGTAGCGGTCGCTGCACAGGATGATCGGATCGCCGATCGCCTCGGGCTTCTCGGCGCAGAGCATAAAGCCGCGGCAGAGGTCGTCGACGTAGGTGAAGTGGTAGACGATTTCGCCCGTTCCGATCATCCGGAAGCGGCCGGAGTGGATCGTGCGGAACAGCTTGAGGAATCGCAGGTCGCCGGGGCCATAGATCCCTGCGGGTCGGGCGATCGCGACGGGCAGCCCATCGGCGGCGGCCTGCTGGGCGAGCTTCTCGCCCTCGAGCTTGGTGCGCTGATAGATATCGCCCGGGGCATAGGGCGCGGCCTCGTCGCCGGGCATGGCCTTGATGTCGCCGTGCACGCCGACGGTCGAGCAGTGGACCACGCGCTCGGCGCCGATGTCTTTCGCCGCGGCCAGCACGTGCTCGGTACCGGTGACGTTCACGTCGTGGTAGACGCTGTCTGGGTGCTTGGCCGAGCGGTAGAGGGCGGCGATGTGGTAGATCACCTCGCAGCCCTCGGCGGCGCGGCGGACATCGTCGGCGTCGGTGATGTCGCCCTCGACCAGGTCGACGCCCGCGGCTTTGAGCCCGGCGGTCTTGGCGGAGGGGCGGACGAGGGCGGAGACGTGCTCGCCGCGCTCGCGCAGCATCTCGGCGAGGCGGCCGCCCGTGAACCCCGTTGCGCCGGTGACCAGAACCCGCATGCGTCGCTCCCGCGTGAGTGTGCGCCCAGCCGGGCGGCGTAAGGCCAACCTAGACCGCGGCCGCGATCAGCGGCTCCGGCAGCCGCACCGTCGCGGCCGGACGGCCGCTGAGATATCCGTATTGTCGGTACCAGTCGCCGGTTTGCTTCAGCCCCGCCGCGAGATCGACCGTCGGCTCGTAGCCGAGCGCGGACCGCGCCTTGTCGATCGAGAACGACCGGTGCTGGCGGAACCAGTCGACCCGCCGGGGAAACAGCGGCGGGGTGATCCGCAGCGGCTTGCACACCGCCTCGCAGACAACCGCGGCCGACCGAAGCGGCGGGAAGGGCCAGTGCCGGATCTTCACTCCGATGCCCATCGCCTCGGCGACCGCCAGCACCAGCTCGTTGAGCGAGACGGAATGGTGATCGGCGGCGATGAACGCCTCGCCCGTGACGCCGCGGGTCGATGCGGCGAGCTGGAACGCGTCGCAGAGGTTCTCGATGTGCACCGGGTGGTAGTGGGTCTGCCCGTCGCCGAACATGTGGAACGTGCCGGTCGCGCAGAGCTTGTAGAGCATCAGGAACCGGCCCGGGTCGCCCGGGCCGTAGATGGCCGTGGGCCGAACGATCGTGGCATCGAGCCCGTCGTGCACGAACCGCATGACGACCTCTTCGCCGTCGTATTTGGTCTGCTGGTAGTAATCGGCCGGGGCGATGGGGCTGTTCTCGTCGCCGGTGCCGGTGCTGATGTGGCCGTGCACGCCCTGGGTCGAGCAGTAGACCAGCTTGCGGACGCCGAGCGCGGCGCAGGCGTCGCAGACGATCCGGGTGCCCTCGACGTTCACGTCGCGGTAGTGGCTGTCGGGCACATTGAGCTTGCGGAACGCGGCGGCGGCGTGGTGCACGACCTCGCAGCCGCGGGCGGCGTCCTCGACCGCGCGGCGATCGGTCACGCTGCCGATGCGGATCTTCGCTCCGAGATGCATCAGCTCGTCACAGAAAAGCCCGGGCTGGCTGTCGAGCACGACCACGCTGTGCCCCGCGCCGAGCAGACGTCTGACGAGATGGCTGCCAGTAAACCCGGTTCCACCGGTCACGAGCACGTTCATGCCGCTGCGTCCTCGTCCGGCGTCGCGCCGGCGTGTTCGGCCGCCGGGGTCTGCCCGGATTCCAGCGTATCGCGGACGATGCCGTAGAGCTCCGCCACCCGCGCCGCGTGCGAAGGATAGGTGTGCTGCGACTCCGCGAACCGCCGGCCGGCGTCGCCGAGGCGGGCTCGCTCGGCCTCGTCCTGGGCAAGCTCTTTCAGCGCCCGCCCGAACGAGACCCGGTCCGGCGGAGCCAAGCGGCAGACCGATTGGTCGAGGATCTGCGAGTGCGTCGGCAGGTCGGTCACGATCACCGGCTTGCCGGTGTGAAGATAGGGAAAGACCTTCTGCGGCGTGTTGATGCCCCGGATCCGCGGCGCCGCGAGGATGTCGCCCTCGATCAGCAGGTCGCCGAGCTTGTCCGCGGGCCAGCGGCCGATGAAACGGACCCGCTGGTGGATCCCGATGCGGGTGCACTTGGCCTCGTACTCGGCGATGTGATCGTCGTCGCCGCCGGCGATCACGGTGTGGATGTCGGCATCGTCGTCGGCCGCGACCTTGGTGGCCTCGACCAGCAGATCCACGCCCTGGTACGGCTGGAGGTTGCCGCAGTAGACCACCACGACCCCGGAGGTGATGCCCAGCTTCTCCCGCAGCCAGCCGGTGGACCGGAGCGACCCGACATCGAGCTGGCTGATGTCGTGGAGCGTCACGAGGCGCTGGGCGCCTTGCTCCCGGGCCAGGTCCGCGAGCGCGTTGCAAACCGGTGCGCACGCGACCGCGCCGCGGATCGCCTGCCGCTCGAACCAGTTGAAGACGCCGGCGGCTCTGGACAGCGAGCCGTTCTGCTCGACCATCTGCTGCGCGATCGAAGAGTCCATGTCGTAGACATAGGGGATCCCGAAGCGGCGCTTGACGGCCGTGGCAATGAAGACCGCTTCCTCGCCCGCGTGGAGCACATCCGGCTTGAGCTGCTTGACCAGCTTCCAGACGAGCCCGAACAGCCGGGCGTCGCAGCGGAGCTTGTCGCGGCTGAACCCGGGCGAGAGCATGCCCACGCCGTTCGGCTCGCGGATGCGGTGGATCGTCAGGCCCGGGTAGTCGCGGTCGGCGCCGGCGTGGAGCGTGGCGAGGTGGACCTCGTGGCCCTGCTCGCACAGCGCCCGCACGAGGATGTCAACATCGATCGGCGTGCCGCGATCGATATAGAACGGGTGCGGTGCAACCACCAGGATCCGCATGACACTCCTGCTCCGTCCGACTGAGCCCTGCGCGGACCGGCCGCGGCCTCAGCGCGAGGCCAGCCTCAGCCGGACCTGATCGATCGCCACCACCGGGGCATGGTCCCGGGCCCCTATCGGCCCCCCACGGTCGTGGATTGATCGTACCGCAGAACGCAGCCACGGCTCGACCGCACCGGATGCGGCGGGTGAACCGTGCCACCACCCGAACCGGCCGACCCGGTTCCGGTGCCGGCCGATCGGCAGCGGATCGGTCCCCGGCAGGATCGGAACGCCATCGGCAGCCGCCCGGGCCAATACCCGGTCCGAGAACCCGCGGGGCCTGGCCATCGAATCCCCCACCGCGATCGAACCGCCGAACTCCTCGAGCAGCTCGAGCATCAGCCCGCGCCGCGGGCCGGTCCACTTGCCCACGCCCCAGGGCAGGGTCACAACGGCACCCAGCTCCAGCCCGGCCCGGATGCACTCGCGGATCGGCATGCCGTCGGCCAGGCCCTCGGCCGCCTGCGCCCCGCTGCCCAATGTAAGCACTTCCAATCGCTCGTCGCAGGCCCACTGCCGGCCCTGAACAAGCGTGAGCGCGGCCGCGTCGTCTCGGACCACGCGGAGGACCGCCGGCTCGGCCGTTGGCTCGGTGCGCCACCGGCCCACCGGCGTGCCGCTGCCGGCCAGGCGCTCGAACGCGTGCTCGCCGTCGGCCTCGGCCAGAAGCAGCATCGCCCGAAACGAGGGCTCGCCGAGCCGAGCCGCGGCCCGGCCCAGGTTGGTCCATGCGGCATCGAGCACATCGCTCGGGTTGAACCGGTCGCGCAGGTGCACGTGGCCGTCGACAACGGTGATGATCTGCCGATCGGTCATCGGTCTCTCCAGACGGCCTCTTTGCGGTACCACCGCGAGCAGAACAACCGGCGGGCCGCGAACCAGACAACCGCCGCGAAGACCAGCTCGGTCGCGACCGTCAGCACATGCTCTTTCCAGCGCCACCACTCGCCGTGCTCCACGCCGATAAACAGCGCCACCGGCGAGGCGAACCGCCGCTCGACGACCGGCCAAAACAGGCCCACGCCGCGGGAGTCGTGCGTCAGATAGTCCATAATCACGTGCAGGGCATAGAGCGCGGTACCCATGCAGAACGCTCGGAAGTGGAACCGGGCTTCTCGGAAATTCGGTGCGATCGCCCCGCACAAGATCGCGAAGCCGACGCCCACGACCGGAGCGATCAGCAGGGAGTGGGTCTGGTAGCCGTGGTCGGCGAAGGCGTCGCCGGTTCGGGCCAGGCCGATGACGATGTCCAGATCGGGCATACCGCAGACAACCAGTGCCATCAGTGAGATCATGACCCGCTGCGGCTTGGTCGAATCGCGCCACGCCGCCCCGAGCAGCGGCTGGGCGAGCATGGTGATCGAACCGTGGGCGATGGGCGATGGCACATCGGTATTGTCGGCTCCGCGGCCGCGGCCCGCCACGGCGACGGTCAGGAAGCCTCGGTAGTTTCGCGGCGCTCGAGGGCCAGCTGGCCGGCCGCCGCGGCCAGACACGCCAGCGACGGGGCCATGACAACAGCGCCGAGCGGGATCGGCCGAGCCTCGAGCCCCGCGGCCAGAGCGACCGGCCCGACCGCCGCCGCGCCCGCGATCGCACCGGCGAGCATCGCCGGGAGCCGATGCCTGAAGACGCCCGCCGCCGCCAGACCGATCGGCGCGAACAGCACGAGCGAGGCCAGCCCGTCCCCTGCCGCGGTCCGGAGCCGGAGCCAGTCGCCCGGGGTGACCATGAGGAACCGCTCGCCGACGAACAGGCCGTTGCGCCAGAGCCGGATGCGCCCGCCCGTGCCCTCGGCCAGGAGATGAACACGCTCTCCCGCGCTGAACACCCCCGGGAACGACACGGCCACGCGCGACGCGTTCTGGCCCGTGCGCGGCGTGCGGACACGGAGCACCGCGGCGTCGCCGAGCTGCGCCAGCGTCACGCTCCGCACCGCGGGGCCGTTGGAGATCGTCACGATCCGTGCCGGCCCACGTTGCTCCGTCGCGGCCGGCGTCAGGTCCGCTTCGACAAGCACAGCGCCCGCCGACTCGATCGCCCGCGAGAGACCGGTCACCGCTCGGCGGGTGGCCATCAGATCGCCGGCGGTTTCGAACCCGTGCGTGGTCAGCTCAACGCCGCGTCGCCAGAGATCGTCGCTGAGCCCGGCGGCATCGGGCACGCGGACGATGCCGCCGATCTCGGCGCCGGTGTGTATGAAGTCGTAGACCGTCGCCGTCCCGAGCCCGGTCCGCAGGCCAAGATGCCCCGGCCCGATGCGCGACCGCGCGAGCTCGGCGGCCGTCTGGTCGTCGGCTCCCGCCGCGATGATCGCCACGCCGTGGATCGTGCCCAGCCAGGGCCGCTCACCGCCGACCTCGTTGCCCACGGTCAGCCGGTAGGTTTCCTCCAGCGGTCCGATGGCGTGGCCGAACTGCGCTCGCACACCGGACCATGCCGCGAACAACACAGCAGCGGCCAGGATCCCGGCCCACGCTGCCCGCCACAGCCGCGGCTTCGCTGCGAGCGCAGCACACCGGTCCGGAGCCGCCGCGATCAGCTTCAGGCCGATCCAGGCGCCCAAGGCCTGCGCCAGCAGGTCCCCGCCGCGGGCGTGGCGGAACTGGATGCCCGCCTGGCCCAGCTCGAGCGCCGCGAGCGCCAGCAGCACCACGCCCACGGCACGCGCAGGCCGCATGCTCGGCGACGCCAGCCGAAGCAGCATCACGCCGACCGCCGCCGGGACCGCGTGCACCGGGGTCAGCGGGTCCGCCGGATTGAGCACGATGCCCCGGAGGCCGGCCAGCACCGATTCGAGATTATCGGCCGGGTTGAACGGCCGGAGCGTGAGGTACGCCACCGCGCCCAGCAGCAGCGCGAGCAGCAGGTCCGCGTCGCGGCTGCCGGGTGCATCCAGGTGTTGGACATCGCCGCCGGTCACGGCGGAGTCTACTCGCCCGCCGCGCCCGCCCCACTACGCTTGCCCCATGCACCCGACCAACGACACGCTCGACCTGCTGCTGAACCATCGGACCATCCGGAACTTCACCGACGACCCGGTGCCGGACGAGCACATCCGCGCCGCGTTCGAGGCAGGGCAGATGGCCTCGACCAGCTCGGCGGTGCAAGCCTACTGCGCGATCCGGGTGCGTGATATGGACACCCGCCGCGCGATCGCCGACCTGTGCGGCCCGCAGCCGAAGGTCGCCGAGTGCGGCGCGTTCTTCGTGATCTGCGGCGACACCCGCCGGCACCGCCTCGCCGCCCAGCGCGAGCGCCAGCCCTACGACCAGCGGCTCGAGAGCTTCCTCGTCGCCGCGATCGATGCGAGCCTGTTCGCCGAGAAAGCCGTCATCGCGTTCGAGTCGATGGGCTACGGCATCTGCTACATCGGCGGGCTGCGGAACAACGTCGGCGAGGTCGATCGCTTGCTCGAGCTGCCCGAGGGTGTATATCCGTTCTTTGGATTGTGCGTGGGCGTGCCCGCGGAAACGCCCGGCAAGCGGCCGCGGCTGCCGGTGGAGACGGTCCTGTTCAACGATCGCTACCCGAGCGACGAAGCGATGCTCGAAAAACTGGCCGAGTACGACGCGGGCTACATCGAGTACCTCCGCGAGCGCGGCGTAGCCGAGCCGGTCGCCTGGAGCGTGCAGCGGGGCCGCGGCTACGCCGAGCCGAAGCGCACACACGTCGGATCGTTCTACACAAGCAAGGGCGCGCGGCTGGATTGATCAGGAATCGGCGTGGTCTTCGAGCGACATGTTCGTCGCCAAGTCGTCGCGTACGCGCTCGTCGAGCGTCTGCGGCTTGGCCGCCTCCCGCGCTGCGCGGATCGCGTCGATCCCGCCCTCGACCATCGCCAGATGGCACACCGGATCACCCGGCACGACCGAGGGCATCGTCGTCATGCCGAGCAAAATCCCGTCGTCCGAGGCCTCGATCGTGCCCAGGTCTTTGCCCAGCAGGGTCGTGACCGTCGCCAGCGGCTGGCCCTTGTCGACATCCTCGCCCGGGCCGACGTGGAACCGCAGGATGCCGCCCTGGTCGGCGCGGAGCCAGGTCGTCTTGCGGCAGACCGCGCGGTAGACCGGCTTCGTCGGCTTCATGTTGATCATGCCCATGCCCGCGAGCGCGCTGAGGATGCCGCGGACGCCCGCCTCGATCATCGCCGGCTCAAACTTCCAGACCTCGCCCGCTTCGAGGATGATCGTGGGCACGCCCGCGTCGGTCGCGGCTTTTCGCAACGAGCCGTCGGGACCGGTGCCGTGGACCGTGATGCTGGCGCCGAACCGCTCGGCGAGCTCGGCCGTGCGAGGATCGTTCAGGTCGGCGCGGACGTTCGGGAAGTTCGTCCGCTTGGCCGCGGCCGCGTGAAGATCAATCAGGCAGTCCGCCTTGCGGACGATCCGCTCAAAGATCGCGTGCGCATACCGCGACGTCAGGCTGCCCGAGGCCGAACCGGGGAAGCTGCGGTTGAGGTCGCGACGGTCGGGCATGTAGCGGCTCTGCCGCTCGAAACCCAGCACGCTGACCACCGGCACCAAGATCAGCGTTCCACGCTTGAGGTCGAAGGGCGGGTCGATCAGCAGCTGCCGGACGATGCCGATGCCGTTGATCTCGTCGCCGTGCACCGCGGCGGTGATCGCCACCGCCGGCCCAGGCTCGACCCCCCGCCAGACCCGCACGGGCACGACCACATCCCGACCGATCGCCGACTCGCCGACCGGCACCTCGACGTCTCGCTGCTCACCGAGGCCGATGGTCTGGCCGGCGAATTCGAACGCGGATGGTGATGTCGCGGGCATGCCGCGATGGTAGCTGCGGAGCAATTCCCCACCGGGCCCGGGATATCGTGTATTCTGGATATCCGAATCTACTGTTCGGCCACATCACGCACCCGGAGACCCGCCATGAAGCTCGCCATCACGATCGGTGCCATGTCCGCCGCCAGCCTGCTTGCCGCGGGCTGCCAGACAAACGAAGCTGTGAATGACACCACCAGCACGATCGCACCCGTCGCCACAAACGAAACAAAATCTGCCGAGACCATGGCCGTGCTCGCGCGGCTCGAAGGCGACTGGCGCCTCCAGGGCGAAGACGGCTCGCTTGGCGAAGAGATCAGCCGATTCGCCGTCTCCAGCGGCGGCTCGGTCGTCCGCGAGGTCATGATGGTCGGCAAGCCGCACGAGATGACCAACCTCTACCACATGGACGGCAACGCCGTCGTCTGCACCCACTACTGCGCCGTCGGCAACCAGCCGCGCATGGTCGCGACCGGCCTCGAGCAGACCGAGCTCGGCCCGAGCCTGAACTTTACGATCGACACCGTCAGCAACTTCACCGAAGCCCACGACCACTACATGGGCGGCCTGCGGCTGACCGTCGTCGACGCCGACACCGTGCACCAAGACTGGACGACCTTCAACGCCGACGGCGGCGTGGCGGGCACGATGCAGTTCGTGCTGAAGCGCGATCCGACCAACTGAGCCGCTCGCCTACTTCAGGGTAAACAGCAACTCTTCGCACGCCGGGAAGCGATCGGTCGCGGGCGATGTGCGTCGGGCGGTCTGCACGAAGCCGCAGCGCTCCAGCACGCGGACGGAGCCGGCATTGGTCTCGGCTACCCGCGCGTGCAACGGCCGGGCGAGCACCTCATCGAGCAGCAGCCCGAGCGCCCGCGTCGCGATGCCCCGGCCCCAGTGCGCGCGATCAATCCAGTAGCCGACCAGGTCGTAGCCGTCGTACGGGAACTTGGAGACGTTGCCGACGAAGACGCCGTCCGCGATGACCGCGCGTACGACCACGGCCGGGTCGGCCAGGACCTTCGCCCAGTGCGCATCGAACGCCGCCCGGTCCCGCGGGTTCGCCACGGCCATGCGGTTGGCCTCGGGATCGAGTTGGATGGCGAACATTGCCGGCAGGTCGTCGGCATGGATGGGGCGGAGCGTGACGGTGATGAGCATCGCATCACTCAAATCCGGACCCGACACACTCAACAAGATGCGCCTCAGCGGCCTTATCTGTCAACTCAACCAGCCGTTCTATGTGTCCGAAGTAGTCTTCTACCTGACGCTTCAAGACCTGCTGTGTGCCCGAACCCCGATGAGCAATCTCTCCACGGAGTTCGACGTAGTCATTTAATTTGCTGCGAGCAGTAGCGTTCTTCATACCGCGCCACTTCCATGACCTCGACACTTCCTTGAGACCCACAATTCCGTGAATGAGTGCGTCAATATTGCCCCATTTCGGAGTGTTGAACTTAAGGCTTCGTGCAAACGCCGGGCTACTGACCCTATGCATCATGACATCGCGCCAGCCCTCGCCAGCGAGGTTCCAGCACGCCAATTTGTCGTGGTCATCATCGATCTCTTTTGCAATTGACTTTCTGAGTTCCTTTGGAACTAAGTCTGGATCATCAGCATTGTCAATGATCACACGAACCGACTCTTCACACAGATCTTCGCAATAGGCTTCCCAAAACGCCGTAATCAGCACGATCGCCGAACTATTCACTACTTCAACGCGGTGCTTTCTTCCTCGACCACTGCCCCCAACCAAGGTGTGAATTTCGAGCAGACGCTCAATGTCGGATTTATTGTACATGAATGCGTTGAGAGCTTCGGACATCGAGGAAGTGTATCAGCACTAGCAGCCTGTTGACTACTCCTCCCCCTGCTCCAGCACTGCCATGATGGCCTCGTGAGAGATCATCACCCCGCAGCCTTCCGCCGCGCCGCGGCTTCTGCCGCTTTGCGCAGCGCGGCCTCGATTGCCGCGGCGTTGCCCACGATCTTCAGGCGGCTAGGCGAGCCGCTTGAGGGCTTCGAGTTGCTCGGCGTCATGGATCGTCTCCGTGGTCCCGGGCTCGGATTCGTACACCGCGCGGGGCGTCGCTCCGCTCGAATCATAGATCGACCATTCGTTGGCGATCTCCGCGTAGAGCCCGAAGAGGTTCGTCAGTCCCCTGCGGAACCGCCGGCGGATGACCGCTTCCGGGACGTCGTGCCCGCCCTGGCTGACGCGGAGCCGCACGCGTCCGATCGCCAGCTCGGGCGTCGGCAGGGCGAGGAAGACAAGACGGACGGTATAACCATCCTCCCTCAGTCCGCGGAGCCACGGCGCAAACGACCGCGTCGCCAGCGTGGTCTCGAAGGCGAATGTCGCCCGCTTTCGGCCGAGCTCGTGCAGCCTGCCGAGCATGATCCGGCCCGCGGCGATCGCGGTGGTCTCGGGCGCGAATCCCGAGAGACCCTGGGCGATGTGATCGGCGTTGACGAACTCCCGGATGCCCAGCGTGTCGCGGATGACAAAGGGGGACGCGGTCGTCTTGCCGGCACCGTTCGGGCCCGCGAGGATGACCACGCTCGGTGAGTCGCCCGGCACGCCCTACTCCTCCCCCTGCTCCAGCACGGCCATGAAGGCTTCCTGGGGGATGGTCACGGAGCCGATCGACTTCATCCGCTCCTTGCCCTTCTTCTGCTTTTCGAGCAGCTTGCGTTTTCGGCTCACGTCGCCGCCGTAGCACTTGGCGGTGACGTTCTTGCGGAAGCCCTTGATGGTTTCGCGGGCGATGATCTTGCCGCCGATGGCGCACTGGAGGGGGATCTCGAAGTTGTGCCGCGGGATCTGTTTTTTGAGGCGGACCAGCAGGCCCCGGCCGCGCTGCTCGGCCTTGTCCTTGTGGACGATGACGCTGAGCGCCTCGACCGGGTCGCCGTTGATCAGCACGTCGACCTTTGACAAGCGATCCGTTCTGTAATCAGTGATCTCGTAGTCCATGGTGCCGTAGCCGGCGGTCAGACCCTTGAGCTTGTCGTAGAAGTCATAGATCAGTTCGGCCAGCGGGATCTCGTAGGTCAGCATCTCGCGCGTGTCGCTGACGAACATCTGGTTCTTGAAGATCCCCCGGCGGTCCATCGCGAGCTTCATGACCTCGCCGACGTATTCCTTGGGCACCATGACCTCGACGCGGGCGATGGGCTCTTTGATGTCGACGACGACGGACATGTCGGGCAGGTCGGCCGGGTTGTGGACCTCGATCTCTTCGATCGCGCCCTCTTTGCCGCGGATGTCGACCTTGTAGGAGACCGTCGGCGCGGTCTGCACGATCTCGACATCGCCCTCTCGCTCGAGGCGCTCCTGAATGATGTCCATGTGCAGCAGGCCCAGGAAGCCGCAGCGGTAGCCGAAGCCGAGGGCCTCGCTGTGCACGGTCTGGAAGGTGAAGCTGGCATCGTTGAGGCTGAGCTTTTCCATGGCTTCGCGGAGGGCTTCGAAGTCGTTGCCCTTTTTGTCGCTGTTGGTCGCGGGGTAGAAGTCGCAGAAGACCATCTGCCGCGGGGCCTCGTAGCCCTCGAGCGGGGTCTCGGCCTGGTCGTGCTCGATGGTGATGGTGTCG
>JBCDEF010000085.1:0-11502 GCA_039179915.1 Planctomycetota bacterium | reverse complement strand
TCTGCATGTATTGTTGCACTTATAGCGGCCATCGTCAACGGTCAGCATGATACACGACCGTTTCCGATGTCGCCAAATTATGAAGTGTCAGTGTATGATACATTTTTTGGGCACGGTGTAGTCATCGAGCCACCCATCGGAATCGCGAGTGCACCGAATGATCAGGTTCGAATCGAAACTACGTATCATCAAGCCGAAGCAGACGGCGAAAGATTTTCGGTCGAATATTTTGTACGTGTAGAGGATGTTCTAGAATACTATCAAGGTTGGGAAGTCGATACTCGTGTGCAGTCGGCGTCACCCACGTTGATGACGAGCACGCACACCGAAGGACCGATGGAGTTGGATTACAGCACATTGGATATTGTGCAGCCGGGTCCAACTCTAAACACTATCGAGAAGCAATCGGTATGGACACGCGCGAAAATCGCTGGGGCCGAAAGCGTGCTGCGCAGTGCGGATCCTGCGGGCATTGTTGAGCTACCGTTCGGTGCCAGGAGATGGTGCGGTTGATGAATACACTCGGTATCGCGATGAAGCTCTCAACGATCAGTGCACTCGTTCCTGTGATAGCGATCCGCTCGCACGGGTAAAATACACTATCGACCCGGCAGGCTGTAGGCTTTCGACCCCATTCAATGCATTCCTTTGATGCGATATGCTCACTCATCCTGGTCGATAGCTGCTGCAGTCATATGGCAGCTATCAATCATTGCATTGATCAACGGCACGGCTGCTTTAGAGAAAATTTCAGCGATCCTCGCTGTTTTTTTCTGTAGCTGCATATATGTTATCATCATTATACCTATTGATTACGCAAGCATTTCAGTATTCAAATACAAAAATGAAATCAGCAATGATGCTGTTTTTCATTATAATACTCCTTGGTTATTCCACAGTTTTTGTGTCAGGCGAGCATGCTGTGGCGGACGCAAAGAGATACTCGGCGGGGGGCCGTCTATTGGTGGCTGCTTGTGAGTAGTTGTGTGTTGCTGTCTTCTCGAACGAGCTCGGTGAAAAGTGGTATTCGAACGAGCGTGGTGTGGGTTGGTGTGTCTGTTTATGGGATGATCATTGCAACCGCGTTTCATCGAGACAGGTCATACCTCGTTAGTGATATTTGGATCGTATTCATTTTGATGTCAGTATTACCATTGGCAAGTTATCTTGAAATAGTATCGCGATCGTCGCCGGGCTCTGCGATGCCAACTACCGATCGAGTTCCGCCGCCACCACGTTGATCGAGCCGATCACCGCGACCAGGTCCGCCAGCATGTGGCCCTCGATCATCTTCGAGACGATCGCGTAGTTGATGAAGCTAGGCGGCCGGGTCCGCACGCGCCACGGCCGCGGGCCGCCGTCGGACACAACGTGGTAGCCCAGCTCGCCGTTGGCGGTCTCGTTGGCGCCGTAGGCCTCGGCCACCGGCGGCTTCCAGCCGCGGTTGCTCATGATCAGCTCGAAGTGCTGGATCAGCCCCTCGATCGAGCCGTAGACATCGCGCTTGTCGGGCTTGGTCATCTTGCCGTCGGCGAAGACGTCGAGCGGGCCGTCCGGGATGTTGTCGATCAGCTGGCGGATGATGTCCCGCGACTGCTTCATCTCTTCGAGCCGCACGAGGAAGCGGCTGTACGCGTCGCCGTCGTCGCACACCGGCACTTTAAATTCGACCGGCTTGGCGCCCTGCCCGTCCCAGTTGTCCTCGAAGCAGAGGTACGGCTCGTCCTTCCGCAGGTCGCGCCGCACGCCCGAGCCGCGGGCCATCGGCCCCGAGAGCGACCAGTTGATCGCCTCGTCGTGCGTGACAACACCGATCCCGCGCGTCCGGTCCTGGAAGATCCGGTTGCGGTTGACCAGGTTCTCGATGTCGGCGATCGCTTGCACCAGGTCTTCGTTGATGAACCGCTTGACCATGTTCTTGAACGTGGTCTCGTCGGGCAGGTCCTGCATCGCGCCGCCGACGCGGGTCCAGTCCGGGTGGTACCGCTGGCCGGCGACATAGTCACAGATGTCGTAGATCCGCTCGCGCTGGTTGAACAGATACAAGAAGCCGCTGAACGCACCGAGGTCCAGGCCCGCCGCGCCGCAGCACAGCAGGTGGTCCTGGATCCGCGCCAGCTCGGCCATGATCGTCCGCAGGACCTTGCACCGCGGCGTCACATCGATGCCGAAGAGCTTCTCGACCGTGTGGTGCCAGCAGATGTCGTTCGCGATCGGCGAGAGGTAGTTCATCCGGCTGACGATCGTGACGTACTGGTTGTAGTCCAGCACCTCACCGAGCTTCTCGAAGCCCGAATGCAGATAGCCAATGTGCGGCGTGCACCGGGCCACCCGCTCGCCGTCGAGCTGCAAGACGAGCCGCAGCGTCGTGTGCGTCGCCGGGTGCTGCGGCCCGAAGTTCAGCGTCCAGCGGTCGCCGGTATCGACCTGGTCGGCCAGATAGGGCGTGGTCTCGCTATCGACATCGAGCCCCTGATCCGGGCGGAGTGTGTACGGCATGGTTCTCGGTCTCCGATCGGCAAGCGGCGGTGCTGATCAAATGCAGACGCCCGCCGGCTGCACTCTAGGAAGTTCGCCGGGGACCGGCCGGCGGACGCATACCATCGGCTCGGCAGCAGAACGGGAGCCGCCGTGCGGATCTGTCTGGTTTCACGCGAGTTCGCGCCGTTTTTCGGCGCAGGCATCGGCACGTACGCGGCCGAGTGGGTCCGCGCGCTCGCCGCCGCCGGCCACGAGGTCCACGTCCTGACCCGCGACCACCGGTCCCCGGCCGGCCGACCGACCGACACCGGGCCCGATCTGTTCCCGGGTGTGACCTTCCACGCCGTCGACCCGAAGCTCGGCCCGCCCCGGCTCGACCACAACTACGCCTACGCCCGCCACAGCCTCGCCGCCCTCGCCACGCTGCGGCAGATCCACAACCGCCACCCGTTCGATGCCATCGAGTACCCCGAGTACTGGGCCGAGGGCCACGCGATCAGCCAGGCCCGGCGGACGCTCGACGATCTCCGCCCCGCCGTGCTCATCTGCCGGCTGCACATGTCCAGCGCCCTCTGCCGCGAGCTCGACGCCGACGAGACCTACCCGCACTACGCGGCCTATCTCGACATCATGGAGCACGAGTCGATCGCCCACGCCGACCTCGTGCTGAGCCCCTCGACGGAACTGCTGGCGATGACCGCCGGCCGCGTCCGCGCGATGCGTATCGCCAGCGGCCTGCCCCGCGCGGCCGTGCTGCGGTACCCGTTCACGCCCGCCGGGCTCGGCGAACCCGAATCATCTGAAGCCGGCGGACCGCCGACGGTCCTCTGCGTCGGCCGCGTCGAACGCCGCAAAGGCCAAGACCTGCTCGCACGCGCTTCCCGCCTGCTGCTCGAACGCGGCGTCGACCACAGAATCGTCTTCGCCGGCGGCGACACCGGATCCGGCCCCTTCGGCCGGTCGATGCGTCGATCCATCGAGCGCACACTGACCGAAAGCCAGCGCCCGCGGACCGGCTTCCTCGGCCCTGTCCCCCGCGAGCGGCTTGCGGCGCTGATCGAAAGCGCCGCCGTCTGCGCATTCCCCGCGCGCTGGGACAACTTCCCCAACACCCTGCTCGAAGCGATGAGCCTCGGCAAACCCGTCGTGACCACCGACGCCGGCGGCCCGGGCGAGATCGTCGAGCACGGCGTCAGCGGCCTGGCCTGCCAGCCCGAATCGCCCCACGCGCTCGCCGACCGCATCGAAGCGCTGCTGACCAACCCAGGGCTTCGCACCAAGCTCGGAGACGCGGCGAGGCAGCGCGTCGAAACACTCTGCGAACCGGCCGCCGTCGTCGAACGATTCGAGTCGCTCGTCCGCGAAGCCCGCTCCGCGACGCAACGCCCGTCGCCGACCGCGGCGCAGCGCGACCCCGCCGTCTCGGTCATCGTCCCGTTCTACGACCTGCCCGAGTTCCTGCCCGCCACGCTCGAATCGATCAACCAGCAGACGTTCGATTCGATCGAGACCATCGTCGTCGACGACGGGTCCACCCGCGCCGAGTCGGCCGCGCTCATGAAGCGCATCGAAGCCGGCGGCTTCGGCGATCGCACCCGCGTCGTCCGCCGAGACAACGGCGGGCTCAGCGCCGCGCGAAACACCGGCATCGAGCACGCCCGCGGCGAGTTCATCCTGCCCGTCGATGCCGACGACCTGCTCGACCCGACCTACATCGAAAAGACCGTCGGCGTCCTGCGAAACGAGCCCGACCTGGCCTACGCGACGGCGCTCGTGTCCTACTTCCGCGAAGACCCCGCTCGCCGCGGCTACGGCTGGGTCCCCGTCGGCCCGCACCGCGACCTGCTGCTGATCCACAACTGCGCCGGCTGCTGCATGGCCATGTTCCGCGCAGCAGCCCTCCGCGATATCGGCGGCTACTGCGAACAGCTCACCGCCTACGAGGACTGGGACGTCTACTGCTCGCTGGCCGAGCGCGACCAGAAGGGCGCAATCATCCCCGAGTTCCTGCTGTTCTACCGCACCCGCGCCGATTCGCTCCTGCGCACCGAAGCCGAAGTCCGCAAGCAGCACCTGCACGCCGCCGTCATCGCACGCCACCCAAACCTGCCGACCGACCACGCCCGCGTGCTGAAAACCATGCTCAGCGAAAAGATGGAAGCAGGCAATATGGGCCGCGCCGGCCTGCGATACCGCGTCGCCGACCGGGCCAATACGGCGCTCAAGCGGCTTCCCATGCACGCCGCGATCAAGGGCATGGCCGAGCGCGTCATCGACATCAAGAACCGCTAGCCGCGCGATTTCCACCGCAGCAGCTTGCCCAGCGCTCGCCGTGGCGCGGGCATACGGCCGGACACCATCCGCGTCGCAGCGCCCGTCCGCAACGCATCGCTCCCGGTCAGCGGCCGCGGATCGGACCATGGGTCCCGCCGCCGCGCCGAGGCATCATCGATCATCGCGGCCAGCGCGTCCTCGGGTGTTGCCGCCGACACCGCGTGCGACGGCTCGGGCAGCGACGCGAGATGCGCCAGCCGGGCATCGATCGCACGCTCATTGCCGCAGAGCGACGCGATCCGCGACCGTGCCGCGTCGCCCATCAGCGCGCGCACGTCCGAGGTCATCGCCAGCGCACGGCTCAGTGCCGCGGCCAGCCCTGCTTCGTCGTACGGCTCGAACAGCAGGCCGCTGGTGCCGTGCTCGATCATCTCCGCCGCGCCCCCCGCGTTCGCCGCGACGACCACCCGCCCCGCGTGCATCGCTTCGATGCAGGTGTACGGAAAATTGTCGTCGGGCGAGGGGACTGCGATCACCGCCGCCGCGGCCTGCAGCCGCGCGACCTCCGCCGGCGGGCACGCGCCATGCATCCGCACTCGCCGCCGGGCGTGCTTCGGCAACTCCCGCAGCAGCCGCGAACCGATCGGCAGACCGACCCGGTGGTCGATCACCTCTGAACCGACAACGTGCAGCGGCTGGTCTGTTCTGACTTCGGGCCAGGCGCGCAACAGCGTGTCGATCCCCTTGCGGTACTCCAGACGCCCGACGAACAGCACGCCCGCCCCGCCACGCGACGGCGCGATCGCCGGGCGGCCGATCGGGTACCGCAGCACCGTCGCCTCGCGCTGCCACAGCCGTCGAACGTGCCCCGCCATGCCGTGCGAGGGCGTGATCACCGCAGTCGATGACTTCACCTGCGCCGCTTCGAGCAGTTGCAGCTCGTGCATCTCGGGCCGGGGGTCCATCGAGCGGTTGATGCGCTCGATCCAGGCGCTCGGCGAATGCACATGCGTCACGAACGACACGCCGCCCGCCCGCTCTTCCCGGCACGCGAGCGCCACCGCCAGCGGCGCGCCGGTGTCGGGCCCTTCGATGCTCGTGATCCCGAATCGATCGATCAGCGTCGGCAGCTCCTTTGCCACGCCGAGCGCGAACACGCTGTGCGGCTCGAACCGATGCCATGCTCGCTCGGTCAGCGGCGAGGCGATCGACGGGTGCGGCCCGGACCACGCGTCATCGGCCGCCATCGGTAGGCGGACTACGGTGATCGGCGCGCCCGCGGTTGCGACCTCATCCTCCGCCCGCTCCGCGTTGTGTGCCGTGATGACGACGACTGGAACGCCGCGATCGGCGACCAACCGGGCGAACGCGTCGGCGTACGTCCCGATCCCGCCGCCTGAGAACGGCGGATATTCGCGGCCGACCAGGCAGACCACGCTCATGCGCGGCTCCGGTCGTGGCACCAGGCGCGGTGCAGTTCTAGCTGCGCGCCGTCGACAACCCCCCCGTTATCGATCAGATCGATCGCCGTCGCGATCAGCCATGCCCGGCCGCCGGGCGTCAGCGTCCACAGCCGCCCGCCGCCACCGTTGCTGACTCGGTCGATGGTCACTCCCCGAGCCGCGGCCAGCACGGCAACGAGCCAGCCCGCGTACGCATCCGCGACCGGGTCGCGCATCGCCGCGAGCGTGCGCAGCTCGTCGGTGATGCTGCCCTCCGGAACATCACCCACGACTTCGACCGGCCGCGGCGCTCGCAGCAGCCCGCCGAGCAAGACATCACGCCCGCTGCTTCGGACACACAGCGATCGCGCATCGGCCGATACACGCTCGATGATCGCCGCCAGCGACAGGGCTCAGCCCCCGTCGAGCAGCTCGGCCAGCAGCCGCGTGCCGTAGCCGGTCGGCCCGGGGATGAACGGCCCGGCGTCCTTGTCGGTCGCGTGCGTGCCGGCGATGTCGATGTGCGCCCAGGGGATGCCCTCGTCGCAGAAGAAGCTCAGGAACGCCGCGCCCTGGATCGGGTGCGCCTCGCGGACGGGCGCGCTGTTGTGGATGTCCGCCACCGGCGACCGCATCATGTCGCGGTACTTCTCGTGGTGCGGCAAGCGCCAGACGCGCTCGCCGCTCGCGTCCGCCGCCGATTCGATCTTCGAACGCAGCCCATCGTCGTCGCACCACAGCCCCGCGTGCACCGAGCCGAGCGCCACGACCACGCCGCCGGTCAGCGTTGCCATGTCAACGATGTACGCCGGGTCCTCGTTCTTGCAGGCCCAGCAGAGTCCGTCGGCAAGCACCAGCCGTCCCTCGGCGTCGGTGTTGGTCACCTCGACCGTCACGCCGTTCATAAACTCCATGACGTCGTCGGGGCGGTAGGCCTCGTCCGAGATAGAGTTCTCCGCGACGCACAGCAGCGCCACGACCCGCTGCTTGGGTTTGATAACGGTCGCGATCGCGTGCATCGCGCCGAAGACCGCGCACCCGCCGTCCTTGTCGCGCTTCATGCCGCGCATGCCCCCGCCGACCTTGATCGACAGCCCGCCCGAGTCGTACACGATCGTCTTGCCGACCAGCACCGCCGGCTTCGACCGCTTGCCGCCGCGCGCCGGCGTGTACTCCAGCCGGATCAGGCAGCCCTCGTGGTCCGACGCCTGGCCGACCGTCTTGATCCCCGTCAGCCCGTGCTCCTCGAGCTGCTTGCCCTTGTAGACGGTGCACTTGAGCCCGGTCTCCCGCGCCAGCTTGCGGGCTTGGGCTGCCATGTACTCGGTGTGCGCGATGTTCGGAGGCGTCTGGCTCAGGTCCCGCGCGATGTTCGCGCTCTCGGCTAGCCCGAGCCCGCGGGCCATGCCCTGCTCGCCGGCTTTCGATGGCATATGCACGCTCAGCTTGGTGCGGTCTTTCTTGGGCGTGGCCGTGCCGCGGAGCCGGTCGTAGTGCCAGCCGATCAGCCCCAGCCCTTCGCCGAGCGCTGAGGAGGCGGTCGCCTCGTCGAGCTTGGCGGCCTTGAACGCGCTCCGCAGGTCGATTTCGACCCGGTCGGCGTCGATCTTGGCGAGGTGCCGGCCCAGAAGTCCGCCAAGGTTCCGCAGCCGCTCGGTATCGAGGCTGTCGGCCTCGCCCAGCCCCAGAACGACGGTCCGCTCGAACGCGGCGGGCTTGGAACGGCCCGATTTCTTCTGGGCGAACGCCTCGACGATCCGGCCGGTGTCGCCCGTGGCCTCGGGCCGGGCGAGCGCTGCGGCGACGGCTCCATCGGGGTCACGGGGCTTGTCGGTTGTCGCAAGTTTGCCGGGCGTCGAGCCCTTGCGCGTCTGGCCGAGCACGAGGATGCGTGGCGTGCCGCGGCCGCCGAGGCTGATGGTGGTAAACATTGGAGTCTCCGGTTGGGAATGCGTTCGCGTCCGACGCACTCTATCGCCGGGCCCGCGCACCGGGCTTTCTGCGAAGAACTTTGCCGGCTTTGCGCTTTTGGACGATACCACCAAACGGTACATTGGGGCAGCACCCGGGGGATCCATGAGCACCAGCACGCCGGACAACCACGACCTCCGCCGCGTCGCTCCGCGGGAGCCGATGCCCGAGCGGCTGGTCGAGATCAAGCCGCCGCAGACCTACGCGCATGCCCTGCGCGCCCTCAACCACCTGCCCAACCTCGAGACCGCCAAGCCCGGCACGCTGAGCGCCACCGACTACAAGCTCGCGCGGATGCACGCCCTGATGTCGCAGCTCGGCGACCCGCACCGCTCGCTCTACGCCGTCCACGTCGCGGGCAGCAAGGGCAAGGGCTCGGTCGCCGAGATGGCCGCGGGCGCGATCGCCGGCTGCGGCTGCGTCGTCGGCCTGCACACCAGCCCGCACCTGGTCGATGTCCGCGAACGCATCCGCGTCGGCGGCGCCATGATCGACCAGGACGAGTTCACCCGGCTCTTGGCGACCATCCTCGAGGCCGGCGCCGAGATCGAACCGGACTGCGGCACGCTGACCTACTTCGAGGCCACTGTCGCTATGGCTTTCCTGCACTTTGCCCGCCAGGCGGTCGATGTCGCGGTCATCGAGGTCGGCCTGGGCGGCCGGCTCGACGCGACCAACGTCATCACGCCCGCGGTCAGCGTCATCACGAAGATCGAGCTCGAGCACACCGCGATCCTCGGCGGGACCCACGCCGCGATCGCCCGCGAGAAGGCGGGCATCTGCAAGCCCGGCGTGCCCGTGGTCACCCTCGAGCAGGAGCCCGAAGCGATGGAGGCTATCGCCGCAGTCGCCGACCGCATCGGCGCGCCGCTCGCGGTGCTCGGCCGCGACCTGGACTACAGCCAGCGGTTCGAGGCCGACGCCGACCACGGCCCGCATTACCGCATCGGCCTCGCCGGCCCGCGCATGAGCTTCGAGCACATCGCCGTCCCGCTCGCCGGCGAGCACCAGGCCCGCAACTGCGGCCTCGTGCTCGGAGCACTCGATGCCCTCGCCGACCGGGGCGCGCCCATCACCGAGCTCGGCGTCACGCGCGGCCTCGAAGCCGTCAAACCGCTCGGACGGCTCGAGCCCGTCTGGGACGCCCCGCGCATCGTCGTCGACGGAGCCCACACCTCCGCCTCCATCCGCGCCCTCGTCGAGACCGTCGGCAGCTACCAGCGATACGACTCCATGGTCGTCGTCTTCGGCTGCGCCGGCGACAAAGACACCGACGGCATGCTCACAGAGATCGCCCGCGTCGCCGACAAAGTCGTCTTCGCGCGGTGCGCCACGAGCGCCCGCGCCGCCGACCCACACAAACTCGCCGCCCGATTCGCCGAGCTGACCGGCACCATGGCCCAGGTCGAGCTGACCGTCAAAGACGCGGTCAACACCGCCGCCCGAGCCGTCGGCGGTGATGACCTGATCCTCGTCACCGGCAGCTTCTACGTCGCCGGCGAGGCCAAGCGTCTCTTCGATGCCAAACGCGGCGCGAACGCCCAGGGCCAGGCCGAATCGGTTCCCGGTTAGCGGTCGCCCAGGTGGCCGGTCGTCCGTTCGACATCAGCGACAAACCCGCCGCGGTCGAAATAGCCCCGCAGCGCCGCCCGGGCGTTGGCCGCGATCCGTTTCCGCTCCGCCGGCTTGCGCAGATATTCATCGACCACATCGGCCGCGTCGGCGAAGTCCCACCGGATCGGCACGTACGTCTCGCCCGGCACATAGATATCCGGGCTGGTCACCAGGTGGCCCATATCCGGCTTGATCAGCAGGCTGCCGAGCGCGGCCGCCTCGTAGTCGCGGAAGCAGACCTCTCCCCAGCCGAACGGGCTCAGTGTCATCTTGCTCAGCGCCAGCTCCGCGTAGTACCGCCGGCTCGACACCCGCCCCAGCCCCGTCGTGAGCACGCGATCGGTCACGGGTGCAACCGCTTCGACCAGCTTGCCACGGCTGAACTGGTACCACTCGGTCTTGCCGGCCCGGTTGATCGTCCCGATCCGCCGGTTTACCGCGATCGGCCGAAGCGCCTGCGGCGGCACGGGCTTGCGGACCAAAGACCGGTACCGCCACGCCACGCCCAGATTCCACCCGCTGACGATCTTCGGCAGTTCCTCTTGCGCCGGCACGCTGCGGAACGACCAGCCGTCGAGATCGAAACCCCACGTGTCGGCGACGAAGTCGGCGTAGGCGAAGCCGCTCGGCGTCGGCGCGAGCCAGGCGCCCGGGTCGCGCAGCGTCTGCCGCTTGATGTACAGATCGACCGCGGGCAGCACGCCGAAGTGCGGCGAGGCGGTCGGCGCGTAGTAGTCCAGCAGCGCCAGCCTCGCGCCGGTCGCCGCGCGCACCCGGCCCAGGGTTTCGGCCAGCTCGCCCGGGTCGTCGCCCCAGTGGGGCAGAACGACAACGGCGTCGGGGTGCGTGCGCCTCTCGGGGTCGGCGGGGGCGTCCGCCTCGCGTTCGATGTCGGCCAACGACGCGACGCGGCGGAGGTCGAACGTGATGCCGAGCCGATCGCGGAGGGCGTCGGCGTGCATGCGGAAGCCCTGCACCTGGTGCCCGGTGGGTGTGGCGGTGGTCTCGCCGCGACCGAGGATCAGCAGGTGCATCGAGAGGGCCTCCGGCGGCGTGCCGCGCGGATGCTATCGGCCCGAGGGCCCGGCCGTGTTCAGTCGGGTTCAGTCCCCGCGGCCGGACGCCGGCGCCCCGAGCGATTCGACCAGCACCGGGGCCGCGATCCGCGGCTGCCAGTCCCGCGTCGGCCGCGTGAACCAGACCGCGTCGCCCGCCCCGCCCGGAGTCGTCACCGGCTCGCCCGTCCGCACGAGCTGCACCAAGACCCCCGGATCGCGGCGGAGGCCGGCCAGGAGCAGCGCGAAGCCCCGCTCGGTCGGCTCGACCTCGAGCATGTACGCGTCCGACGCCAGCCGCCGCGGCCCGCGGTCCGGCTCATCGTCTGATTCCAGGCCCCGGCCGGTGATACGGCTGCTGGCGTAGACCACCGGCTCGTCGGCGGGCACGGCCGCCACGAACCGCTCCGCCTCGACATCGTGCATCCGGCCCTCGAGCACCGCGACGCGGGAGACGCTCGGCTGGGTCGTGATCGACTCGACCATCGCGCGGGCCGCCCGCCCGTCGGCCGAGACGACCCGGATCATCAGCCGGCCCTCTTGCGCCGCAGCCAGCGCCTCGGCCGCGCCGGCGATCCGCTCCGAGCCCGCCGGCGTTCCGAAGCCCGCGGACCAGGGGCCGTCCTCACCGGCGTCCGGCGCGCTCGGCGCTGCCGGACCGGTGC
>JBCDEF010000084.1:0-11537 GCA_039179915.1 Planctomycetota bacterium | reverse complement strand
GCCGCTGCGCCTCGGCGATGCCATCGTGCGTCAGGTGCACCTGCTTCCGCTCGGGCACGGTCTCGTAGTACTGCACGTGCTGGTCACGCTCAAGCTCGATGCCCGGCAGCTGCTTTTTGGCCTCGGCCAGCTGCTTCTGGAGTTCGGGCACGCCCGACTTGTCCCTCGCCTGGCGGATGTCGCCTTCGAGGCCCTTGATCCGCTCCTGGAGGGCCTGGACCTTGTCCTCCTGCTCCTGCCACGGCGATTGCTTGTCGCGCAGGTGGCGGGCGAGCTGGTTGGCCATGTCGTAGCGGGGCTGCTGGTCGTGGGCCTGGCCCGAGATAATCAGCGGCGTCCGCGCCTCGTCGATCAGCACGCTGTCGACCTCGTCGACGATCGCCAGGTCCCGCCGGCGCTGCACCTGCTGCTCCACGCGGCGCTTCATGTTGTCACGCAGATAGTCGAACCCGAACTCGCTGGTCGTGCCGTAGACGATGTCGCACAGGTACATATCCCGCTTGACCTGTTCGGGCTGCATGTGCTGCGGGTGGATGGCCCCCACCGTCAGCCCCACGCCGCGGAAGAACGGGAACGTCCAGTCGCGGTCGCGTTGGACCAGGTAGTCGTTGACCGTGACGACGTGGACCTTCATCTGCCGCAGCGCCGCCCAGTACGCCGCCAGCGGCGCGACGATCGTCTTGCCCTCGCCCGTCTTCATCTCCGAGATCTTGCCCTGGCTCAGGACCATCGCGCCGATGAGCTGGACATCGAACGGCCGAGCCCGGAACGGCGGCCGCGACTCGGGGTACAGCTCGCGGACCGCGTCGTAGAGCTCGTTGGGGATCTCGGTCCAGACCCACGCGGGGATCGGCTCGGTGCCGCCGAGCAGATCGTCGGCCGGCTGTCGGGCCTCCGCCGCGTCGATCGCCGCCTTGGTCTTGTCGAACAGACCGCGGACGCTGTCCGGAAGCCTGCTCGCGTCGAAGCCATGCTCATCGCTGAAGATCTTGCGGATGCCGACGTTGCGGTCCATCGCCTCGCGGGCGACGGCCAGCGCCTCGATCATGATCTGGTCTTCGTCGCCGCCGTCGGCCAGCCGGTCTCGGAACTCGGTGGTCTTCTCGAGGAGCTGGGCGTCGGTGAGCGGCCGGATGCTCGGCTCGAGCGTGTTGATGCGCTCAACGCGTGAGGTATACCGCTTGACGAATCGGTCGTTCCGCGAGCCGATGAGCTTGTTCAGCAGTGGCCCGACGACGGGGATGCCCTGGTTGCTGCCTGCCATGAGATGTTCTCGTTACTCGGTGGGTGTCGCGGGGTCGGATACGCCGCCGCGTGGTCTGCTCGATCGATGGGTTCGGATGGGCGCGGCGGTGTGCCGCACGGGGTCGATCAGGCAGCGGCCGGCGGGGGCAGGTCGAGCAGGCCGGCGCGAGCGGCCCCGGAGAGCCGACACGCATTGATACCAGATGGCTCTGCACCGCGGCCCGCCGGCCGGTGGGACCAACCCGGAGCAAGGCCGCCGGGCGCCGGTTCCGGGGCGCGGACGGCCGAGCTCGTCGAGACAAACGCGTGGACCAAGCACACGCCGGTGTCGGCGAACCGCTTGGCGTTCTGCAGCCCGGTCGAGGCCGACGCGAGCACAGACACCGCGATGAGCAGCGTCACGCCGCTCGGCTGGAGCCACGCGGCCGGCTTCGATCTGGCAGTCTGTCCTGACCGGTCCATCGGGAAATCATCGGCAGCCGAGAGCCGCAGAGCAAGCCGATCGGCTCCCGTAGGGCCGGAAATCGTGCCCAACTTCACGCCCACCCGCGGCCGACGCCGATATCTTGATCACCTCAAGCATGCCATCCTCACGAGACCCAAACCCGGAATCGCCCCCCATGATCGTCACCCGACAGGCCCTGCCCGCCACCCGCGAATCGGTCACACACAAGTTCGCCATCGACGGCCACGAGGGCTATCTCACCATCGGGCTCTATCCCGACGGCCGGCCCGGCGAGATCTTCCTCAAGATCAGCAAGGAAGGCTCCGCACTCAGCGGCATGTGCCAGGCCTTCTGCAGGGCGTTCAGCCTCTCGATCCAGCACGGCCTGCCGATCACCGAAGCGGTCGCCCGGTTCAAGGGGATGCGGTTCGAGCCGCTGGGCCACACCAGCAACCCCGAGATCCCCCGCGCCGAGTCGATCGTGGACTACGTCGCCCGGTACCTCGACCTGCACTTCGGCGAGACAGCCTTCCCCTCACGCCGATGAGCTGCTCAAACCAGAGCAGGCACGGGCACACCCACGCTAGATCACGCGGTGCTCGGGCTCCCGGCCCGCGATGATCGCCGCGGCCGCCCGCTCGCACATCCGGGTCATCTCGTGCCGCCACCGATGCTCGGCGCTGCCGATGTGCGGCGTCATGACCACGCTGGTCAGCTCCGCCAGCCCCTCGCACAACTCGGGCTCATCCTCAAAGACGTCCAGCCCGGCCCCGTGGAGCCGCCCGGCCCGCAGCGCATCGACGAGGGCCGCCTCGTCGATCACCGGGCCGCGGCTCGTGTTGATGACGATCGCACCCGGATTGAGCATCGCGAGCCGGCGCGCGTCGAGCAGATGGCGGGTCTCGTCCGTAAGCGGCGTGTGCAGAGAGACAACGTCCGCACGCCGGAGCCCATCCTCAAGAGCGACGCGCTCGGCCGCCAGCGGGGCCTGCTCGAACACGGGCTTGGGGCGGCGGCTGGAGTAGATCACCCTCATGCCGAAAGCCGCGGCCCGCAGCGCCGTCGCGTACCCGATCCGGCCCGCCCCGATGATGTGCAGCGTCCGGCCCGCCAGGTCGACCCCGAGCATGTCGCCCATGGCCAGCGGCGCCGCCGCCGCCCAGCCGCCGGTCCGCACCATGCGGTCGCCCTCGACGATCCGCCTCGCGACGGCCAGAAGAAGCCCTATCGCGATGTTCGCCGTGCCCTCGGTGACCGCGTCGGGCGTGTTGGTCACCACGACCCCCCGCCGCTGGCAGGCGTCCAGATCGATGTTGTTGTAGCCAACCGCGAAATTGCAGACGCCCGCCAGCCCCGGGCCGGCGGCATCGATCGCCTCTTCGTCGATCCGGTCGGAGAACATGCTGACGATCACCCGAGCGCCCGGGACCATCGCGAGCAGTTCCGCCCGCGTGGCGGCTTCGGCCGGTCCGTGGCGGACTGTCGCGCCGGAGACTTCGACCGGTTCGCCCGGAACGGCGCGGGTGATCACCACGGTGTCGGCTGTCGTTTGCATGCCGGACACTACGCCGAGAGGCCGCTTTTCTTCTGTTTTTGAAGCTCGTGCGTCGGTGTCGCAAGCCGGGCATGACCGGTCGGCGGCGCTATTTTGCTGTTTTTCTCGGTGTTTTTTGGCATTGCCGCCCGATAGCCCTTGCGGACGAAGCAACACGCGGGTAGAACCCGCCCTGGAAAACACGGCCGGGGTGAGGATCGCCCCGCGGGAGCACAACGATGGCAAAGAAGACCACACGCAAGAAAACGGCCTCACGGACGACCAAGAAAGCCCCCCGCCGCGCGGCGAGCACGGCACGCAAGAAGGTGACCAAGCGCGTCGCCAAGAAGACAGCGACCCGCACCGCCGCCGCGCCCAAGCCCGCCCGGATCACCGGCGCCAAGGGCAAGCCCCGGACCAAGAGCGAGGTCCAGTCGCTGATCGCCGAGCACGTCGGCATCTCCAAGAAGGAAGTCGCCGCCGTCTTCGAGACGATGGGAACGCTCATCGCCGCCGACCTCAAGAAGGGAAACGCGGGCACGTTTAACGTGCCGGGATTGATGAAGGTTACTGTCCAGCGCAAGCCCGCGACCAAGGCCCGCAAGGGCATCAACCCGTTCACCAAAGAGCCCACAATCTTCAAGGCCAAGCCCGCGAGGAACGTCGTCAAGGTCCGGCCGCTCAAGGCCCTCAAGGACATGGTCTGACGCTCCGGCACCACCACGATTCCATTCGCGGGCCGGTCCTGACGGGCCGGCCCGTGCTTCTGGCGGATCCTGCATGCACGTGATCGACCGGACCCGCAGGCCTTCGATCGCGTTCGAATCCACCATCCTCGCGCACGGCTTGCCCGAACCACACGCCCAGGCCCTCTACCGCGATGCCATCTCGATCGGTGAGCGCTGCGGCGTGCAGATCGCGGTCGTCGGTCTGCCAGCCGGGCGCCCGACCGTTGGCATGACCGACGGCGAGGTGCTGCGGCTGCTCGAGGCGGAACGAGTTGACAAGGTCAACACCTCGAACCTCGGCCTGGCGATGCACGCGGGCCGCGACGCGGCAACCACGGTCAGCGCAACGATCGAGCTCGCGGCGGCCGCGGGGCTCCCGCTGTTCGCGACCGGCGGGATCGGCGGCGTGCACCGCGGCTACGGGGCGCGGCTGGATGTCTCATCCGACCTGCTCGCGCTGTCGCGGTTCCCGGTCGCCGTGGTCGCCAGCGGCTGCAAAAACCTGCTCGATGTCTCCGCGACGCGCGAGGCGCTCGAGACGCTCGGCGTCCCGGTCGTGGGCTTCCGGACCGACCGGTTCCCGGCGTTCTACACGCGAGAGTCCGATCCGCCGGTAGGCGTCGACGGCACGTTTGACGAGGCCGAGGACCTCGCCGCGTTCCTCACGGCCGAGCTCGAGCGGACCGGCCGGGGTGTGCTCGTGGCCAACCCGATCCCCGAAGCGGATGCCGTCTCGCCCGACGAATGGGCCGCGTGGCTCGCGGAGGCCGAGACAAGCGCAGCCGCTGCTATCGGGCGGGACGTCACGCCCGACACGCTCGCCCGGCTCCACACGGTCTCCGGCGGGCGGACGCTCTCGGCGAACATCGCCCTGGCCCGATCGAATACGGACCTGGCCTGCCGGTTGGCCGCCATCATGGGGCACGATGGCCCTCCCGATCCGTCCGGGCGAACGCCGGGGGCCTGACGCGTCCATAGGGCCGCACGTGGGCTGGGGGGATTGGGCGGCCTGTCGGGTGTCGTGACGCCATTTCGGGGCGCCCGGTCGGCCGAAACGGCTCGTCATCGCCCAGAAGCGTGGTACGCTTGCTTGGTTGGTCGCGGTCGGTGCTCGTGCACCCTGCCGCGGCACAACCCGCTGGCCCGGACTCACCGGCCCCGCGATCTTTGCTCGCTCGATCTGCCTCCCGCACCGGGACCTTTTCAGGGACATGTCCATGCCGCAAATGCCGCCGATCGCCGCACGCTCCCGTCTCGTTCCCGCGATGCTTGTGCTGAGCCTTGCGGGTGCTGCCGCGGGTCAGGACAGCGTCTCGCTCGATCAGCTGGGCCCGGGCGACGCGATCAGCGCGTACGACACCTCGCGGCAGGCCACGCGGTTCGTCGTCGATCTTGCCCCGGTGTCCTCGGCCCAGGGCCATCCGCTCGGCGTAGCGCCGGTGCTCAAATCGAGCGCGAGGCTGTCCCCGACCGGGACGCTCCGCAGCAGCGCATTGCGCAGCGTTGCAGTGAGCCGGTTGATCGAGCCCGCGAGCCTGGCGGTCGGTCCCTATGCGCAGTGGTCGACCGCCGGTGCCGGCGTCGGGCCGAACAACGATCCGGGCGTCATGCTCGATCTGCCGGCGGGGGCGCTGTCCAGCCTCGCGATCGGCTTCGCGGACGCCGACGGCGGCCAGAGCAACGCGGTCGCCGCGCTGGTGACCTTCGACCCGGCCGCGAGGGATCGGGTGTACGTCGACCGGATCGTCGTCGGATCCAGCAGCCCGGACGGTGCTGCCGACTCTTCGGCCGGTATCAGCCTTTCGGCGATCGGCAGCACACTCAACGCAACCCTGCGGCTCGACGGCGTCGGCGCAACCGGGCCGAGCGCGGTGCTCCGTCAGGATGTCATCCGGGTCGATTCGGCCGCACGAAACACGGCCGCTGTCAACGCGCTCAGCGATGCCGGGGCCGCCGACGCGGCCGCGACCACGGTGGTCTTCGATGGATCCGACCCGCTGGGCACCAACCCGATCGGCGGCGTGCTGCTGGCGCCCTCATCGATTCTCGACGCGGCGTTCGGCCCAAACACCTCGCCGCTGCTCGCGGGAGCCGGTTTCGCGGCCGTGGGCACGGACCATCTGGTCCCCGACCCCGCCTTCGTCGGCCTGCTGCCAAACCAGACGCAGCGTGGCTCGCTCGGCGTCGCACCGATCACGCCGCTGGGCGGCGTGGCCACAGCGGTCGGGCTGCAGTGCGGCGCCGACGGCATCCCGAACGCGCTCGCGGTCTTCGGGCTCGACGCAACGGGCACGCCCGTCTCGGTCGCGACGTTTCAAGCACCGGCGATGATCGATGACCCCGCCGATCCGTTCGGCGGCGCAGGGGCGGCCATCTCGGCCTTTTCGGCCGGCGGCGACGATCGGCCGTTCGAGGCGGCCTCCGGCGCCGCCGCGGTCACGGCCGCTGCCGATGGCAGCGTGCTCGCCGCGGGCGTGGTCGATATCGCCTGCGTGTCGTGCACCGGCACGACCGTGCCCGCCGCTCCGGGCGACGGGGAGCCAAGCCGCGGATCGGGCATCGCGGTCCTGCGGTTCGACCCGGCCGACCCTGCCGGCAGCCAGGCCTGGACGCTCGCGGCGTGGACCAACAGCGACACGGGGCTCGGCAAGACCGTCCGCGACGACCAGGGCGTGGCGAGAGGCATGCTGACCACGGCCGACGCGTTCCCGGGCAACGCAGCCGGGGTCTCGATCAGCGGTGTGGCGTTCGACGCCGCGGGCAACGCCGCGTTCGTCTCCCCGTTTGTCGACTTCGGCGACGACGGCGTCATGGGCACGCCCGACGACGCAACGCGCGTCGGTCTCTTCCGCGCGGTCTACGAGCCGGTGACGCTGTCGTACGAGATCGACCTGCTGCTGGGCACGGGCGATGTGCTCCCGAGCGGCGGCACGGGCCTCGACTACCGGGTGGAGCAGCTGGCCTTCGGCGATTCGCCGGACGGGTTCGGGGCCCAGAGCGCGACACACACCGGCTACCCGTCGGCCGAGCCCGGGGCGATCGACTCGCTCGGCGCCGCCGCGATCTCTGCCGTGATCACCTACGACGCCGATCAGGACGGCGCGTTCGACACCGCCCCGGGCACGCTCGACGAGTCGTACGCGGTCGTTTTGCTGGTGCAGGCCGGCGAGACCGAGCCGCCCCTGGTCGATTGCAACGGCAACGGCATCCAGGACGCCGACGACATCGCCCAGGGCACGTCGGAGGACATCAACCTGGACGGCCAGCCGGACGAATGCCAGATCGATCGGCTCTGCGCGGATGTCAACGGCGACGCCATCGTCGAGCCAGGGGACTTCTTCGCGTGGGTCAACGCGTTTACCACCGGCGACTACCGCGCCGAACAGAACGGCGACGGCCAGGTCGATGTGGGCGACTTCTTCTCCTGGATCGTGAACTTCAACCAGGGCGCCGCCGGCCCGCTCTGCCTGCAGTAGCGGCCGGAGGACGGCCGCGTCTTCAGGCCAGCGACCGCAGGTCGGCGATCGCCCGGTCTGTCCGGTTCGCGACGGAACGGACCGCGAGCAGCGCGGTCACGCGTGTCAGCAGCTCGGCTCGGTTGACGGGTTTGATCAGGAAATCGGTCGCGCCGGCTTCGATGGCGCGCTCGACGTCGGCGACCTCGTTGAGCGCCGTGAGCATCAGCACCGGGATCCCGGCGCCTCCCGGCAGAGCCCGGAGCCGCTCGCAGACCTGGAACCCGCTCGTGCCCGGCATCATGATGTCGAGCAGGACGAGGTCGGGCATGCCGCTGTCGCAGGCGGCGAGCGCCTCGACGCCGTTGACGAACAGCCGGACGCTGCCGCCGACCTCGTCGAGATAGGCGGCCATCAGCTCGCGGTTCTGAGCGTTGTCGTCGACCACGAAGATCTGCGCATCGCTCGCGAGACGGTCGGGAAGCGTCATCGGGTGGGTCTCCTTCCGTGCCCATCATCCGCTAGCATACCCCGACACGGCGCGGCACCCGACGGAACGAGCCCGGCCGATGCCCGACACACACGGAGGTGAAGTCGTGAGGAAGGCCCAGAGGAGTCTCGGTTTCGCGGCCCGGGCGGCGTGCCTGTGCGTGCTGGCCCTGCTCGCGTCGGCGTCGTCGGCGCAGATGGCCGCGGAGCTCCGCCGCGCGGTCGATCGGGCCGAGCTCGGTGCGTCTGGCGTCGCGGGCGTGGCCGTGCTCGACGGGCTGACCGGCCGGGTCATCTTCGAGCACCGGGCCGACGAACCGCTTGCGCCGGCATCGAACCAGAAGCTGCTGACCACGGCCGCCGCGGTCAAAATTCTCGGCTCGGACTACCGATTCCGGACCGCCCTGCTGATCGATGAGCGCGGCCGCGTGGTCCTCCGGGGCGGCGGTGACCCGATCCTCGGCGATCGGAACGCGGCGGATGCCCCGGGCGCGAGCGCCGAGCAGGCCGTCGAAGGCGTTGGGCTGCTGCGGGGCCTGCCGGGCCTGCTCTCGCAACCCGGCGCGTCGGTCTCCGAGTTGATCATCGACGACCGGGTCTTCGACCGCGAGCTCGTGCATCCGGATTGGCCGCGGGACCAGCTCGACCGCTGGTACTGCGCGCCGGTGCAGGGGGTCAGCGTGCACGCGAACGTCTTCGAGTTCTACCCGAGCCCCTCGGCGGGCGGCGCGACGGCAGACCTCGAGCCGCGTTCGCCCTGGATCCAGATCGAGAGCCGCGCGCAGGCCGTTTCCAAGGGCCGCAACGCGGTCTGGGTCCAGCGGACCGGGGGCGACGACCGGTTCGTGCTCCGCGGGCGGATCCGGACGCGGACCAGCGCGCCGATACGGGTCGCGATGCAGGAGCCGGCGCTCAACGCGGGCCGCCTGCTGGCCGACCGCGCCGGGCTTTCAGACGCCGTCCCCGTCAGGCTCGCCGGCGAGATGGAAGACCTCGGGTCGGCCCGCCGGCTGCTCGGTGAGGTGTCCAGCTCGCTCTTACCGGTGCTGTACCGCTGCAACTACGACTCGATGAACCTGCACAGCGAAGCGCTGCTCAAGCTGCTTGGCAGGACGATCACCGGCGAGCCCGGCTCGTGGGCGAACGGGGCCGCGGTGCTGCGCATGCTCATCGCGGACACGCTGGGCGCCGAGGCCGCATCCACAACGGTTGTTCGCGACGGGTCGGGCCTCTCGCGGCAGAACCGCATCACCGCGCGGACACTCGCACGCTGGCTCACCGCGATGCGCGGCAACGACGAGGTCTGGCCCATATACACTCAGACCCTCCCCTCGCTCCGCGACAAGCTCCAGCGGCGGCTGGGCATCGCGCCGCTCGAGCAACGCGTCTTCGCCAAGACCGGCACCATCAACCACGTCCGCTGCCTCTCGGGCTACGTCACCGACCCGGAGAGCGGGCGGACGGCCGTGTTCGTTGTGCTGTGCAACGGTCTCCGGACCGGCGAGTCCGTCCGGGGCTCCTACGCGCTCAAGGCCGACCTCGTCACCGCGATCAGCGAGAACTTCATGGAGCTTGCGCTGCCGGAGCCTGAGCCCGAGCAGAAACTCAAGCCGGTGGCGGCGGAGTAAACCGATCGCCGAACCTGGACCCGACCCGCTCGGCGACCGCCGCGTCCATCGAGAGCAGCGGCGGCCAGGGGCGGACGGGCATCCCGCGGCGCTCGCCCTCATCGGCACCTTCCGGCTTCGGCGTCGCGTCGAACCACATCGTCCGCCCGACCACGCGTGCATCACGAAGCATGTCGGCGTTGGCGACCCAGTGGAACATCGCCTCGTCGGGCGAACGGACGTCGACGCCCGCGCCCACGAGCACGACGAACGCCGCCCGGCCCCCCGCCGCTTCGAGCACCCGGTCCGCCAGCTCGTCTACGGCTTCACCGGTGCTCGCTTCGGTCGAGACGAACAGCCAGCCGCCCGACTCGGCGGGCATGGCCGCGTCGGTGACGCCGTCGACCGATCTGGCGTCGGCTGCGCATGCTTCTCGATCTTCGAACACCCGGGGTTCGGTCGGCGTGCCCGCGGAGCCCGGCTCTTCGCCGGGCCATTTTTTGGTGCAGTCGAACCCGAGCTTTCCTCCCCCGCCGAGGAACGGCGCGGCGTGATCGAGGATGTCCAGCGGGCCGCGGACCAGCTCGATGTCCTGCGACGGGTCGCAGTGCTCGCTGGCGGCGCGAAGCACCGCGAGCGTGTCGTGCACATCCACATCGCTGTCCACGACAAAGATCGTCTTGGTCCAAGCCATCTGCCCGGCGCCCCAGACCGCGTGCATCACCCGCCGGGCCTGGAGCGGGTAGGCCTTGCCGATCGTGATAAACGCGCAGTTGTGAAACGCGCCGAACATCGGCAGGTCGTAGTCCTCGATGTCGTGGATCAGTGTCTTGAGCAGCGGGAAGAAGACCCGCTCCGTCGCTTTGCCGAGGTAGTAGTCCTCCTGCGGCGGCAGGCCGACGACCGTGGTCGGATAGATCGGTTTCCGGCGCATCGTGACCGCCGTCACCTCGACGATCGGGTAACGGTCCGGCATCGAATAGAACCCGGTGTGGTCGCCGAAAGGCCCCTCGAAGACCGCGCCCTCGCCGAGCGGACCGTCGGTCCGCGGGTCGTAGCCGATCGCGCCCGCGTCGGGATTGACGAAGCCCTCGATAACGATCTCGGCGTCGGCCGGCACCCAGAGCGGCACGCTTGCGCCTCGGCAGAGCCGCAGCCCGCCGCCTTGGAGGAAGCCGGCCATCAGCAGCTCGCTGATGCCCGGTGGGAGCGGAGCGGTCGCGGCGTACGGCAGCACGCTCGGGCCACCGAGCGCGATGGCCACCGGCATCGGCTCCCCCCGCTTCTTCCAGCTCCGCCAGTGGCTCGCGCCGTCGTGGTGCATGTGCCAGTGCATCGCCACGCGGTCCTTGCCGAGCAGCTGGACGCGGTACATCCCGATGTTGTGCGACGAGGGCTTGCGCTCGCCCGCGTCGTCGGCATGGATCGTGTGGATGCCCGCGAGCGTGATGTACCGCCCGCGGTAGTGCTCGTTCCAGGTCGCCGCATCGATCCCCGGGTGGCCCAGCCCCGGCACCGCGTCGTTCACCCCGGCCGGGTAGCCCACCGCGGCGAAGTCTCCATCATGGGGCCAGCACCGGATGATCGGCAGACGCGCCAGGTCGATCTCATCGCCGCGGAGCACGACCTCCTGGCACCGGCCCGGCCCGCGGGTCCGTTTCGGGCCGATCTTCAGCAGCGGGGCGAACTGCTTGGCCTTGGCGATCGCGTCCGACAGCGACCTCGGCGGCTCGGGCTTGACCAGCTCGCCGATGCGGTCGCCGATCGCGTCGAACCCGCCGGGGCTGCAGCCCAGGGCGATCTCCATCCGGCGGTAGCTGCCGTAGGCGTTGATCAGCAGCGGGATGTCCGACCCTTCGACGTTCTCGCAGAGGATGGCCGGCCCGCCGAGACCGGCGAACCGCGGGTCGTTCCGGCGCGCCGAGTCGCTCGGCGCGTTGGGCGCGAGGTTCTTCTGGTCGCGCCGGAAGAGAGCACGTTGAACGCGCGGATCAGCCCGGAGGCCCAGGCGATCGAGCCCGGAACAGGCCATTG